>CAXYUC010000210.1:0-6560 GCA_964292075.1 uncultured Mycolicibacter sp.
GGACCGCCGACGACGGCGAGCCCGTGGTGCTGCGCTGTGGGCTGGACCGGCCGGCCGACTTCGTGGTGGGCTCCCCCATCCAGGTGGTCGATCACGTGCAGTGGTTCGAAGTCCGCGAAGGCGACCGCGCCACCTGGTATGTGGTGGACCGGAAGATCTATCTGGCGCTGACGCTGCCGCCCGGATCAGGGCCCACGCCGATTCAGGAGGTGTCGGATCTGATCGCCGACACCGTCGATGCCGTGCCGATCAGGCCGGGCCCGCCGCGCTAACTACCTCACGCCGAACGTGTAATCAGACTGAATATCGGCTGATTTTTCGTGCTGAATGCACGCTCGGCGCGCTGGCACCGCCCCTGACGCGTCAGCGCAGGCCCACGCCGCGCGCCAGGGCGGTGTCGACCATCGTCGCCAGCAGCGTCGGGTAGTCCACGCCGCTGGCCGACCACATCCGCGGGTACATCGAGATGGTGGTGAATCCGGGCATGGTGTTGATCTCGTTGATCACTGGGCCGGTGTCGGTCAGGAAGAAGTCCACCCGGGCCAACCCCTGGCAGTCCAGCGCGGCGAACGCCCGAATCGCCAACTGCTGCACGGCCTCGGCGACCTCGGCGTCGATCTTGGCGGGCACGTCGAGTTCGGCGGCATCGTCGAGATACTTGGTGGCGAAGTCGTAGAACGAGTCGTCACGGTCGGCCACGCCGGATACCCGGATCTCCCCTACCGTGCTGGCGGACACCGAGCCGTCGGGGAATTCGAGCACCCCGCATTCGATTTCGCGGCCGACGATCGCGGCCTCGACAATAACCTTCGGGTCGTGCCGTCGCGCTTCGGCGATCGCCGCGGGAAGCTCGTCGTACGACGTCACCCGGCTGACCCCGATCGAGGACCCGCCGCGCGCCGGTTTGACGAACAGCGGCAGCCCCAGCCGCTCCCGATCGTCGATCGACAAACTCTCCTGGTTGGCCCGCAGCACCGCATATGGGCCGATCGGCAGACCGTCGGCGGCCAGCAGCTTCTTGGTGAACTCTTTGTCCATGCCGGCCGCGCTGGCCAGCACGCCGGCGCCCACGTACGGCACCCCGGCCAACTCCAGCAGGCCCTGCACGGTGCCGTCCTCGCCATAGGGGCCGTGCAGCACCGGAAACACCACGTCGACCGACTCCAGCACCTCCGCGGGCCCGGCGGCGGAGAACGCGACGAGCTGACCGGCTCGCTGCGGGTCGGCGGCCAACGCCAGTTCGGCGCCCGAGTCGGTGCTGACCGCCGGCAGTTGGCGGTCCGTGATCGCCAGCGTGTCGGGGTTGCCGTCGGTGAGCACCCACGCCCCCTCCGGGGTGATGCCTACTGCGACGACCTCGAAGCGTTGCGGGTCCAGGTTGCGCAGGATGCTGCCCGCCGAGACGCAGGAGATGGCGTGCTCGCTACTGCGGCCACCGAAGACGACGGCCACGCGGGTGCGTTCGTGGGAATTCACACGCCAGAGGGTACCGGGCGGCCCGGGCGGGGACGCTTACTCCGGTTTGGTGCGACGTCCCAGCAGCAGCGCCACCGCCTCATTGACCGACGACCCGGTGTGGCAGACCCGGTGCACGGCATCGGTCAGCGGCATCTCCACGTCGTAGCTCGAGGCCAGCGCCAGCACCGACTGGCACGACGTCACGCCTTCGACAACGTGGCCGTCCGAGGTGCTCAACAGACCCGCGGACCCCGGCACCGGCGGCATCGCCTCACCCCGGCCGAGCCGTTCGCCGAACGAGCGGTTGCGCGAATGCGGCGATGTGCAGGTGGCCACCAAGTCGCCCACGCCGGCCAGGCCGGCCAGGGTGGCGCCCTTGGCGCCCAGCGCGACTCCCAGCCGGATGATCTCAGCCAGTCCCCGGGTGATGATGGCGGCCGCCGTGTTCTCGCCCAGCCCCACTCCGGCCGCCATCCCGCAGGCCAGGGCGATGACGTTCTTGCAGGCCCCACCAATCTCGGTGCCGACGACGTCGGAGTTGGTGTAGGGCCGGAAGTAGGCCGTGTTGAGCATCCGCTGCAGCGCCACCGCACGACCGGAGTCAGTGCAGGCGACCACGGTGGCCGCGGGCTGCTCGGCGGCGATCTCCGCCGCCAGGTTGGGGCCGGACACCACCGCGACCTGACCGGTGTCGAACCCCGTCACCGAGGCGATCACCTGGCTCATCCGCATCAGCGTGCCCAGCTCGATGCCCTTGGCGACGCTGACCAGCGTGGCACTGTCGGTCAGGTGCGGTGTCCATGCTTGGAGGTTGGCCCGCATCGTCTGCGCCGGCACGGCCAGCACCACGGTGGTCAACCCGTCCAGCGCCTCGGCCGGATCGCTGGTGGCGCGCACCGCGTCGGGTACCGCGAAGCCCGGCAGGTAGTCGGGGTTGCGCCGGGTCTCGTTGATCTGCGCGGCGATGTCGGGCCGGCGTGCCCAGAGCCGGACGTCACTGCCGGCGTCGGCGAGCACCTTGGCCAACGCCGTGCCCCATGCCCCCGCGCCCATCACCGCGACCGTGCCCTCGGTGCCGACCATCGCACACCACCTCCCTTAGGCGCATCACCCTAGCCGCCATCGCACGCGGCGCTGGCAGGATGTCTGTTGTGCAGTCAACACAGGCCGAGGTGTCGGGCATCGGCCTGATCATTGCCGTCAAGCGGCTCAGCGTGGCCAAGACCAGGCTGGCGCCGGCGTTTCCCGCACCGCTGCGGGAGGCCGTGGTGCTGGCCATGCGGGCGGACACCACCAGGGCGGCGTGGCCCGCCCGGGGACTGGAACACATCACCGTGGTCACCCCCGATGAGGCCGCCGCGGCGGCCGCCGCCGAGCTGGGGGCCGAAGTGCTGCAGGATCCGACTCCGGAAGGTCACGGCGACCCGCTGAACAACGCGCTCGCCGCCGCCGAAGCCTCGGTGACCGAATCGGTACCGAATATCGTTGTTTTGCAAGGTGATTTGCCGGCTTTGCAATCCTACGAACTCGACGAGGCGATCGCCGCTGCACGGACACACCAGCGCAGCTTCGTCGCGGACCGGCATGGGATGGGCACCGCGGCGCTGTTCGCGTTCGGCACCGCACTGAACCCGAAGTTCGGCAGGAATTCATCTACGCGACACCGGGAATCTGGCGCGCTGGAGCTGACCGGCGCCTGGCCCGGTCTGCGCTGTGACATCGACACCCCGGAAGACCTGGCGGTGGCGCGACGTCTCGGAGTCGGCACGGCAACGGCCCGTGCACTCGCACATGCCAAGTCCGGTGGCAGCAGCACGCGGGATGAGCAATGATTTCGGGGTGGACGAAATCGAGGCCAGCGAACTCACCGAGACGCGTACCGACACGACTGACTGGCGTCCGCACGACGCCGCTCCGACCGCGCCTCCCGCTGCCACCGAGACGCTTCCGGCCGGCGACGACGACGAACTGCCCGCCGACCGCTACCTCAACCGCGAACTGAGCTGGCTGGACTTCAACGCGCGGGTGCTGGCGCTGGCCGCCGACACCTCACTACCGCTGTTGGAGCGGGCCAAGTTTCTGGCGATCTTCGCCTCCAATCTGGACGAGTTCTACATGGTCCGGGTCGCCGGCCTCAAACGCCGCGACGAGATGGGCCTGTCGGTGCGCTCGGCCGACGGCCTGACCCCGCGTGAGCAACTGCGCCGCATCGGCGAACGGACCCAGCAGATCGCCACCAGCCACGCTCGGGTGTTCCTCGACTCGGTCCGCCCGGCGCTTGCCGCCGAAGGCATCCACGTGGTGACGTGGGCCGACCTCCTGCCGGCCGAGCGTGACCAGCTGTCGGTGTACTTCCACGAGCAGGTGTTCCCGGTGCTGACGCCGCTGGCGGTCGACCCGGCCCACCCGTTCCCGTTCGTCAGCGGGCTCAGCTTGAACCTGGCGGTGACGGTCAAACGTCCCGAGGACGGTGGAAGTCACTTCGCGCGGGTCAAGGTCCCCGACAACGTCGACCGTTTCGTCGAACTGGACGCCGACGCCAGTGGCGGCGACGGCCGTGCCGAGGTCCGATTCCTGCCGATGGAGGAGTTGATCGCGGCATTCTTGCCGGTGCTGTTCCCCGGCATGGAGATCGTCGAGCATCACGCGTTCCGCATCACCCGCAACGCCGATTTCGAGGTCGAAGAGGACCGCGACGAAGATCTGTTGCAGGCCTTGGAGCGGGAGCTGGCGCGGCGCCGGTTTGGGTCACCGGTGCGCCTCGAGGTTGCCGACGACATGACCGAGAACATGCTGGAGCTGTTGCTGCGCGAACTCGACGTGCACCCCGGTGACGTCATCGAGTTGCCCGGTCTGTTGGACCTGTCATCGCTGTGGCAGGTCTACGGCCAGGACCGGCCCGATCTCAAGGACCGCACCTTCGTCCCGGCTACCCACCCGGCGTTCGCCGAACGGGAAACCCCCAAAAGCATTTTCGCCACCCTGCGTGAAGGCGATGTGCTGGTACATCACCCCTACGACTCATTCGCCACCAGCGTGCAACGGTTCATCGAACAGGCGGCCGCCGACCCGGGCGTGCTGGCGATCAAGCAGACGCTCTACCGCACCTCCGGTGATTCACCGATCGTCACCGCGCTGATCGACGCCGCCGAGGCCGGCAAGCAGGTGGTGGCACTCGTCGAGATCAAGGCCCGATTCGACGAGCAGGCCAACATCAAGTGGGCCCGCAAGCTGGAGCAGGCCGGCGTGCACGTGGTGTACGGACTGATCGGTCTGAAAACCCACTGCAAGGTCTGCCTCGTCGTGCGTCGCGAGGGATCGACGATCCGGCGGTACTGCCATATCGGCACCGGTAACTACAACTCCAAGACCGCGCGTCTCTACGAAGATGTGGGACTGCTCACCGCCGACCCGGACATCGGCGCCGACCTGACCGACCTGTTCAATTCTCTGACCGGCTATTCGCGGAAAGTCTCCTACCGCAATCTGTTGGTGGCCCCGCACGGTGTCCGGACCGGCATCATCGAGCGCATCGAACGTGAGGTCGCGGCGCACCGCCGCTCCGGCAACGGGCGGATCCGGCTCAAGCTCAACTCGCTGGTCGATGAGCAGGTGATCGACGCGCTCTACCGCGCCTCTCAAGCCGGAGTGCAAGTGGAGTTGTTCGTCCGCGGCATCTGCGCACTGCGGCCCGGAGTCGAGGGTTTCTCCGAAAACATCCTCGTCCGCTCGATTCTCGGCCGATTCCTGGAGCACTCCCGCATCATCCACTTCCGCGCCATCGACGAGTTCTGGATCGGCAGCGCCGACATGATGCACCGCAATCTGGACCGTCGGGTCGAGGTGATGGTGCAGGTGAAGAACCCGCGACTGACCGCACAACTGAGCGATGTGTTCGACTCCGCAATGGATCCGGCCACCCGCTGCTGGGAGCTGGGGCCCGACGGCCAGTGGACGGCGGAACCGCAAGCCGGGGCCACCGTGCGCGATCACCAGGCGTCATTGATGGACCGACACCGCAATCCCTGACAACCGGCCACCACCGCCCAACAAGCCCGAATTGACCTGCAGGAGTGCAAGGTGCTCGAAACGACAGTGTCGAATGGCTCCGAGACGGTAGACAAGGTCGTCCACGCCGCCGGGGCGGTGCTGTGGCGGACGCGGCGCAATGCCGTTGAGGTGGCGCTCATCCACCGCCCGCGCTACGACGACTGGTCACTGCCCAAGGGCAAGGTCGATCCCGGTGAGACCGAACCGGTCACAGCAGTGCGGGAGATCCTGGAGGAGACCGGCCAGCACGCACAGCTGGGCCGCCGGCTGGGAGCGGTCCGCTATCCGGTGACCCAGGGCGTCAAGAAGGTCCGATACTGGGCCGCACAGGCACTGGGCGGAGACTTCGTGCCCAATCACGAGGTCGACGATCTGGTCTGGCTACCGGTCGATGCCGCAATGAAGGAACTGCAGTACGCCTACGACCGGAAGATATTGCGGCGGTTCGCCAAGCAGCCGGCGGACACCGAAACGGTGTTGATCGTTCGGCACGGTACCGCTGGGCGTCGGTCGCGGTTCTCCGGCGACGACCGCCAGCGACCACTGGACAAGCGGGGTCGCGCACAGGCCGAAGCGCTCACCGATCAGCTGCTGGCCTTCGGTGCTACCGCGGTGTACGCGGCTGATCGGGTGCGCTGCCAACAGACTGTGGAGCCCTTGGCCGCCGAACTCGGGGTGGCGGTGCACAACGAGCCGACACTGACCGAGGAGTCGTACGCCGACGATCCGAAGCAGGCCCGCCGCCGGGTGTTGGAGATCGCCAAACTGGGCGGTACACCGGTTATCTGCACCCAGGGCAAGGTAATTCCGGACCTGATCGCCTGGTGGTCCAAACACGACGGCGTCAGCCCGGACAAGTCCCGCAATCGCAAGGGCAGCACCTGGGTGCTGTCGCTGTCGGGTGGCCGGCTGATCGCCGCCGACCACATCGGTAGCCCGCTGGCTACCCAAGCACTGGTATGAACGACCGGGCGCGAGGGGGGGGAACCCCCCGCGGCCGGGCGATCTGTTGTTTTTTTCGCCCCCTCCGGGCCGGGGCGTGGTGGGCTTTT
>CAXYUC010000211.1:0-6515 GCA_964292075.1 uncultured Mycolicibacter sp.
TCAACACTTTTTTCGCTTCAAGCAGGTCGCGAAAAATGCAGATGCCGCGCACAATGCCGTCGGCGCGTTCACGCATCAGGAGATCGTCGCAGCTCATGAACGGCTCGCGCTCCCCGCCGTTGATGGCGCGCCCTTCCCGTGGGGATGGGGCGGGGAGGCGCCGGAACGGGCGCAGTTCGATGCGGCGGGGCCGGCTCGGCGCGGCGGAGGCTTCGTGGCCAACGGATTTGGGTTGTGCGACATGGCCGGCACCCTGGTCGATTGCGAGAAGCTGTGGGACGTCGCGATGGAGGCGCTCTACGACCGCCTCGGCGGGGTGCTGACCCCGGAAGTCCGGGCGTCCACGGTCGGCGGGTGTGCCGAGGACACCATGCGGATCGTCTACGACGACCTGGGGCTGCCGCGCGATCCGGCGGCCATGGCGGCCTCGGCGCGCTGGCTGCACGACTACACCGGTGAGTTGTTCGACGCGGGCCTGCCCTGGTGCGACGGCGCCCGGGAGTTGCTTGAGGAGCTGGCCGGCGCGGGGATGCCGACGGCCTTGGTGACCAACACCCCGCGGATGCTGGCCGAGCGGGCGCTGGGCAGCATTGGCCGGCACTATTTCGCGGCCGTGGTCTGTGGTGACGAGGTGCCCGCGGGTAAACCCGCGCCGGATCCCTACCTGCGTGCCGCGGAGCTGCTGGACCTGGATCCGCGCTGGTGCCTGGCCGTGGAGGACTCGCCGACGGGTGCCGCCGCGGCCGAAGCTGCCGGGTGCGCGGTGCTGGTCGTGCCCAATGCGCTACCGGTGCCGGCCGGCGCTCGGCGCCGCCAGGTGGCGTCCCTAACCGGGCTTGGGTTGGCGGACCTGCACGAAATCTGCGCCCAGCTGGCCGCCTCGCAAGCGGCTGCCGTCGGAAACCGACGTGACCCGTCCTGATGCCGCATGAAACAATCCCTGCTCGTGAAGACCTTCGAGGAGCTGTTCGCCGAGCTCGGTGAGCGTGCCGCGACCCGGCCGGCCGGAAGCGGCACCGTGGCGGCGTTGGACGCCGGTGTACACACGATCGGCAAGAAGATCCTGGAGGAGGCCGGCGAGGTGTGGCTGGCCGCCGAACACGAATCCGACGACGCGCTGGCCGAGGAGATCAGCCAGCTGCTGTATTGGGCCCAGGTGCTGATGCTCTCTCGCGGGCTGACACTGGCCGACGTGTACCGGAAGTTGTGACCATGTTGCGTGTCGCGGTCCCCAACAAGGGGGCGCTCAGTGAATCCGCCGCAGCGATGCTGTCCGAGGCCGGCTACCGCAGCCGCACCGACGCCAAGGACCTGACCGTCATCGACCCGGCCAACAGGGTCGAGTTCTTCTTCCTGCGGCCCAAGGACATCGCGATCTACGTCGGCTCCGGCGAACTCGACCTCGGGATCACCGGACGGGACCTGGCAGCGGAATCCGGGGCGCCGGTTGCCGAACGGCTGGCGATGGGCTTCGGGTCCTCGCGGTTCCGGTACGCCGCCCCGGCCGGGCGGGACTGGGTCGCCGCGGACCTGGCCGGCAAGCGGATCGCCACCGCCTACCCGAACCTGGTTCGCAAAGACCTGGCCGCCAAGGGGATTGAGGCCACCGTCATCCGCCTCGACGGGGCTGTCGAGATCTCGATCCAACTCGGGGTGGCCGACGCGATCGCCGACGTGGTGGGCTCCGGGCGCACCCTCCGCCAGCACGGTCTGGTGGCTTTCGGTGAGTCGCTGTGCGATTCGGAGGCCGTGTTGATCGAGGGCGCCGTGTCCAATGGGCGCAGCGCCGAGACCGCCGCCGCCCGTGACCAACTGGCCGCCCGCGTGCAAGGCGTGGTGTTCGGTCAGCAGTACCTGATGCTGGACTACGACTGCCCGCGTGGCGTACTCGAGCAGGCTGTCGCGATCACCCCGGGCCTGGAATCGCCGACCATCGCGCCACTGGCAGACCCGGACTGGGCGGCGGTGCGCGCACTGGTACCACGACGCGAGGTCAACGCGATCATGGACGAGTTGGCCGCGATCGGCGCGAAGGCCATCCTCGCCTCGGACATCAGATTCTGCCGATTTTGATCAGTCCCGGTAGCTGAGCCTTTGCCGTGTTAACGTCCGGTGGTCGGCTCGACTGGCCCGGGAGGTAGTGGTGACGCATTTCATCGTGCTGGTGCTCGCGCTGTTCATTGGTGCTGTTGCCGGGCTGCGCGCGTTCACCGCGCCGGCCGTGATGGCCTGGGCCGCCGTCCTGCAGTGGATCAACTTGAACGGAACATGGGTCGAATGGCTGAGCCATCCGGTGACCGTCACCGTCTTGACGCTGCTGGCGATCGGTGAATTCATCACCGACCAATTGCCCAGCACCCCGGCACGCACCGTGCCCATGCAGTTCGGCGCGCGGATCGTGCTGGGCGGGTTCGCCGGCGCGGTGCTCGGCACGGCCTGGAACTACACCTGGACGGCACTCGGCGCCGGCATCATCGGCGCGGTGATCGGCACCCTGGTCGGTTTCCGGGTGCGGCAGCGCCTGGTCGCCGCCAACGGTGGCCACGATCTGCCGATCGCGTTGGTGGAGGACAGCATCGCGGTGTTGGGCGGTCTGGCGATCGCCGCGCTCACCGCGGTGGTCTGAGCCACTGGTCAGCGCCGCTGCACCAGCAGCGCCTGCGCTGACGTCCCGAAGAATCCGTCGTCGTCGAACAGCTCCGCGGTGGTGACACCCACCCCGTCCGGGCCGATGGAT
This sequence comes from uncultured Mycolicibacter sp., assembly GCA_964292075.1. Classification (GTDB taxonomy): domain Bacteria; phylum Actinomycetota; class Actinomycetes; order Mycobacteriales; family Mycobacteriaceae; genus Mycobacterium. The sequence goes on from CAXYUC010000211.1 coordinate 2,738, forward strand.
GCGCGGGCTCGCAGCCCGAAGTCCGTCCCGGTCGGTAGCCGGTGCAGGTGCACGACGGTGTCGGTGTTCATGAACATGTACTCGTCGACGTCCAGTGCGGCTCCCACCCCGTTCGCGGAGTCGACCACCATCGCCAGCCGCTGCAGGGCGGTGGTCGGTTCGCTGTCCACCAGGTGCACCTGCGGGCTCAGCCAGGCGATCGCGGTGCCGTCGGGCGCGTCAGGCTGGACCCGCCAGCGCACCGAATGGGCGTAGCCGCTGGCCCGGGCGAACCACTCTGGCGGCGGTAGCGACGGCCCGCTGATCAGTGGCGCGTGCCGGTCGGAAGACACCGCGGTGGTGTCGGAGGTGGCCAGTGCCCACGCGCTCAGCCGTGCCACCGGCCGGTCGTCGTCACAGGTGAACATCTCGGCTTCCAGCAAAGCGATCCGCCGGCCCGGCCGCTGGACCCGGGCCGCAACCCGCACCGGGGCCACCGGTATCGCCCCCAAGATGTCCAGGCTCAAGCGGGCGATCCGCTGGCCCGATCCGTCGACCAGCCGCTCGATCTCACGGGTCAGCAGCGCCAGCGGAGGAGACCCGTGCTGTATCTGGCCCCAGTTGCTGCGGGTCAGGTCAGTGGATTCGTAAACGGCGCCGTCGGAACCGCCCGTGCGCCGGTAGTAGCTGCCGGTCATGCCGCAGTGTCGGCCGGCCAGCCGGGGTAGGGCGGCGGGGTCCCCCCGAACGCCGGACACAGCGCGCGGTGCGCACACCAGTCACACAGGCGTGATCGCTGTGGGCGGAAATCGCCTGTGGTGCCGGCGGTTTGGATGGCCTGCCAGATCGCGATCAGAGTCTTCTCGAAACGCAGCAACTCGGCGTGGTCGGGGGAGTAGTCCAGCAGCTGCCCGTCGGCCAGGTAGATCAGCCGCAACCGGGCGGGCATCACGCCGCGGGACCGCAGCAGGGCCACCGCATAGAACTTCATCTGGAACAGTGCCTTCGATTCGGCGGCCTCGGACAGCCGCCCGGTAGCCGACGGTGCCCGGCCGTTCTTGTAGTCGACCACCCGCAACCCCCCGGCCGCCGAGACGTCGATGCGGTCGATGAAACCGCGCAGCAGGGTGCCGTCGGCCAGCTCGACCTCGACCCGCTGCTCACAGCTCTGCGGGTCGAAACGACGAGGATCCTCCAGCCGGTAGTAACCGGCCAGCAGCTTGCGTGCCTCGGCCATGAGCCGCTCGGCGTCCAGCCCCGAGCCCACGTCCGGGGAGGTGCTGATCAGATGCTCCCAGGCCGGGGCCACCAGCTCCCGGGCGGTCTCGGGGTCACGTTGGGTTGCGGGCAGCGCGTAGAGCCGCTCCAGTGCGCCGTGGACCACCGAGCCGCGCAGTTGCGCTGCTGACGGTGGTTCCGGGAGCCGGTCAATGGCCCGGAATCGGTACAGCAGCGGGCACTGTTTGAAGTCGGCCGCCCGCGACGGAGATAACGCAGGCTTGCTCATACTTGCGAACCCTACGGGCATGCACCGACAACCCCGCTCTCACACGCTGCGTAGGGTGGACGCCTGTGTCCGAATCCGGGATTTTTCAGGCGGGCGATCGGGCCCAGTTCACCGACGCCAAGGGGCGCCGCTACACCACGGTGCTGGTCCCCGGCGGTGACTTCCACACCCATCGCGGGGCCATTCCGCACGACGAGGTGATCGGGCTGCCCGACGGCAGCGTGGTCAAGTCCGCCAATGGCGACCCGTTCCTGGTGCTGCGGCCGCTGCTGGTCGACTACGTGATGTCGATGCCGCGCGGTGCCCAGGTGATCTATCCCAAGGACTCGGCGCAGATCATCCACGAGGGCGACATCTTCCCCGGGGCGCGGGTGCTCGAGGCCGGCGCCGGCTCGGGAGCCCTGACACTGTCGCTGCTGCGGGCGGTGGGGCCCGAAGGCAAGGTGATCTCCTACGAGCTGCGCGACGACCATGCCGTGCACGCCCGCGCCAACGTCGAGACCTTCCTCGGGCACCAGCCGGACAACTGGCAGCTGGTGATGGGAGATGTGGCCGACTGCGATCTGCCCGAGGGGTCGATCGATCGGGTGGTGCTGGACATGCTGGCGCCCTGGGACGTACTCAACACGGTGTCGCGAGTCCTGGTTCCCGGCGGGGTGCTGGTGATCTACGTCGCCACCGTCACCCAGTTGTCTCAGGTGAACGAGGCGCTGCGCGAGCAGCAGTGCTGGACCGAGCCACGGTCCTGGGAGACCATGCAGCGCGGCTGGAACGTCGTGGGCTTGGCGGTGCGCCCCCAGCACGCGATGCGTGGCCACACCGCATTCCTGGTCTGCGTCCGCCGGCTGGCGCCGGACACTGTCACCCCGACTCGGCTGGGGAGAAAACGGGGCCGTCCGTAGTCGGTCGAGTGCGAGCCGAATCAGTCGTCGCTGTGGCTCAACCCCCGGCGCACCGACAGCAGCTCGATCTCTGGCCGGGCGGCCACCAGCCGCTCGGCCGCGTCCAGGACCTGCACCAGATGCCCGCGGTCGCCGGATACTGCCGACACCCCAATTCCACTGCGCCGGTGCAGGTCCGGCGCCCCCGTCTCGGCGGCAGACACATCGAACTTGCGGCGCAACTCCGCGACGATCGGTCGCACCACCGACCGCTTCTGCTTGAGCGAGTGCACGTCACCGAGCAACAGATCGAATTCGAGCCACCCGATCCACATCGTCAGGGCGTGGGTGGCGTCGGCTCAGTGCTGCTGGTCCGCGCGTTGCCGAATGCCAGCAGGCTCTTGGCGGTGGCCTGCGACAGCTGCCAGTCGCCGTGATTGGGGGTGAACTCCATCGGGAAAAAGAACGTGCCGGTAGCGGGGTTGGCCGTGTTGACGGTGACGTCGGCGGTCACGTTGCCCGGGGAGCGGTCTGACCAGCCGAGACTGTCGGCGTCGAGGTTCAGCGGCAGATAGCCGCCGTCTTTGAGTGCGGTAGCGAACTTGTCGATGGTTGCGGCGTCGGCGGGTTTGGCGCCCTCGATGAGTGCCAGCTTGTCTGCGCCGGGCACCTCGGGATCCGACAGCCGATACAGCACATCGGTCAACGCCTCGGGGGCCGGCAAGGCCGACGACGGCACCTGGACAGGCACCGTCGTCGACGTCAGCGGAACCTCGGCCACCGGCTCCGCCGGCTGGTGGCTGCTACAGCCCGACAGCACCAGCGCTGCCGCCGCGAGCGTGGCGGCAACGGTGATGCGATACCGGTACATCAGACCCGTGATCAGTTCGACGTCAGCTGCGACAACGACAACAGCGACGACCGGGAGAGCTTCCAGCCACCCTGGTCGACGAATGTGAGATTCACCGAGTGCGGCTCCAGCTTCGGCCCCGACGCAGTGACGTCGGCGCTGGCCGCTCCGGGGCCGGCCGGTACGACGTTGGCCACGCTGATCGACAGCGGCAGGGCGCCCTTCTTGAGCGCCTTCTGCAGCCGGTGGTCGATGGCACCGCTCTCGACCGGGCCCAGGCCGCCCTCGACGAGGTCGGACTTGCCGGCGGCGGGGACACCGGGGTCGGCGAGCGTGTTGAGCACGTTGGCCAGCTGCTCGGGGGCCGGTACGGCGGCGGCCGGGTCCAACGGCAGCGGGGCGAAGAACACCGTCGTGGGTGCCTCGGCGGCGGCAGGCGCCGGCGGTGCCAGGTTGCTCACAGGTGGAACGGGCGCGCTGGTGGCCGCGACGGGCGAACCGAGACAGAGCGCCAAAGCCAGCGCGACGACCGCATAGATCGCCCAAGGATGCAGGCCCCAA
>CAXYUC010000212.1:0-6481 GCA_964292075.1 uncultured Mycolicibacter sp.
GGGCCTTCCTGCGACGCTCAAGCCTTTCGAGAAGGATCTCGACGTGGTGCTCTACCCGGGCAGCTACCTGGACCCGACGGTGCTCGCGCACTACTCGCAGACGGCCGACCTCGTCGACACCGCCGACCTGGATCTGGACGCGATCGTGGGCCGCATCGTCACCGCGCATCGGGCGGGCCGTGCGGTGGTGCGGCTGGTCTCCGGGGATCCGTCGCTGTACAGCGCGGTCTTCGAGCAGCCCCGCCGCCCGACGCCCGCGGGGGTGCGGGGGGAGGTGACACCCGGAGCGCGGGCGTATGCGGCGGCGGCGGCGGTGCTCGGCCGTGAGCTCACGGTGCCGCTGGTGACGCAGTCGGTGGTGTTGACCCGCACGCAAGCCGCCTCCACCGCGATGCCGCAACGCGAAGCGCTCGCCGCGTTCGCCGCGACGCAAGCCACGCTGGTGTTGCACCTGGCGATCACCCGCATCCGGGCACTGATGGCCGAACTGGCGCCCGAGTACGGCGGGGACTGCCCGGTCGCGGTGGTCTCTCGCGCGTCGCAGCCGCAGGAGCTGGTGCTGCGCGGGACGATCACCGACATCGCCGATGCGGTCGAGGCGGCGGGCCTGCGGTCGGCGGCGGTCATCCTGGTCGGCCGGGCGCTAGCCGATCTGCCCGATCCGTGCGCCGGCCAGAGCCATCTCTATGACCCGGCACGGGACCGTTCAGGACCGGGTTAACGCCCACTGGGTGACCGCCCGACCCGGCGTCCAGCCGGCGAAGGACCCCAGGGGTGGGGCGTGCTCGACCTGGATGGGGGCCAGCTCGCCGCCGTGTTCGCGGTAGGCCGCCGCCAGCAGCGCCTCGGTCTCCAGCGTGACGCCGTGGGCCACCAGCCGGCCGCCCGGCGCCAGGGCTGCCAGGCAGGCCGCCAGCACCCCGGCCCGGCTCAGGCCACCGCCGATGAACACCACATCCGGGGCGGGCAGGTCCGCCAACACCTGCGGGGCCGCGCCGCGGACCACCTGCAACGCGGGCACACCGAGGTTGCGGGCGTTGTCCGAAATACGTTGCGCCCTGGTGTCGTTCGCCTCGACAGCGATGGCACGGCAGGTCGGATGAGCGCGCATCCACTCGATGCCCACCGAACCGGCGCCCGCACCGACGTCCCACAGCAGCTGCCCGGGGGCCGGAGACAGTCGAGCCAGCGCGGCGGCCCGCAGGTCACGTTTGGTGAGCTGCCCGTCGTGGTCGTAGGCGTCATCGGGCAGACCGGCCACCCAGCCGGACGCAGGCGGCCCGGCCAGTTCCAGGGCGACGACATTGAGCCGCGGGGCCGCTCCGGCGAAGGTGGCCACGGTGGTCTCCACTCTCGTTTCGGCCGCTCCGCCGAGATCGCCGAGCACCACCATCCGGCTCGCTCCGTAGCCGCGCTCGGTCAGCAGAGCGGCCAGCTGCCCCGGAGTGGTCTCGTCGGACGACAGCACCAGCACCCGCCGGCCCGGTGCCAACTCCCGCAGCACCGCGTGCACGTCGGCAGACCTGATCACCGCGGCGGACTCCGCGGGCCAGCCCAACCGGGCCCGGGCCAGCATGACCGACGAGACCGCCGGGATCACCGTGACCCGCTCGGCTCCGAACAGCTCGATCAGCGTGCTGCCCACACCCGACAGCAGCGGATCACCCGAGGCCAGCGCCACCACCCGCTGCCCGGCCAGCCCGTCGAGCAGCGCGGGCAACCCGGCACGCAGCGGTGAGGGCCAGCTGTGGCGCTGTTGGCTTTCGAGCGCGGGCAGCAGGTCCAGGTGGCGCGGCCCGCCGATCACGATGTCGGCCGCCAGCACGGTCTCCCGCGCCGGCTCCCCCAGCCCGGCCCAGCCGTCGGCGCCGATACCGACGACGACAATGCGTTCGGCGTGCGGCACCGCTATGTCAGGCGCTCGGTGAGGAATTCCACCACCCGCTTGCGGGCCTCGTAGGCGGGGTGGCCGTCGACCTCCCGGACCTGGTCGGTGAGCACCGAGTGCGCCGTCCGGGACAGACCGTGCGGGTTGCCCGGCGAGGAATCGATCTCGATCACCTCGAAAGCGTCCCCGAGCCGCGCTTTGAGCGTCGCGAAGCGGTCACCGGGGGCCATCTTGTCCTCGCTGAACCGCAGGCCGAGGGCGCACAGGCCGTCGTTGGCGGCCCGCTCAGCGACCACGCCCAACTCGACCTCCGAGAGCCCCGGGTCACGGCGCTGCTTCAGCGTCAGCGCTATCGGCACCGACGGTTGGCTGAGCACCGGGGCGAGCACCGCGTCGTCGACGGCCGCAGCCAGCGCGAAACCGCCGGTGAAGCACTGACCGATCACCCCGACGCCCTTGCCGGGCGTCTTCTCGTTGAGGTCGCGGGCCAGCGCCCGCAGGAACTGGGTGACCGGCCGTGGCTTATCGGTGGCGAACGCGGCGAACTCCCGGGTCACGCAGGCCCGGGCGGCCGTGGTCAGCGCGTAGCCGGGCGTGATCGCCTTACCCGGCTCACCGAACAGCGAAGGAATCGCCACGGTGAACCCGTTGTCCACCAGATGATTTCCCAACGCCAGCACCCCGGGGTGCACCCCCGGGATCTCCGGGATCAACACCACGCCGGGGCCCTGGCCCTTGCGGTACACGTCGTGGGTGAATCCGCCGCCGGTGAACGGCTCGGCGACCCATCCGGTCAGGTCTGCTTCGGGTGCGGTCATCGGTCCTTTAGTCCTTTCGCCGAGGGCGGCGTCCTACGCCATGAGTGTTAGGGTATCGGCGCGAAGCGCCAGGGAAGTCGGTGTGACTCCGACGCAGGCCCGCTACGGTGTTCCGCGGGGCATTTCGGTGCGCCACGGTCAGTCCGAATACCGGCTTCGCGTCGCCGACACAGCGTTGGCCACACGAGCGGAGCCTCAATGCAACAGCTGTACCCCTTTCCCGCTGTCCTCGGCGGCGACCCGGATGCCCCGGGCGGCCTCGACGACATGGCGCTGGCGCTTGTCCTGAGCGCGATCTCCCCCGGTATCGGCGGGGTGCTGATTCGCGGCGAGAAGGGCACCGCCAAGTCGACGCTGGTCCGTGCGCTCGCCCAGGTCTTGCCGCCCATCGACGTGGTGGCCGGCGACCGGTTCTCTTCCGATCCCGCTGAGCCCAACCCGCTCTCCCCCGACGGCCCGTTCTCCAGCGACGCCGCTGTCGAGACCCGCCCGGTGCGGCTGGTGGAGCTGCCGGTCGGCGCCACCGAGGACGGGGTGGTGGGCTCCATCCACCTGGTGCGGGCGGTGAGTGCCGGCGCCGTCGACAACGAGCCGGGGCTGTTGGCGCGCGCCAATCGCGGCATCCTCTATGTCGACGAGGTCAACCTGCTCGCCGATCACCTGGTGGATCTACTGCTGGACGCCGCGGCGATGGGGCGGCTGACCGTGGAGCGCGACTCGGTGTCGGTCACCCACGCCGCGCGTTTCGTGATCATCGGGACGATGAATCCCGAGGAGGGCGAACTGCGGCCCCAGCTGCTCGACCGGTTCGGGCTGACCGTCGAGGTGTCTGCCCCGCGTGATCCGGTGCTGCGCGCCGAGGCGGTACGGCGGCGGCTGGCGTTCGACGCCGACCCGGATGGTTTCGCCGCGACATACGCCGCGGCGCAAGACCGGCTGCGGGCCCGGATCCGTCAAGCCCAGCAACTGCTGCCCCAGGTGGCGCTGACCGATGCTGCGCTGGTCAAGATCGGTGAGATCTGCGCGGCGTTCGACGTGGACGGCCTGCGCGGCGACATCGTCTGTGCCCGCACCGCGGTCGCCCATGCGGCGTGGCAGGGGCGCGACGCGGTCAACATCGAGGATCTGCGGGTGGCCGCCCGGCTGGCCCTGCCGCATCGGCGGCGACGCAAGCCGTTCGACGCCCCGGGTCTCGATGAGGCCGAACTCGACGACCTGCTGCCAGCGGAGGATTCCGAGCCCGAGCCCGATGGACCAGAGCCCGATGGACCAGAGCCCGACGGCCCGCCGGAGGGCGGGCCGCCAGAACAACAGCGCGGCCCCGCACCGACGGGGCACTCTAAGCCGGGCGCCACGTCGACGGTGGGCGCCGACTCCCCTTACCGGGCACGGCTTTTCTCGGTCGACGGCGTGGGTTCTGGACGCGCCGGCCGACGCAGCCGGGCCCGCACCAGTTCCGGACGCCGGGTGGGTGCTACCGCATCCGGCAACACCGGCGGACTGCACCTGTTCGAGACGCTGCGCGCCGCTGCGCCGTATCAGGGCGCGCGGGGCCGAGCCGGCGGCCGGATGATCTTGGCGGCGAACGATCTTCGTCGCGCCGTCCGGGAAGGCCAAGAGGCCAACCTGGTGCTGTTCGTGGTCGACACGTCCGGGTCGATGGCCGCCATCGAGCGAATGCGCCACGTCAAGACCGCGATCTTGTCCCTGCTGCTGGACGCCTACCGTCGCCGGGACCGGGTGGCGGTGGTGACATTCCGGGATACCAAGGCGGAGGTGGTGTTGCCCGCGACCGGGTCGGTGGAGATCGCCGCCGTCCGGCTCGACGAGTTGCCCGCCGGTGGCCGCACTCCGTTGGCCGAGGGCCTGCTGGAGGCCGCCGAGGTGATCCGCCGGGAGCGCCTGCGCGAGCCCGCCTGCCGTCCGCTGCTGGTGGTGTTGACCGACGGACGGGCCACCGCCGGCGCCGACCCGGTCGAGCGGTCCCTGCTTGCCGCCGACCAGCTTGCCTCTCAGCGATATTCGGCGGTCGTGGTGGATTGCGAGAACGGCCGGATGCGACTCGGGTTGGCCCGGACGCTGGCCGAGCACCTGCGGGCCGAATACGTCCCGCTGCCGCAGGTCAGTGCCGAGGCACTGACTGACGTCGTCCGCGATGCCACCGGAAGAGGAGCCGCCTGATGCCGCAGGGACAACCGTTGACGGTGCCCGACGACAACCTGACCACCCGCCAGCGTCGCAACCGGCCGCTGCTGATGGTGCACACCGGCGACGGCAAGGGAAAGTCCACGGCCGCATTCGGATTGGCGCTGCGAGGCTGGAATCAGGGCTTCAACATCGGGGTCTTCCAGTTCGTGAAATCCGCGAAGTGGCGGGTCGGCGAACAGACCGTGCTCGAGCGCCTGGGCGCACTGCACGCCGAGACCGGTGAGGGCGGCCCGGTGCAGTGGCACAAGATGGGCTCGGGCTGGTCGTGGAGCCGCAAGGCCGGCGGCGTCGAGGATCACGCCGGAGATGCCGCCGAGGGCTGGGCCCAGATCAAGGAACGCCTGGCGGCGCAGACCCACGACCTGTACATCCTCGACGAGTTCACCTACCCGATGGGTTGGGGCTGGGTGGACGTCGACGACGTCGTCGCGACCTTGGCCAACCGTCCGGGCCACCAGCACGTCGTCATCACCGGCCGGCGCGCCGATCCGCGGCTGATCGAGATCGCCGACCTGGTCACCGAGATGACCAACATCAAACACCCGATGGACGCCGGCCAGAAAGGCCAGCGCGGCATCGAATGGTAAGTGTGGTAGGCATTTCCCTTCCCCGGGTCGTCATCGCCGCACCCGCATCCGGACACGGCAAGACCACGGTCGCAGTCGGGGTGATGGCGGCGCTGTCCGCGCGCGGCCTACAGGTCAGCGGACACAAAGTCGGCCCGGACTACATCGACCCCAGTTACCACGCACTGGCCACCGGGCGGCCGGCCCGCAACCTGGATCCGTATCTGGTCGGCGCCGACCGGATCGTGCCCTTGCTGCTGCACGGCGCCGCGGGCGCGGATGTCGCCGTGATCGAAGGCGTGATGGGACTTTTCGACGGGCGCCTGGGCACCGACGGGGAGGCCTCCACTGCCCACGTCGCGGCGTTGACGGCAACGCCGGTGGTGCTGGTCGTCGACGTCTCGCACGCCTCCCGAACGCATGCGGCGGTCGTGACGGGCCTGGCCGGTTTCGATCCGGCGGTGCGCATCGCCGGGGTGGTGCTCAACAAGGCCGGCAGCGCACGGCACGCCGATGAAGTCGTTGCCGCGTTGCGCCCCAGCGGCATTCCCGTGCTCGGGGTGTTGCCCCGCGATGCGGACGTGCAGACACCGTCGCGGCATCTCGGGCTGGTGCCGGCGGCCGGGCCCGGCGCGGCGGCCGGCCTGAGGGGGCGACTCGCCGGGCTGCTGGAACAGCATGTGGACTTGGACGCGGTGCTGGCGTTGGCGCGTCACGCTCCGGAATTAACCGGGGGCGCTTGGGATTCGGCTACCGAGGTCAGCGCCGCTTCTGCGCGCCGGCCGGTGGTGGCCGTCGCCGCGGGACGGGCATTCACGTTCGGATACACCGAGACGTTCGAGCTGCTGCGCGCCGCCGGCTGCGAGGTGGTCAGCTTCGACCCGCTGACCGACACGTGTCTGCCGGCCGGCGCCACCGGGATCTACCTGGGCGGACGGTTCCCGGAGGTCTACGCAGGACACTTGGGGTCCAATACCGCAATGATGGGTGCGCGGTGGGCG
>CAXYUC010000213.1:0-6480 GCA_964292075.1 uncultured Mycolicibacter sp.
ACCACACCGGCTCTCGCCAAATTCCCGCGCCGCCGGGGCGGGGTGGTGCTGGTCGGCGCGCCACTGGCGCCCGCGCGGGGAGCTCTGTCGGCCGCGGTCCGGCTGCCCGACGCCACCGGCGCGAAGCTGGCCTGGGTGCCACGCCGCGCCGGGGAACGCGGCGCACTGGACGGCGGGGCGCTGGCCGGCCTGCTCCCCGGTGGACGTCCGCTGGGTGATCCGACGGCGCGGGCCGAGGTGGCGCAGGCGTGGGGTCTCGGCGACCCCGACGACCTGCCGTCGCAGGTCGGGCGCGACACCGACGCCATCCTGGCCGCCGCAGGCGACGGGACGTTGGGAGCATTGGTGGTCGGCGGGGTAGAGCCGACCGATTTGGCCGACCCGGCGGCGGCACTGGCCGCGCTGGACGCGGTCGGCTTCCTGGTCAGCCTCGAGTTGCGGCACAGCGACGTCACCGAACGCGCCGACGTGGTGCTGCCGGTGGCTGCCGCAGCCGAGAAGTCCGGCACCTACGTCAACTGGGAGGGCCGCCACCGACGGTTCGGTGTCGCACTCGGTGACACCGGCGCCCTGCCCGACCGGCGGGTGCTCGACGTCCTCGCCGAGGAGATGGGCGTCGCGCTGGGACTGGCCACGCTGGAAGCGGCACGCGAGGAGCTGGCGGGGCTGGGCACCTGGTCCGGCGAGCGAGGCGCCGTCCCCGACGTAGCCGCGGGTCCACCACCGCAGCCCGGCAGCGGTGAAGCCGTGCTGGCCGGCTGGCGCATGCTGCTGGACGAGGGACGGATGCAGGCCGGCGAGCCGAACCTGGCCGGCACCGCCCGCAAACCGGTGGCGCGCCTGTCGGCGACGACGGCCGCCGATATCGGTGTGGCTGAAGGCGAACCGGTCATGGTCAGCACCGACCGCGGCAGCATTACCTTGCCGCTGGTCATCACCGAGATGCCGGACAATGTGGTGTGGCTGCCGATGAATTCGCACGGCTGCGCGGTGCACCGGGATCTGGGGGCCCGCCTCGGCGCGACGGTACAGATTGGACGCAGATCATGACCGATCCGTGGTGGTTGATGCTGGCCAAGGTGCTGGGCGTCTTCGTGTTCCTGATTCTGACGGTGGTCCTGGCGATCGTCATCGAACGAAAAGTCGTGGGCCGCATGCAGATGCGCCCCGGTCCCAACAGGGTCGGGCCCAAGGGCTGGCTGCAGAGCCTGGCCGATGCGATCAAACTGGCACTCAAGGAGGACATCACCCCCTTCAACGTCGACCGGGCGATTTACACGTTGGCCCCGATCATCTCGACGGTGCCGGCGATCACCGCATTCGCCGTGATCCCACTCGGCCCGGAGGTCAGCATTTTCGGCCACCGCACCGCATTACAGCTGGCAGACCTGCCGATCTCGGTGCTGTTCGTGCTGGCGATGTCCTCGATCGGGGTATACGGGATCGTCCTGGCCGGTTGGTCGTCCGGATCCGTCTATCCCCTGCTCGGCGGAATCCGTTCCACCGCCCAGGTGATCTCCTACGAAGTCGCGATGGGTCTGGCGTTCGCATCGGTGTTCCTTTACGCCGGAACGATGGCGACCTCGGGCATCGTGGCGGCCCAGGATCGAGCGTGGTTCGCGTTCCTGCTGATGCCGTCGTTCCTGGTGTATCTGACCGCGATGGTCGGTGAAACCAACCGGGCACCGTTCGACCTGCCCGAGGCCGAAGGCGAGCTGGTCGGCGGCTTCCACACCGAATACTCGTCGCTGAAGTTCGCGCTGTTCTTCCTCGCCGAATACATCAACATGACCACGGTTTCGGCCGTCGCCGTCACGCTGTTCCTCGGCGGTTGGCACGCTCCGTTCCCGTTCAACATGTGGCCGGCCGCCAACACCGGCTGGTGGCCGCTGCTGTGGTTCACCGTCAAACTGTGGGGCTTCATCTTCGTCTACATCTGGTTGCGGGGCACCCTGCCCCGGCTGCGTTACGACCAGTTCATGGCGCTGGGCTGGAAGATCCTGATCCCGGTGGCGCTGTCCTGGGTGATGCTCGCCGCGGTGATGCGCAGCCTGCGCAACAACGGCTACGAGCACTGGCAGCCGGCGCTGGCCGGCCTCAGCACGCTGACCACGGTGGTGCTACTACTGGCGCTGCATCGCAAATTCAGCGCGTTGAACAGTCGACTCGATGAATCCATGCCGGCGCCTCCAGTCGTAAGTTCCGAAGGATCATTCCCGATACCACCGCTGCCGCAACGCAATCCATCGCGGGTCAAGGAGGACGTCAATGGCTAGTCTGCGAGACGCCCTGGCCGGGTTCGGCGTCACCTGGAAGACGATGTTCAAGCGGCCGATCAACGACGGCTACCCCGAACGCAAGAAGCCGACGGCGCCGCGCTACCACGGCCGGCACCAGCTCAACCGGCATCCCGACGGGCTGGAGAAGTGCATCGGCTGCGAGTTGTGCGCGTGGGCCTGCCCGGCCGACGCCATCTATGTAGAGGCCGCCGACAACACCGACGAGGAACGCTTCTCCCCGGGTGAGCGCTACGGCCGGGTCTACCAGATCAACTACCTGCGCTGCATCGGCTGCGGACTGTGCATCGAGGCCTGCCCCACCCGTGCGCTGACCATGACCAACAACTACGAGATGGCCGCCGACAACCGCGCCGAGCTGATCTGGGAACGCGACCAGCTGCTGGCGCCGCTGGAACCCGAGATGATCGCGCCGCCGCACGCGATGCCGCCCGGCGCGACCGAAAAGGACTACTACTTGGGCCGAGTCAGCCCGGCCGGGCTCGATGCTGACCCGGATCTGTTCGTGATGCTCGACCGGGTGAAGCAGGGCAAGGCCTGATGGGCACCACGCTGCTCGCCGCCGACATCGTCGTGGCCACCTCCACCGGAGAAGCGGTCGCGTTCTGGATTCTGGGCGTCGTCGCCGTGGTCGGCGCCATCGGCGTCGTCACCGCCGCCAAGGCGGTGTACTCGGCACTGTTTCTGGCGATGACGATGCTGATCCTGGCGGTGTTCTACTTCATCCAGGACGCCATGTTCCTGGGCGTGGTGCAGATCGTCGTCTACACCGGCGCGGTGATGATGCTGTTCCTGTTCGTGATGATGCTGATCGGTGTCGACTCCGCCGAGTCCCTGGTGGAGACCCTGCGCGGCCAGCGGGTGGCTGCCACGCTCGTCGGGATCGGCTTCGGGATGCTGCTGATCGCCGGGATCGGCGGCGCGACAACACACCTGCGCAACATCGGCACGCCCGCGGCGACCGGCACCGGCTCGGCGGACCTGAGCCAGCACAACGTCGAGGGACTGGCGGCACTGATCTTCACTCGCTACCTCTGGGCATTCGAGCTGACCAGCGCATTGCTGATCACCGCGGTGCTCGCCGCCATGGTGCTGACGCACCGCGAGCGGCTGCAGCCGCGAATGACGCAGCGGGAGCTGTCCATCCAGCGCTTCCAATCCGGCCGGCGGGCGACACCGCTGCCGACGCCCGGCGTGTACGCCCGTCACAACGCCGTCGACATCGCCGCGCGCCTGCCCGACGGGAGCTACTCCGAGCTGTCGGTGTCTGACACTTTGACGCACCGCTGGGTCGGCGCGACGGGGAACGCGGCACACGCCACCAATGGGGAGGAATCGGACCAGTGAATCCGGAGAACTACCTGTACCTGTCGGCGATGCTCTTCACCATCGGCGCCACCGGAGTGTTGTTGCGGCGCAACGCGCTGGTGATGTTCATGTGCGTCGAGCTCATGCTCAACGCCGCCAACCTGGCGTTCGTCACGTTCGCCCGGCTGCACTCCCAGCTGGACGGCCAGATGGTGGCGTTCTTCACGATGGTCGTCGCCGCCTGCGAGGTGGTGATCGGCTTGGCCATCATCATGACGATCTTCCGGGCCCGGCGATCCGCCTCGGTCGACGACGCGAACCTACTGCGCGGCTAGGGAGTTGGGGAGCTCTATGACGAATCTGAGCCAGCTGAGCTGGCTGCTGGTGGCCCTGCCGGCGGCCGGCGCGCTGATCCTGCTGCTCGGCGGACGCCGTACCGACCGGTGGGGGCACCTGCTGGGGTGCGGATGCGTGCTTGGGTCATTCGGGATCGGGCTGGCTCTGCTGGCCGACATGCTGGGCCGCGAGGGCGAGGGCCGGGCGATCCACACGCACCTGTTCAGCTGGGTGCCGGTCGGCGCCCTACAGGTCGATTTCGGCGTGCTGATCGATCAATTGTCGATCTGCTTCGTGTTGCTGATCAGTGGCGTCGGCGCGCTGATCCACATCTACTCGACCGGCTACATGAAGCATGACCCCGACCGTCGACGGTTCTTCGCTTACCTGAACCTGTTCGTCGCGGCGATGCTGCTGCTGGTCGTGGCCGACAACTACCTGGGCCTCTACGTCGGCTGGGAAGGCGTCGGTCTGGCTTCCTACCTGCTGATCGGTTTCTGGTACGCCAAGCCGGTGGCGGCGGCGGCCGGCAAGAAGGCATTCGTGTCCAACCGGGTCGGTGACATCGGCCTCGCGTTGGCGACGTTCGTCATGTTCGCCGGCTTCGGCACGCTGTCCTTCGACGGCCTGTTCGGCGCCGTCGGCGACGCCGGCCCCAGCGGGCTGACCACCGCCATCGGGCTGCTGCTGCTGGTGGGAGCGTGCGCCAAATCCGCGCAGGTTCCGCTGCAGGCCTGGTTGTTCGACGCCATGGAAGGCCCCACCCCGGTGTCGGCGCTGATCCACGCCGCCACCATGGTGACCGCCGGGGTCTACCTGATCGTGCGGTCCGGTCCGGTGTTCGACCTGTCCCCCGACGCCCGGCTGGCGGTGGTGGTGGTGGGTGCCGTCACGCTGCTGTTCGGCGCGATCATCGGCTGCGCCAACGACGACATCAAGCGGGCGTTGGCCGCCTCCACGGTGAGCCAGATCGGCTACATGGTGCTGGCCGCGGGCCTGGGCCCGGCGGGCTACGCGGTGGCGATCATGCACCTGCTCACCCACGGATTCTTCAAGGCCGGGCTATTCCTGGGCTCGGGGTCGGTGATGCACGGAATGAACGACGAACAGGACATGCGCCGCTACGGGGCGCTGCGCAGCTTCATGCCGGTGACGTTCGCGACGTTCGGGCTGTGTTACCTGGCGATCATCGGAGTACCTCCGTTCGCCGGCTACTGGTCCAAGGACGCCATCATCGAGGCCGCGCTGGCCTCCGGCGGCACCCGCGGCTGGGTGTTGGGGGCGGTCGCGATCCTGGGCGCCGGCATCACCGCCTTCTACATGACCCGGGTGATGCTGATGACGTTCGGCGGTGTGCGCCGCTGGGCCGCCGGCCAGAGCGAGGTGAGCGCCGAGTCCGCGCTGCAGCACCCGCACGAATCCCCGCGGGGGTTGACCTCGCCGATGATCGTGCTGGCTCTCGGCGCCGTGTTCGCCGGCGCTGCGCTGGCCATCGGCGGGCGCCTGGAGCACTGGCTGGAGCCGGTGGTCACCCGAGTAGCGCCGGTTGCCGAGCACGCGCACGCCATCCCGGCCTGGCTCACCGGCGCGATCACCTTCGGAGTTGTGCTGCTCGGTGTTGCGGTGGCCTACAACATGTACGGCCGCAAGCCGATACCGATCACCGCGCCCACCGACGTGTCGGCGCTGACGGTCGCGGCCCGCAAGTATCTCTACGGCGATGCCTTCAACGAGGAGGTGCTCATGCGTCCGGGTAACCGACTGGCACAAACCCTGGTCGCCGTCGACGACCGCGTGGTGGACGGTTCGGTCAACATGACGGCCGGGCTGGTGGCGATCGCGTCATACCTGGTGCGGCGCCTGCAGACCGGGTTCGTGCGCTCCTACGCGCTGACGATGCTGGCCGGTACGGTCCTGGTCGTCGCGGTAGTGCTGGCGGTGCAACTGTGAACCTGGACCTGAACCTGCCCTGGCTGAGCCTGCTGTGGCTGGTACCGCTGGTCGGTGCCGGATTGGTCATCGTGCTGCCCGCCCGACAGGGCGCGCTGGCGAAATGGACCGGCCTGCTGGTGAGCCTTGCGACGCTGGCGGTGGCGATCGTGGTCACCGTAGGGTTCGACACGACTCCGGTGGCCGCGCCCTACCAGTTCGTCGAATCCCACTCCTGGATACCGGCGTTCGGGGCGAGCTATACGCTCGGGGTGGACGGTATCGCGGTGATCCTGGCGTTGTTGACCGCCGGGCTGGTGCCACTGCTGATGCTGGCCGGCTGGAACGACGGTGAGAGGGCCGACCAAAGCGGTGCCGATGCTGACGACCCGCTGCGCCCGGCTCCGCCGCGCTTGCGATCGTCAGCCCGCGGCCCGCACGCATTCGCGGCGCTGACGCTGACCGTCGAGGCGATGGTGCTGATCTCGCTGGTCTCGCTGGACGTGCTGCTGTTCTACGTGTTCTTCGAAGCGATGCTGATCCCGATGTACTTCATGATCGGCGGATTCGGGAACGGCGCCAAGCGTTCCCAAGCGGCCCTGAAGTTCCT
>CAXYUC010000214.1:0-6340 GCA_964292075.1 uncultured Mycolicibacter sp.
CGCCAAAGACCGCATCGAAGACATCCTGCACGCGCTGTAAACAGCGCAGCGCGGCAACACCGTTCCGCCCTGGTGACTAGCTGTAGGGGCTGCGGAAGAGGATATGAGCCTGATGACGGATCCGTCGGTGACGGCAAGGGGCGCGCGTTCCTACCGCTCGATGCGGTCGGGGCGGGTGTAGATGTTCATTGAGTCGCCGCGGAGGAAGGCGACCAGGGTGATGCCGGATTGGCTGGCCAGGTCGACGGCCAGGGATGAAGGTGCTGACACCGCGGCGAGTATCGGGATCCCAGCCATGACGGCCTTCTGGGTGATTTCGAAGGATGCGCGCCCACTGACAAGCAGAACCGACGCCGACAGGGGTATCCGATCGCGTTCGGTGGCCCAGCCGATGACTTTGTCCACCGCATTGTGTCGGCCGATATCTTCCCGCACGGCCAGTATGGTGCCTGAGGTATCGAACAGTGCTGCGCCGTGCAAGCCGCCGGTGGTGGCGAAAACCTTTTGCGCGCTTCGCAGTTGATGCGGAAGGGCGGTGAGAGTGCCCGCAGGGATGCTTGCCGGCTGATCGCCGGGAGCGTAACGGCTACTTAGCCACACGGCATCCAGGGAGGCCTTACCGCAGACACCGCACGACGATGTGGTGTAGAAGTTGCGGGTGATGTCGAGGTTGGGTGGCTTGACGCCGGCCGCCAGTGTCACATCCAGGACGTTGTAGGTGTTGGTGCCGTCGGCTCCGGTACCGTCGCAATAGCGCACGGTGCGGATGTCGTCACGGCCGGCGATAAGGCCCTCGGTGAGTAGAAAACCCTGGGCCAGTTCGATATCGGATCCGGGGGTGCGCATCGTGACGGTTACCGGCGTTCCGTTGACGCGAATCTCCAGCGGTTCCTCGACGGCTAGCGTCTCGGGGCGGGTGACGGTCTCGTCGGCGGTGAGGTGATGGGCATGCCGTCGAACGGTCAGTCTTCCCATGTCGGTTCCAGGCGGACGACGACGGCCTTGGAGACCGGGGTGTTCGACCTGTCCGCGGTGTGATCCAGGGGTATCAGCGGATTGGTCTCCGGGTAGTAGGCGGCCGCGTTGCCCACCGGTGTCGAATAGGGCACCACCAGAAAATCTTTCGCGCGTCGCTCTTGCAGTAGGCCGGTTGGGTCGGTCCACTCCGACACCAGGTCCACCCGACTGTCGGCGCGAAGACCCAGCGTTTCGATGTCGTCGGGGTTGACGAACACCACCCGCCGTCCGCCCTTTATGCCGCGGTATCGGTCGTCGAGCCCATAGATCGTGGTGTTGTACTGGTCGTGGCTGCGCAGGGTTTGCAGTACCAACCGGCCGGGCGGTACCTGCACCCACTCCAGCGGGTTGACGGCGAAGTTGGCTTTTCCTGTGCTGGTGGGGAATTCACGAGTGTCGCGCGGTGGGTGCGGTAGCTGGAATCCGTCGGGCGCACGAACCCGGCGGTTGTAGTCCGTGCAGCCGGGCACCACCTCGGCGATCGCGTCCCTGATGTGGTCGTAGTCGTCGGCGAACAGCTCCCATGGCACCGGATGTTCCGGACCCAGCAGGGTGCGGGCCAGTTGACAGACGATCTGTACTTCGCTGCGGAGTTCGCTGCTGGCTGGTTGTAGACGTCCGCGCGAGAGGTGCACCATTGACATGGAATCCTCCACCGACACCACCTGTTTGCGCCCGTCACGAATGTCTCGGTCGGTGCGGCCCAGGGTCGGCAGAATCAGCGCCGTTGCACCGGGCACCACGTGGCTGCGATTGAGTTTGGTCGATATCTGTACGGTCAGGTCGCACTGACGCAATGCCGCTTCGGTGACCTCCGAATCCGGTGTCGCCGAGGCGAAGTTTCCGCCCATGCCGATGAATACCCGGGCGTGGCCGTCGCGCATGGCCCGGATGGCGGCAACCGTGTCATATCCGTGGTTGCGCGGACTGGTGATGCCGAATTGGCGGTCCAGTGCGGAAAGAAATGACTCGGGCATCTTTTCCCAGATGCCCATGGTGCGGTCGCCCTGCACGTTGGAGTGGCCCCGCACCGGGCAGACCCCGGCGCCCGGCTTGCCGATCATGCCGCGCAGCAGCAGGAGATTGGTGGCCTCGCCGATGGTGGCCACCGCGTGCCGGTGCTGGGTCAGGCCCATGGCCCAGCAGATGATGGTCCGCTGCGATTTCATCAGCATCGCCGCGACACGGTCGAGTTGCGCGCGCTCGACTCCGGTTGCTTCCCGCACGGTCTGCAGGTCGATCTGACGGGTGCGGCGGCAATATTCGTCGAACCCGGCGCAGTGCGCGTCGACGAAGGCGCGATCCACCACATGGCCGGGGGAGCGGTCTTCGGCTTCCAGCAGCAGACGGCCCAGCCCGGCGAACAGCGCCATATCCCCGCCGATGCGGATCTGCACGAACTCGTCGGCGACCGCGACGCCGTGTCCGACCACGCCGTGGACTTTCTGCGGGTCCTTGAAGCGGATCAACCCGGCCTCGGGCAGGGGATTGATCGCGACGATCTTGGCTCCGTTGGCCTTCGCCTTCTCCAACACCGACAGCATGCGTGGGTGGTTGGTTCCCGGGTTCTGGCCGGCGATCAGGATCAGATCGGCGTGCTCGATGTCATCGACTGTCACCGATCCTTTACCGATGCCGATCGAGTCGGTCAGCGCCGTACCCGAGGACTCATGGCACATATTGCTGCAGTCGGGAAGGTTGTTGGTGCCGAAACTGCGCACCAACAGCTGGTAGGTGAAGGCGGCTTCGTTACTGGTGCGTCCGGAGGTATAGAACACGGCCTGGTCGGGGCTGGCCAACGCGTGCAGATGCTCGGCGATCAACCGATAGGCGTCGTCCCAGCTGATCGGGCGGTAATTCTGCTCCCCGGGCCGCAGCACCATCGGGTGGGTGAGACGGCCCTGCTGGGAGAGCCAGTATTCCGGTTTGGCCGACAGTTCGGCTATCGAGTGACGTGCGAAGAAGTCGGGGGTGGCCACCCGTTTGGTCGCCTCCTCGGCGACGGCCTTCGCCCCGTTCTCACAGAACTCGGCGATTTTGCGACCGTCCTGCCCCTCCGGCCACGCGCACCCCGGGCAGTCGAAGCCGTCGCGCTGATTCAGCCGGGCCCACGCGGCGGCGGTGCGTAGCGGACCCATCTGCTGCACGCTCCGCTGCCACGACACCAGGACCGCGCGCACACCTGCGGCTTCCCGCCTGCGGCCGGTGGTGGCCACCTGGTGTTCGTCGTAGTCCGCGTCGACATCCCGACCGTTACGAAACGACTTGCCGCGCGCCATCTTCGCATCCTAGCCAGGGGTCGGCTGTGCTGTGAAAACAGTCGTGGTGGAGATCGTGAAACGGCTTTGACCGGTTCACAATCGCTGCGGCCTACTACCGCGCTATTACTCGGGGGGTTGCGGTCGGGCGAAACCCAGTCGCCTGGTTCGGCCTTGCGACGGCGGCGGCTCGCGATGCAAGCCGCTCAACAGGCTGAACAGCACCGGCTCGATCTCGCTGACGGCTTGGGCGGGGTCCTCGGCGGCGGCGATGATGGGCCCGGCCGTGGTGTGCAGGGCGTAGAGCAGCTGGGCGGTCACTCCGACCCGTACCGGGACCACTTCGCCGGCGTCGATCAGATCGTTGAGCACGGCTCGGAGCAGGGGAAGCGCGAGTTCTTCGTCGACCGTCTGCTTTCGGTCCCAACCCAAGGCGCTGGCCGATTCACGCAGCAATACCCGCGCCTCGTTGTTGTCGACGTAACAGCGCAGCACCGCGCTGATGGCCAGCATCGCCTGTTGCCACGGGCTGGCGTCCTCGGGCATGGATTCCAGAGCGCCGGGCAGTATGGCCCGCATGATGTCGCTCTGGCTGGAGCGGAAGACCTCGGCGAAGATCTCCTGTTTGTCGCGAAAGTGGTGGTAGACAGCACCCTTGCTGGATTGTGATGCCTGCGCGATCTCGTCGACCGAGGTGGCGTCGAACCCCTTGGCAACGAACAGAGTGCGGGCCGCGTCGAGCACCGCGGTTCGCGTGAGTTCGGCATGCATGCCCCGCCGGGTTGGCCTCCCGTTGCCCATCGGCCAAAGCCTAGTTACCGACCCATGGTCTGTGGCAAACTACGGGCCTGCCGGTCCTTTACGCATGCGGAGATACGCCATGTCGAACATCTGGAATCCCAGCGCCCGCCGTCTCGCGTTGCTGTTGATCGCGTCCGCCGGCAGATCCGAGTGGGGGAGCTTCCCGTCATAGCCCACGACGAGCTATCCCTGCATCGGCCCGAGGCGGGGTCGCCGGCCGCGCGAATTGCGGTCGAGGTCTTCATCGTCCACATGCAGCACAATCGGGTGCGCCCTTACGACATCGCCACCCGGTGCCGGACTCGGGCCGTCACCCGACATGTACCGACCGGTCCGCGGCGAGAGGTGCTGCGCTCCTTCGAACTGGCGCCGCCCTTCTGGCCGGTTACGGTCGACCGCAACGCTGCGGCGCTGACCGGCTACGGAATCGACCGCGCCGGCGGGTGCATCCGTTACGTGCGCAACCCCTACCCGCTCATGAACTGCGTCGACGACGTGATGATCCAGCGTGTGCAGTTCTCGCCGGGATGTCATGAGTTGATGCGTCGCGCCACCCGAACCAACCCCGCCTTCGTCTGCGACCCGCTGCCGTATTCACAGGCCGCGGAAGTCCTCTCCGAATACCTGATTGATGCCGCGGTTTCGCTGTCGGGAGGCCGCGGTCCGGTGGTCCTGCCGGCGCCGGCCACGCCCCACATTGCCCACTGACGGATTGCGGCAGCCGACGACCGCGGCGATCGCGAGCGCGGCGGAGCCGGGCGCTGGGGGTACCTCCCGCTTGCGGGGGACGGGTCGCCGCCACCTGCACCGTAAGCTAGCTGCTCGTGAGCATCCCCAATGTGCTGGCCACCCGCTACGCCAGCACCGCGATGGCGGAGATCTGGTCCCCGCGGGCCAAGATCGTTGCCGAACGCCGGCTGTGGCTGGCCGTGCTACGCGCTCAGTCCGAGCTGGGTGTCCCGGTGCCCGAACAGGCGATCGCCGACTACCAGGCCGTCGTCGACGAGGTCGACCTGGCGTCGATCGCGGCCCGCGAGCGGGTGACCCGCCACGACGTCAAGGCCCGTATCGAAGAGTTCAATGCGCTGGCCGGTCACGAGCACATCCACAAGGGCATGACCAGCCGGGATCTGACCGAGAATGTCGAGCAGCTGCAGATCCGCCAGTCCCTGCAACTGGTCCACGACCACGGGGTGGCGGTGGCGGCCCGGCTGGCCCGGCACGCGCTGGCCTACCGCGATCTGGTGATGGCAGGGCGCAGCCACAACGTCGCCGCACAGGCCACCACACTGGGTAAGCGATTCGCCTCGGCTGCCGAGGAGACCCTGCTCGCGCTGCAGCGGATACGTGAGCTGATCGACCGCTACCCACTGCGCGGCATCAAGGGGCCGATGGGCACCGCCCAGGACATGCTGGATCTGTTCGACGGCGACACCGCCAAACTGAGCGAATTGGAGCGCCGCGTCGCAGGGTTCCTCGGCTTTTCCAAGGTGCTGACCAGCGTCGGGCAGGTCTACCCCCGGTCGCTGGACCACGACGTCGTCTCCGCGCTGGTGCAACTGGGCGCCGGCCCTTCCTCGCTGGCCCAGACCATTCGGCTGATGGCCGGCCACGAACTGGTCACCGAGGGCTTCGCGCCCGGCCAGGTCGGCTCGTCGGCCATGCCGCACAAGATGAACACCCGCAGCTGCGAGCGGGTCAACGGCCTACAGGTGGTGCTGCGCGGCTACGCGTCGATGGCCGCCGAGCTGGCCGGCGCGCAATGGAACGAGGGCGACGTGTTCTGCTCGGTGGTGCGCCGTGTCGCGCTGCCCGACGCCTTCTTCGCCGTCGACGGGCAGACCGAGACGTTCTTGACCGTGCTCGACGAATTCGGCGCCTACCCGGCGGTGATCACCCGTGAACTGGACCGTTACCTGCCGTTCCTGGCCACCACCAAGGTGCTGATCGCCGCCGTGCGCGCCGGCGTGGGCCGCGAAGCCGCGCACGAAGTGATCAAGGAACACGCCGTCGCCGTCGCGCTGGCGATGCGCGAGCGCGGCGCCGAACCGGATCTCTTGGACCGGCTGGCCGCCGACGAACGGCTGCCGCTGGACAGGGCCGCGTTGGACGCGGCCGTCGCCGACCGGCAGGCGTTCACCGGGGCCGCCGCCGACCCGGGCGGCCAGGTGGGGGCGGGGGTCGCCGGGCCGGTGGAGGGGTATCCGGCGGGGGGGGGGTGCGGCCGCGGGCGCCCCCCCTTGGGGGGCGTGACGGCCCCCCCC
>CAXYUC010000215.1:0-6273 GCA_964292075.1 uncultured Mycolicibacter sp.
TGCGCAAGACCGGCGGCGGCGGTGCCGACGGCCCCGCCCAGACGATCGAGCCGACCCCACCGAGGCGGGTGGGGGGCAGCGCCGGCGCCCCGGTCGCCGCGGGTGCCCCGGTGCCCGCCGGAGCAGAGGCGTGCGCCTGCGCGGACCCGATCTCCTCGGCCGGCCCCACCGCTCCGGCCACCGCGGGTGCGGGCGTGCCGGCCGGCGGCGCAGCGGGTGGCGGGCCGGGCGTCGGATTCGGGCCGACGTCGTGTCTGTACCTGGTGAGCAGTGTCTCCTCGTCGGCGCGAAGCTCCAGCGGTGCGCGGCGTTCCCGCGGTGCCGAGGAAGAGGCGTCGGAGAGCCAGGGCGCCCCCGGTGAAGCCACGGCGCAGGCCCTGGCCGCCAAGCGCCGGCAGCGCCAGCGCGCCAAGCAGCGCGGGTTCGGCGACGAATACATGGACATGAACATCGGCGTGACGCCGGAGTGGGATGGGCCCTCGGGTGCAGCAAGCGCCTCGGATTCCGGTGCCGGCCCGCTGGGATTCGCCGGGACGGCGACCGGGACCAGCCGGCAGGCTTCCGGAATCGCTGTGCTCACCGGTGAGGGGCTCGACACCGAGCCGCGGATCCCGATGCTGCCGGGCAGTTGGGGCGAGAACTAGAACTGATCGGTTGCGGGTCGGGGCGCTAGGGCTGCGGCCAGTGGGCGCGCCACAGCTCTTCGCTGGGCTCCCCGATGATCGCCTTCTCCACCACGCGGACGGTGTCCATGAGTTCCAAAACCGCTGCGCGCAAGTCGTTTTCGGCATCGATGTCGGCGGCGACGGTGACGGTGGTGACCGTCTCGGGGATCAGGTCTGCGGGCACGCCGGCGCGGGCGAGCCGTTGCAGCACCTTTTGGGCCAACGCCAAGGCCGGCTGTGCGGTCGGCACATCGTCGAGAATCGAGTCTCGGGACCGCTTTTCCGAAGCCTTGCGCTCTTCCCACTGCGCCACCTGCTCGGCAAGCGTGATCTCCTCGCCGGCGAGCACCGCGGGCGCCCGATTGCTCAGCTTGCGCAGCAGCGAGTCGGCGACGTCGTCGATGGAAAACGGGTTCTCCGGCGCGTCTTCGGCGATGCGGGCGTGGAACAGCACCTGCAAGAGCACATCACCGAGTTCGGCGCACAGCTCGTCGGCGTCGCCGCTGCGGACCGCGTCGAACAGTTCGTAGGTCTCCTCCAGCAGAAACCGGCGCAGTGAGTCGTGGGTCTGCTCACTCTCCCACGGCCCGGTGCTGCGCAGCCGGTCCATGATCGCGACCGCGTCGATCAGCCGCTCCCCCGGCGCCGCATCCGGCGCCGCGATCAGAGCTTCGCCGGCTTCCAGGCGAGCGAGGACGTCGGGATGGTTGCGATCCGACGACAGCAGCACCGGGGCCTGCACGTCGGAGGCACCGACGAGCACCGATCGGGCGGCCGGCAACGACCACGGCACCACGATCGGCAGTTCCTCGGTGTAGACGACCTCACCGGCGAGCAGCGCGAGGGCTTCGACCGGCACCAGCGAGGGCCGGCGGGGGTCGACCAGGACGACGGTCATCGTGGTTACCGTACTGCGGGCACCGCGCCGGTCACATCGACCTGGCCCTGCGGCTTGCCGTCGAGTGCCGAAATCAGATCGGCCACCATCTGGACCAGTTCGACGTCGCGGATGCGGGGCGCACCGACGGGTGCACCGGCACCGCCGGCACGCGGGATCGGAACCTGCACGGTGGCGGTGGTGGCGCGGTAGCTCGCCGACGGATGCAGCCGTTTGAGCCGCAGCTGGGCGGAGTCCGGCAGCGTCATCGGGGCCAGTCGCAGCGTGGTCGCCGACGCCGCCGACACCTCGGTGATTCCGGCCGCGCGGCACAGCAGCCGCAGCCGGGCCACCGCCACCAGCCGGCCGGCCGGCTCGGGCAGCGGCCCGTAGCGGTCGGTGAGTTCCTCGATGACCGCGTTGATCTCGTCGTCGCCGGGAGCGGCGGCCAACCGCCGGTAGGCCTCCAGCCGCAACCGATCGGAGTTGATGTACTCCGGCGGCAGGTGCGCGTCGACCGGCAGGTCGATCCGGACGTCCTTGACCTCCTCGGTGGTGACCGTCTCGCCGTTGAAGGCCGCCCGATACGCCTCGACGGCCTCACCGACCAGCCGCACATACAGGTCGAAGCCCACCCCGGCGACGTGCCCGGACTGCTCCACCCCCAGCACGTTGCCGGCGCCGCGGATCTCCAGGTCTTTCATCGCCACCGCCATGCCGGCGCCGAGTTCGTTGTTCTGGGCGATGGTGGCCAGCCGGTCGTGGGCGGTCTCGGTCAGCGGGCTCTCCTTGGGGTAGAGGAAGTAGGCGTAGCCGCGCTCCCGGCTGCGTCCCACCCGGCCGCGCAGCTGGTGCAGCTGCGAGAGCCCGAAGGTGTCGGCACGCTCGACGATCAGGGTGTTGGCATTGGAGATGTCCAGGCCGGTCTCGATGATCGTGGTGCACACCAGGATGTCGTATTCCCGGTTCCAGAAGCCCTGCACCGTGGTTTCCAGCAACTCCTCGGGCATCTGGCCGTGCGCGACGACCACCCGGGCCTCGGGCACCAGGCCACGCACCCGGGCGGCGGCCGCGTCGATGGAGCTGACCCGGTTGTGCACGTAAAACACCTGACCATCACGCAGCAGCTCCCGGCGCAGCGCAGCCGCGACCTGCTTCTCGTCGTGGCCACCGACGTAGGTCAGCACGGGATAGCGGTCTTCGGGCGGGGTGAGGATCGTCGACATCTCCCGGATGCCGGCCAGGCTCATCTCCAGGGTCCGCGGGATCGGCGTGGCACTCATGGTGAGCACGTCGACGTGGGTGCGCAGGGCCTTGATGTGCTCCTTGTGCTCGACGCCGAACCGCTGCTCCTCGTCGACGATCACCAGGCCCAGGTCTTTCCAGCGCACCCCGGTCTGCAGCAGCCGATGGGTGCCGATCACCACGTCGACGGAGCCGTCGGCCAGGCCGTTGATGGTCGCCTTGGACTCTTGGGCGTCGGTGAACCGCGACAGTCCCTTGACGGTGACCGGGAATCCGGCCATCCGGGTGCTGAAGGTCTGCAGGTGCTGATCGGCCAGCAGTGTGGTGGGCACCAGCACGGCGACCTGCTTGCCGTCCTGGACGGCTTTGAACGCCGCGCGCACCGCGATCTCGGTCTTGCCGTAGCCGACGTCGCCGCAGATCACCCGGTCCATCGGGACCGGCTTTTCCATGTCGGCCTTGACCTCGCTGATCGCGGTGAGCTGGTCGATGGTCTCGGTGAACCCGAACGCATCCTCCATCTCGGACTGCCACGGGCTGTCCGGGGCGAACGCGTGGCCGGGCGCGGCCTGCCGTTTGGCATAGAGCGCGACGAGTTCGTCGGCGATCTCCCGCACCGCCTTGCGGGCCTTGGTCTTGGTCTGGCTCCAGTCGCTGCCGCCCAGCTTGCTCAGCGCCGGCGCCTGCCCGCCGACGTAGCGGGATAGTTGATCCAGCGAGTCCATCGGCACATAAAGCCGGTCCGGTGCCTGTCCTCTTTTGCCCGACGCGTATTCCAGCACCAGGTATTCGCGCCGCGCCCCGCCGACGGTGCGCTCGGTCATCTCCACGAACTTGCCGATGCCGTGCTGATCGTGCACCACCAGGTCGCCGGCGGACAGCGCCAGCGGGTCGACGGCGTTGCGGCGCTTGGCCGCCAACCGCTTGCCTTCCGGCCCGCTGACCCGGTTGCCGGTCAGGTCGGCCTCGGTCACCACCACCAGGTTGGCGCCGGGGATGACCAAGCCCTCGTGCAGCGGGCCCTTGAGCACCCCGACCACCCCGGGTTGTGGTGCCGCGCCGGCCTCCAACAGCGTTGCCGCAGTCTCGGATTCGGCCAGCTGCTCCACGATTCGCCGTGCCGTGCCGACGCCGGGGGCGACCACCGCCGCACGTCCCCCGGTCGCGATGTGCGCCCGCAGCATGGCGAAGATCTCGTCGATGTCGCGCTGCCGGCCGCGGGCCGACGGCGACGGCCGCACGTCGAGTTCGGTCGCCTCCGGGTCGGGCAGCTGGCTCAGCGTCCACCACGGATGCCCGGTGTCGAGCGCCGCGGTGCGCACTTGCGCGAGCTCGCGGAACCCCGACCCGCCCAGTTGCTCGATGTCGATCGGCGCTGCGCTTTTTGAGCCGCCCATGGCGGCTGTGGACCAGGACGCCTCCAGGAATTCGCGGCCCGTCTTGATCAAGTCGGCGGCGCGGGCCCGGACCTTCTCCGGATCGCAGACCAGCACCGGGGTGCCCGGGCGCAGCTGATCGGTCAGCAGCGCCTGCGGGCCGGGTCGCAACACCGGGCCCAGCGCCTCCATGCCGTCGACCGGGATGCCCTCGGCCAGCTTGGCCAGCATCTCGCCAACACTGCCCATGACGGCGTTGTCGGTGGGCGGGTGATCGCGCGCCAGTTCGACCGCCCTGGCCCGCACATCGTCGGTGAGCAGCAGCTCCCGGCAGGGCACCGCCACCACGGTGCCTGCCTCGACTTCGGGGATGGAGCGCTGATCGGCCACCGAGAACGGCCGGATCTCGGTGATCTCGTCGCCCCAGAACTCGATGCGCACCGGGTGCTCGGCGGTGGGTGGGAACAGGTCCAGGATGCCGCCGCGGACCGCGAACTCGCCGCGCTTGCCGACCAGGTCCACCCGGGTGTAGGCCAGCTCGACCAGCCGGGCGATCACCGCCTCGAACCCAATCTCGTCACCGACGGCCAGCATGACCGGCTCGATCGCATCCAGTTGGCCGGTCATCGGCTGCAGCAGCGACCGGGCGGTGGTCACCACCACGCGCAGCGGCGGCCCCAGCCCGGCGTCGTCGGGCCGGGGCCACCCGCGGAGCAACAGCAAGCGGGCGGCGGCGGGGTCCACCCCGGGCGGGGGCCGCTCGTGCGGCAGTGTCTCCCAGGACGGGAACAGCGCCACCGTGTCGCCGTAGACACCGCGCAGCTCCGCCGTCAGGTCGTCGGCCTCATGGCCGGTGGCGGTGACCACCAGCAGCGCGGAGTTACGGGCCAGCGCGGCGGCGACGAACGGCCGCGCCCCGACCGGGCCCACCAGCGCGAGTTCGGCGGGCGGGTCGCCCGCGCGCTCGATGAGTTCGGCGAAAGCCGGCGCGGTCAACGCCAGGTCTACGAGGCCCGCAATCGGGTTTTGGACAGTCTGGTACCCCGGTGCGGTCATGATGGGGGCAATTCTAGGCGGTGTGGCGCAGGCCGACGATTTGCGTTGCGGTGCATGCCTTATTCGTCGTGCAGAGTGGGATCGGACTCCAGATGAGTCAATCCGTTCCAACACAGGTTGACTAGGTGCGCGGCCACCACTTCCTTCCTGGGTTCGCGGACGTCGAGCCACCACTGGGCCGTCATCGACACCGAACCGACCAACGCCTGGGCGTACAACGGCGCCGTCTCGGGGTCCAGTCCGCGCTTGGCGAAGTCGCCGGCCAAGATGGACGACACCTGGCCGATCGCGTCGTTGAGCAGGGTCGAGTAGGTGCCGGAGCTGATCGATGCCGGCGAGTCGCGGATCAGGATGCGGAAGCCGTCGGTGTGCTCGTCGACGTAGGTGAGCAATGCCAGCGCGACGCGCTCCACCCGCAACCGGGACTGATTGTTGGTCGCCTTGGTCAACGACGTGGTGATGCCGTCCAGCAACGCCGACATCTCGCGGTCGACCACCACGGCGTAAAGCCCCTCTTTGCCGCCGAAGTGCTCATAGACCACGGGCTTGGATACGTTGGCGCGCTGCGCGATCTCCTCGATGGAGGTGCCCTCATACCCCCGTTCGGCGAACAGCGAGCGGGCCACATTGATGAGTTGGTGGCGCCGCTCGCTGCCTGTCATCCGGGCTCGAGGCGCCCGGCCATCCTTGTCCAGACCAGCCACGCGACCAGGGTAGTCCGTTGGTCTAGAGTCACTGCGGAACACCGATCCGTCGTGGTGTAATCGGCAGCACCTCTGATTTTGGTTCAGATAGTTCAGGTTCGAGTCCTGGCGACGGAGCTCATTCAGCGCTCAATCAGCGGCCATTCGGCCGACCCCCGTGCCGCACGCCGTCCCCGGCAGGCCCAAGATGGCTGGTGTGGAAGGCCCGCGCTCCTACGCCGGCATCAGCGCAGACGAACGGACCGCACGGCGGGGCCGGCAACTGCTCGACGCCGGCCTGGAGATCTTCGGCTCGACCGGGTACCGCGCAGCCACCGGCAATGCCGCCGGAGACGATGAAGGGCATCACC
>CAXYUC010000216.1:0-6098 GCA_964292075.1 uncultured Mycolicibacter sp.
GGCCGACCGGAGCCGGGACGACCACGAAGAGGGCGAGGCCGATGAGGGCGCGCCGGGCCCGGCCGCCGCCGCCGCCGGTAGTGCGGCCGACGAAGAAGACGACGAGATCGCCGAGCCCAGCGAGAAGGACAAGGCCTCCGGCGACTTCGTCTGGGACGAAGAGGAATCCGAAGCGCTCCGGCAGGCCCGCAAGGGCGCCGAGCTCACCGCCTCGGCCGACTCGGTGCGCGCCTACCTCAAGCAGATCGGCAAGGTCGCGCTGCTCAACGCCGAAGAGGAAGTCGAGCTGGCCAAGCGGATCGAGGCCGGCCTGTTCGCCACCCAGAAGATGGCCGAGCACACCGAAAAGGGCGAGAAGCTGGCGGTCGCCTACCGGCGGGACATGGCGTGGATCTGCCGCGACGGCGACCGCGCCAAGAACCACCTGCTCGAGGCCAACCTGCGACTGGTGGTGTCGCTGGCCAAGCGTTACACCGGCCGCGGAATGGCGTTCCTGGACCTGATCCAGGAGGGCAACCTCGGTCTGATCCGCGCGGTGGAGAAGTTCGACTACACCAAGGGCTACAAGTTCTCCACCTACGCCACCTGGTGGATCCGCCAGGCCATCACCCGTGCCATGGCCGACCAGGCACGCACTATCCGCATCCCGGTGCACATGGTCGAGGTGATCAACAAGCTCGGCCGCATCCAGCGTGAGCTGCTGCAGGACCTGGGCCGCGAGCCCACCCCCGAGGAACTCGCCCGGGAGATGGACATCACCCCGGAGAAGGTGCTGGAGATCCAGCAGTACGCCCGCGAGCCCATCTCGCTGGACCAGACCATCGGCGATGAGGGCGACTCGCAGCTCGGTGACTTCATCGAGGACTCCGAGGCTGTAGTAGCCGTCGACGCCGTGTCGTTCACCCTGCTGCAGGATCAGCTGCAGTCGGTGCTGGAGACGCTCTCCGAGCGTGAGGCCGGCGTGGTGCGGCTGCGGTTCGGCCTCACCGACGGCCAGCCACGCACCCTCGACGAGATCGGCCAGGTCTACGGGGTCACCCGCGAGCGCATCCGCCAGATCGAGTCGAAGACGATGTCGAAGTTGCGGCACCCCAGCCGGTCTCAGGTCCTGCGCGACTACCTCGACTAGCGCACAGCGATATGGCCAAAACACCCCCGGCCGCAGTACTCAATGCCGTCAACGCGTTTCGTGGTGGTCTGCAGCGCCTGCGCCAGGCCACCGTCCCCGCCTCCGTCGCCGTCATGGAACTCGGGTTCGGGGGCTGGCTGACGCAGGCGCTTGTTGCCGCGGTGCGCCTCGGCGTTGCCGACGCGCTGAGCGACGGTCCGCTGACCGCCGACGAGGTCGCCCACCGGGTGGGCACCGACCCCCGCGCCACCTACCGGCTGATGCGCGCCCTGGCCAGCAACTCGGTGCTCAAACTGCGCCGCGACGGCCGGTTCGCACTGACCCGCACCGGACGGGCGCTGGTCTCCGACAACCCGGCCAGTGTGGCCCCGATGGTCGCGTTCGTCGGCCACGCGGCGCACCGGGAACACTGGTCGAACCTCGAGCACTCCGTACGGACGGGTGAAACCGCCGTCAGCAAGGTCCGCGGAATGTCGTTCTTTGAGTACACCGACACCGACCCCGAACTGGCGCAGGTCTTCAACGACGCCATGACCGGAGCATCGTCCGTCGCTATCGAAAGCGCGGTTCCCGCATACGATTTCAGCAGCAGCAAGCTGATCGTGGATGTGGGCGGCGGCCACGGCGCGCTGCTGGCCGCGGTGCTGCGTCAGGCGCCCGACACTCGCGGCGTGCTGTTCGACCTGCCGCAGGTGGTGGCCGGCGCCGGCGCGACGGTGGCGGATGTGGCGTCACGTTGCGACATCCAGGGCGGGTCGTTCTTCGAGTCGGTCCCCGCCGGCGGCGACACCTATCTGCTCAAGACCGTCATCCACGACTGGGACGACGAGCAGTCGTGCGCGATTCTGCGCAATGTTCGGGCCGCCATCGCGCCCGGCGGCAAGGTGCTGCTGTTCGAGATGGTGCTGCCCGAGGGCGCGCCCAACCACCTGGGACTGGTGCTCGACCTGGAGATGCTGGTTGCCGCCGGCGGCCAGGAACGCACCCGGCGGGAGTACGCCCAGTTGCTGTCCCAGGCCGGATTCGAGCTGCAGCGCGTGGTTCCCACCACCAGCCCGCTGGCCATCGTCGAGGCCCGAGCGGTCTAAGACACCGATGCCTACGCCGCGGCGTAGGATCGCCCGGCATGCCGACGGATGAGGCGTCGCGGGCGACTTTCGCCGCATTGTTGAAGCGTGCTGCCACCCACGGCCACCGGGTGCCGCCCGAAGCCGATCTGAATCCCGCTGTGCTCGACGCGATCAACGCGGTCGCCGCCGCCTGGCCGCGAGTGCCCGCCATTTTGATCAACAAGGCGCAAACCACGTTCGCCCGTAGCGAACTCACCCGGGCGTCGGCAGCCAAGCCGACGACCCCGTTCAACCTCAACCGGCCGGAGCGAACACGCCGTCCGGGCCGGGCCGATAATCACTGACGCCGATCACCGCTGCGACGGGCAACGGCCCGTACAGGTGCGGGAACAGCATGGCTTCCGGATCGCTCGGCACGCCCGGCTCCCAGCGCACCGGTGCGCCGACTTTGAGCGGATCCACCTGCAGCAACACCAGATCCGTGCGGCCTTGATACAGCCGATTCGCGGGCAGGTGCACCTGCTGCGGGGTCGACATGTGCACGAATCCCACACTCTCCAACGACTCCGGGCACAGTGCCCCGCACGCCTGCGCCTGCGCCTGCGCCCAGTCGGCGGCGCTGCACAGGTGCACCAGCGCGCCCGGCGGGATCCCGGAGGGTGTCATGGCACCGATCCTGCCGCACCGCCTCCGGGGGTGAGACACGACACAGCCGAACCGGGGAACAACGCCGAACGCGCAAGCGTCTGACACACTTGAGAACAACCGCGAGAACGGAGGAGCCCATGAACGCGACTCTGACCAGTCCCGAACTCACTCGGGCTGATCGATGCGACCGGTGCGGTGCTGCCGCACGGGTACGAGCCACGCTGCCCTCCGGTGCGGAACTTCTTTTCTGCCAGCATCACGCCAACGAGCACGAAGCCAAGCTGATCGAGCTGGCCGCCGTGATTCAGGTCAGCGCAGCGGCTGAGGCGTAACCAGAGCCGACACGCAACACGCCAGTCTGCGGGATTGTGCAATAGCAACACCCGTCAGGAATGCTGGGCTGGTCATGAGTGACCAGATCCCCAAACCTTCCCGCCATCACCTGCTGCGTATTGCACGTCGCACCCTGGTCAAGAGCTGGGACGATTCGATCTTCGCCGAATCGGCGCAGGCGGGCTTCTGGTCGGTGTTGTCACTGCCACCGCTGCTGCTGGGCATGCTGGGCAGTCTGTCCTATGTTGCGCCGCTGTTCGGCCCGGATACGCTGGCCACCATCCAGGACCGGCTGATCGGCATGGCCAGCAGCTTCTTCTCGAAGAACGTCGTGGTGGAGATCATCGAGCCGACCGTGCGGGACATCGTGACCAATGCCCGCGGCGAGGTGGTCTCGCTGGGATTCGTGATCTCGTTGTGGGCCGGCTCCTCGGCGATCTCGGCGTTCGTCGACTCGGTGGTCGAGGCCCACGATCAGACTCCGCTGCGGCATCCGGTGCGACAACGCTTCTTTGCGTTGGGTCTCTACGTCGCCATGCTGATGATCGCAGTGGCCACGGCGCCGTTGGCCGCACTGGGGCCGCACGCGGTCGCCGAGCACCTACCGACCCAGTGGACCGACGTGCTGCGGTTCGGCTATTACCCGGCATTGGTGTTGGGCCTGCTGCTGGCGGTGACCGTGCTCTACCGGGTGTCGCTGCCCAAGCCGCTGCCCTCACATCGCCTGGTGTTCGGCGCACTGTTGGCCACCACGGTGTTCGTCGTGGCGACGATGGGGCTGCGGATCTACCTGCGCTACATCACCAGCACCGGCTACACCTATGGGGCGCTGGCGACGCCGATCGCCTTCCTGTTGTTCGCGTTCCTACTCGGCTTCGCCATCATGCTGGGCGCCGAACTGAACGCAGCGGTCCAAGAGGAGTGGCCCGCGCAGGCCACTCACCTGCACCAGCTGCGCAGGTGGGTGGTGTCACGGGCCGGCCAGGCCGGCCCAGACCCGCAATGACACCGATCCGATCAAGCCTGTTTGAGAGTGGCGTAGATCTTCTTGCAGTCCGGGCAGACCGGGGACCCCGGCTTGGCAGACTTGGTCACCGGGAAGACTTCGCCGCACAGCGCCACCACGTGCGTGCCCATGACCGCGCTCTCGGCGATCTTGTCCTTCTTGACGTAGTGGAAATACTTCGGGGTGTCGCCGTCGGTCCCGTCATCGACGCGTTCCTCGGAATCGGTGCGTTCGAGGGTGTCGGTCTGTATGCCCATGTCCCCATTGTGCCCAGAACTGGAGATGATCCAAAACCCCTCGTGCCAGCGAATCGCTCGTGTGGGACAGTGGAGTGATGAAGCACGGCCCCGAGCTGGGTTTCGACGACGACGGCCGACCGGTCCTGATCACTGCGGCCGCCCCGTCCTACGAGCAGCAGCACCGCGAGCGGGTACGCAAGTACCTGACCTTGATGGCATTCCGGGTGCCTGCACTGATCCTGGCCGCGGTCGCCTACGGGATATGGCACAACGGCCTGATCTCCCTGCTGATTCTCGTGGGCTCGATCCCGCTGCCGTGGATGGCCGTGCTGATCGCCAACGACCGGCCTCCCCGCAGCGCCGAGGAGCCTCGCCGGTATGACGCGGCTCCCACTCGCACGCCGCTGTTCCCCACCGGCACCCGCCCCGCCCTGGAACGGCCGAAGGGCCCGGACTCGGGCGGCAACACGGCCGGCGAAGCGCCGTACGGTACCGGTTCTTAGCACATTCTCAAAGTCATCCCCGCATTTCCGCACGTCAAGTGGTGTGGAAAAGCGATCGGCCGGGAACTCTGCACGCGTGTCGGGCGTTGACACGTGTGACAGCGAAAGCCGATCAAAGGGGAGGCCGCAATGGCAAAGGCAGATGCCACCACCAGTCGGATCGACGGCGATCTGGACGCGCAGAGCCCAGCCGCAGATCTGGTGCGGGTGTACCTCAACGGGATCGGCAAGACAGCATTGCTCAATGCCGCCGACGAGGTAGAGCTCGCCAAGCGCATCGAGGCCGGACTGTACGCCCAGCACCTGCTCGACACCCGCAAGCGTTTTGGTGAGAAGCGCAAGCGCGAACTCGCCGCGGTGGTACGAGACGGCGAAGCCGCTCGCCGGCACCTGCTGGAAGCCAACCTGCGCCTGGTGGTCTCACTGGCTAAGCGCTACACCGGCCGGGGCATGCCACTTCTGGACCTGATCCAGGAAGGCAACCTGGGCCTGATCCGCGCGATGGAGAAGTTCGACTACGCAAAGGGTTTCAAGTTCTCCACCTATGCGACTTGGTGGATCCGCCAGGCCATCACCCGTGGGATGGCGGATCAGAGCCGCACCATCCGGCTGCCGGTCCACCTGGTCGAACAGGTCAACAAGCTGGCTCGGATTAAGCGCG
This sequence comes from uncultured Mycolicibacter sp., assembly GCA_964292075.1. Classification (GTDB taxonomy): domain Bacteria; phylum Actinomycetota; class Actinomycetes; order Mycobacteriales; family Mycobacteriaceae; genus Mycobacterium. Next base: position 5,590 of record CAXYUC010000216.1, read on the forward strand.
AGATGCACCAGCAGCTGGGCCGCGAGGCCACCGATGAGGAGCTCGCCGCCGAGTCCGGCATTCCGGCGGAGAAGATCAACGACCTGCTTGAGCACAGCCGTGACCCGGTCAGCCTCGACATGCCGGTCGGCTCCGACGAGGAGGCTCCGTTGGGCGACTTCATCGAGGACTCCGAGGCGATGTCGGCGGAGAACGCGGTGATCTCCGAGCTGCTGCACACCGATATCCGCAGTGTGCTGGCCACCCTCGACGAACGCGAGCACCAGGTGATCCGACTGCGGTTCGGCCTCGACGACGGCCAGCCCCGCACGCTGGACCAGATTGGCAAGCTGTTCGGTCTGTCTCGCGAGCGGGTTCGCCAGATCGAGCGCGAAGTGATGGCCAAGCTGCGCCACGGCGAGCGCGCCGACCGACTGCGCTCGTACGCCAGCTGACGCGGTCATAGGGCCGCTTGTCCCCCGCTCCGGCGGGCCGCCGTTCTCGGTGGCCCGCCGGACGGGCGTTATCGC
>CAXYUC010000217.1:0-6096 GCA_964292075.1 uncultured Mycolicibacter sp.
TCCCCCAGGACATTCCTGGGATTGAGCGTGTCCAACACACGGGGTCAAGTCCCCATGGCCGAGATGGAAGGCTTCATCAAGGCGATCTCCGACACTCAGATGGCGGACTTCGGTTCGAATTTCCCCACGCTGGACGACCTTTTCGGTACCTTCCCGCCGCACACCGGTATTCCGTTTCTGGACGTGGGCACTGCGCTGTTGTTCAACCTGCCCCAGATCAACTACGACATCTTCGCCTCGGAGCTGGCCGACGGCGATCTTCTCAACGCCCTCGGTCTCCCGCTCGCCGTTGACCTGGGCGTACTGCCGCTCGCGTTGCTGGGTGCGCTGATCTGACCCGCCCAGCGCCTAACCCGCGCTGGGCGGCCGGTTCATCACCCGGTGGCGGTAGCCGTAGCGGGGAACGAATCGGAAGCCGGTAGGCACACCGTTGGCGGCGGCACTGGCCCCGGGCAGACCTGCCATGCCGGCCAGCCCTGCCATTCCGCCGCGCGGCATCGCGCCGGCCTCCGCAGCGCCCACCCGGCTGGAAGCCAGTGTCGCCGCGGCCTGATTGGCCGACGTAGGAGACATCGGCCAGCTCTGCGGCACCGACAACGCCCCGACCTGGATGCCCCGGCTCAGGGCGACCGACGGTGATGCCGCGCCGAAACCCGGGGTGTAAGAGGTCGCGGTTCCCGCCTTCGCGACCTCGGCCACCTTGGTCAGTTCGGTGAAGAACGCCCGGGCATCCGCCACCGCCTGACCGGATACTTCCTCGCCGTTAAGCCCCTGCCCGACCATGTCGACGAGCCGGAACGGGCCCATGGCGGAGTTGGTGTAGCCGGTGAGCGTCCCGAGCGGAGTGACCAGCTGTTGCAGAAACGCGGTCCACGGCGAAACGGCGGTGGTTGGTGCGGTACCGGTAGCCGGGGCCGCGGGCGTCGCGGTGGCGGCGCCCGCCTGAGTGAGCGACTGCAACGAGTTCAACGCCTGCGACGTTGCCTGGGAGGTGACCTGCGACGCCGCCGAGTTGCTGACGGCCTGGGTAGTCGCGGTGGCCTGCCCCGCTTGCCCCGCAGGATTGGTGGTCTGCGGCGGCGAGGTGAACTCCGACAACTGCGAAGCCGCTGCGGAACCACCGGCGTAGGCGTACATCGCGGCGGCGTCCTGCGCCCACATCGCCGCGTAGTGGGCTTCGGTCGCCGCGATGGCCGGGGTGTTCTGACCGAAGAAGTTGGTGGCGACCAACATCATCAGCTGGGCCCGGTTGGCGAACACCATCTGCGGCGGCACCGTCATCGCGAACGCGGCTTCGAAGGCGGCCGCGCCGGCCTTGGCCTGCACGGCCGCCTGCTCGGCTTGCGCGGCGGTCGTCTTGAACCACGTGGTAAACGGCAGTGCCGCCGCGGCCATGGCGGTCGCCGACGGTCCACGCCAGGGACCGCTGGTCAGATCCGCGATGGTCATGTCCACCGCGGCCGCGGTCATGCTCAACTCTTGGGCCAAGACATCCCAGGCCCCTGCTGCTGCCAACATCGGACCGGAGCCGACTCCCGCATACATCCGCGTGGAATTGACCTCCGGAGGCAGCGCCCCGTAGTCGATCACCAAGTCCCCTTGGGCGCTATCCGCCGAAGGGGCGGCGTGGCATGACGGTCAACGCGGTCCCGTAGCGGGGACCGCCGAACCCGCGGAAGCCGGCGCCGGCCGCACCCGCACCCGCGGCCGGGATACCCGGCATTCCAGGCATTCCCGTTGGCGGTGCAATCGGAGCCCCGCCGAGAATTCCACCCGCGGACGGCAGCGCCGCTGCCGCAGCAGGACCCACCGGCACCCAGGAGCCGCCGGAGACCGGGCCCAGCGTGGAGGCTGCCGCCATCGGCGGAACCCAGGCCGCCGGAACCGAGAGGCCGCCGACCGCGCCGGCGGCACCGGAGGCTGCGCTCGCCGCACCAGAGGCCGCGTTGGCGGCGCCCGCCGCCGCGCTGGAGGCTCCCGTCGATGCTGCCTTCGCCCCGTCCGCGAACAGCTTCTGCAGACCGAGCACACCGCTGACACCACGCCAGACCGCACAGACGTTGTTCGACTGCAGGTTCGAGTGGGTCAACAGCTGGCTCATCAACTGGTTCGACAAGGTGTAGTTCGGGTCGTTGAGGATGTCCTGGGCGGGGTTGCCGGTGCTCTCCGCCGAGTGCGAAGTCAGCGAGTTCACCAGATGCTGCAATGTGCCGGACGCCTTGGTGGCCTGGGTCGCCGTCGCATTGCCGGCCGCCTGAGCGACCGCGTTGCCGGTGGCGGCGTCGCCGGCCGGGTTGGTCGGGTTCGGCGGCGAGGTGAAATCGCTCAGCTTGGTGGCCGCGCTGGACTGGGCCTGATAGCCGTACATCGCGATGGTGTCCTGTGCCCACATCTCGCCGTGCTCGGCTTCGGTGGCCGCGATCGACGGAGTGTTCTGCCCCAAGATGTTGGTGGCGACCAACTGCTGCAGCAGCTGGCGGTTGGCCGTCACCGCCATCGGGGGCACCGTCTGGGCGTGCGCCGTCTCGTAGGCGGCCGCGGCCGCCCGGCTCTGGACAGCGGCCTGCTTGGCCTGCTCGGCGGTGAGCTCCATCCAGTTCACATAGGGCGCGGCCGCCGCCGCCATCGACGCCGAAGCCGATCCCAGCCATTCCTGCGAGGTCAGCTGGTTGATGACCGAACGATACGCGGCGGCAACCGTTCTCAGTTCAGCTGACAGCGCACTCCACGCCGATGCGGCCGCCACCATCGGTTCCGAGCCGGGCCCGGAGTATATCATGGTGGAGGTGACCTCCGGCGGTAACGACAGGTAGTTCATCGCTGCGGACTATCCGGCCGCGGCTGCGTTGGCCGCCTCGGTAGCTGCGTACGCGTTGGCCCCGTTGCTCAACGTGTTCACGAACATTTCGTGGACGGCCGCGGCCTGGGCGCTCACGGTCTGGTAGGCCTCCGCGTGAGCGGCGAACTGTGCTGCCGTCAGAGCCGACACCTCGTCGGCGGCGGCCGGAACCACGCCGGTGGTGGGGGCCGCTGCCGCGGCACTGTGGGCGGCCATCGACGAACCGATGGTCCGCAGGTTGGCGACCGCGGCCAGTAGCGCCTCGGGCTGCGTGGTGACGAACGACATGAACGCTCCTCGTCGAAGTCTTTCGTGATCCGCGCTCGCCGCGTTGGGCGATCGCGTGCGCGGTTGGGCGCAGACCCGACGCTAAGCGATCTGAACCCCGAGACCCAGTCGCGGAGGAGATTTTTCGAAGATTGCCAGCAACTGTTCATTGACAGTTGGTAACTGTATCCGAAGCATTCACCCAGCGGCACCGTGGCGTTGGGCTGTCGTCATCCGCTGTTCACCAACTCCGACGAGTTCGGCGACACCGCGTCGGCCAACAAGCGCAAGGTGGATTCCCGCCCCGGCGAGCTGGTGGGGTCGGCGCCCCGCCGAGCCGATGCGACCGGATTGAGCATCAATTCTTCCACACCGAACCGGTCCGCCAACTGCCGCAACTGCGCCAGCGCCTCCGCCGGTGTTCCCCGCACCGCGCGCTCGAGTTCTGCCTGCGCGACGCCACTCTGCTCGGGTGTGAGTGCCGCCTGCTCGGCATCTTCGACCAGCATCAACGGGCCCGGCTGTTGCCCGATCGCGGTGCGGGCCTGTAAGTGCAGGTAGGGAAGTATCAAAGCCGTTGCCTCCTCCCGTGTTTCGGCGACCACGGTGTTCACGGTGAGGAAGGCGATCGGTTCGGCCGCGAGTTCGCTCGGCACGAATTCCGACCGGTAGCGGGTGAGCGCTTCCTCGGTCTGCTCGCCGAACAGGTGGTGGCCGAACACATAGGGCAGGCCCTTGACTGCGGCAACCCGGGCCGAGTCCACTGAGGATCCCAGCACGAAGACCCGGGGTGTCGTCAGCGCGTGCGGTGTCGACTTGAGGACATAGCTGCGGTCCGCCAGTTGCACCGCCACCCCGGCGGGGCCCACCAGGGCGATCACATCGTCGAGGTGGTCGGGGAAATCATCGGGGGCGCGGTCGCCGCGGCTTCCGCGCAACACCATCGACGCCACCGGGTCGGCGCCGGGAGCCCGTCCGATGCCTAGGTCGATGCGGCCGGGATGGGCGGCCTCCAACAGCGCGAACTGCTCGGCCACCGCCAGGGGTGCGTGATTGGGCAGCATCACCCCGCCGGCGCCGACGCGGAGACGCGACGTCGCAGCGGCCAGCATCGCGGTCAGCACCGCCGGGCTGGTCGCGGCAACCGACGGGATGTTGTGGTGTTCGGCAACCCAGTACCGGGTGTAGCCGAGTCGGTCCGCTACCGTCGCGAGCCGCATCGTCGCGGCCAGCGCATCCGGGGTGGACTGGTCCGTGCGTACCGGTGTGAGATCGAGAATGGAGAGGCGCACAGCGGCGATCTTGCCAGTACGCACGCGCCGTCGCCGTTCATACACCGCGCGTTCTGATTTCGTTAACCCGACTCGCGCACAGTGGCAGGTGATGAACAGCGACACCGAACTCGCCGGCATAGCACCGTCGGCGCCCGCTGCTCCGCCCGAGCCGTGGGACATCGGCCGCCCGCAGCCGGTGGTGCAGCAACTGGTGGCCCACGGCGCCTTGCGGGGCGAGGTGCTGGATCCGGGAACCGGCCCGGGCCACCACGCTATTTACTATGCTGCTCAAGGATATTCGACAACCGGCGTGGACAGCTCTCCGGCCGCTATCGCGGTGGCGCGACACAACGCAGCCCAAGCCGGCGTGACGGTGAACTTCCAGCTGGCCGATGCGGTTGACCTGATCGGGTTCGACGGTTGCTTCGACACCGTCGTCGACAGCGCGTTCTACCACCTGTTCCAAGACGACGAGGAGACCCAGCTGCGTTATGCGCGCAGCCTGCATCGGGCGACCAAGCCGCAAGCGCGGCTGTTCCTGTTCGAGGCCGGACGCCACAATGTCAACGGCTGGCAATTGGACGGCCTGTCGCCCGACCGCTTCGGTCGGCTGCTCACCGAAGCCGGGTGGCGTATCGACCATGTTGGGACCACTACCTATCAGGGCTCCTTCGAGCCGACCGCCTTCACCGAGATGGTCGCGGTGATGGAGGCGCTCGGCCGGGAGGACCTGGTGGCGGGGGTCCGGGCGTTGGCCGACCGGTTCGCGATCCTGCAACCGCTGCTCGAAGACAACCTGGTACACATGCCGTTCTGGGCCGTAGCCGTCACGCGGATCGATTAACTGTCACCATGAAGGCATGTGCGGGCGTTTCGCGATAACCACCGATCCGGCGTTACTGGCGCTGCGGATGGACGCGATCAACGAGATTCCGGCGACCGCTGATTCCGGACCGAACTACAACGTCGCGCCGACCGACAGCATCGCCACCGTGGTCAGCCGGTACACCGCGCTGCATGGACCGGCCGACGAGCCGACGCGGCGGGTCCGGCTGATGCGCTGGGGGCTGGTGCCGCCGTGGGCGAAGGCCGGCCCGGCCGGTACGCCGGCGAGCGGCAGCCCGCTGATGATCAACGCCCGCGCCGAGACGGTCACCACCGCCCCGGCATACCGAGCGGCCGTCGAACGCCGGCGCTGCCTGGTGCCGATGGACGGTTACTACGAATGGCGCGCGGGACCCGGCGTGCCCAAGGCGCCCAAGACGCCGTTCTACATCCACGGCGACGGCGCGATGCTGTTCGCTGCCGGCCTGTGGTCGGTCTGGCGTCCCGACCGGCGGCGTGATCCGCTGCTGAGCATCGCGATCATCACCACCGAGGCGGTCGGGGAACTCGCCGGGATCCACGACCGGATGCCGCTGCTGCTGTCCGAAAACCCCTGGGATAGTTGGCTGGATCCGGATGCTCCGGTCGACACCATGCTGCTGGCCGAACCGCCGGACGTGCGGCGGATCACCGTGCGGGAGGTCTCCACGTTGGTCAACAGCGTGCGCAACAACTCACCCGAGCTGATCGCGCCGGCCGTGCCGCACCCCGAGCAGGCCACGCTGCTGTAACGGTCCGGTCCGCCGGGTCGTGGGCTTCGCCGGTGCTCAGGGAACTCCTAATTTGAAGCTCCCGTTCATGTCGGCTTCAGATTGTCGTCGCTGCCCAGTC
>CAXYUC010000218.1:0-6036 GCA_964292075.1 uncultured Mycolicibacter sp.
CGTTGAACGCCGAATCGCGATCAACTCCGCTTAAGTAAACGGTATTGGGGTTAAGCCCAGACCCTCGTCGAGCGTGTACTCAGGACGAAAAAGTCGCCGCATCACCAGACTGAGTACACGTTCGGCGCAAGAGGCGGGAGCTAGACGGCCGAGGTGTCGGCGATGGTGGCGCTGGCGATCACTTCGTCGCCTTGCGCGTCCGGGCGGTAGCAGGCCAGGGTCTGGCCCCGGGCCACGCCGCGCAACGGTTCGCGCAGCCGAACCTGCAACTCATCGCCCACCAGTTCGGCCACCGCGCCGACCGTCTCACCGTGGGCGCGCACCTGCACCTCGCACTCGATGAGGCCGCGCCACGGCTGCCCGGAGGTGAACACCGGCGCCCGCCCGGTCAGCTCCACCACGTTCAGGTCGGCCGCCGATCCGACGGTGACGGTGCCGGTCGCGGCGTCGATACCGGTCACGTAGCGCGGTTGGCCGTCCGGACCGGGTCCAGCGATGCCCGGCCCTTCGCGCGGGGCGAGGGGGACACCGTGCCCCCCGGCGTGCTGCCCCAGCCCGGACCCCCCGGTGTCCCCCACAGCCGGGGGCCGAACGCCGATGTGGCCGCCGAGGAAGGTGCGGGTGTCGCCGGTCGGGATGAAGCAGATGTCGTGGCTGTCGGGCTTGCTCGCCACCGCCAGGCCGCGTTCGGCGGCTTCGGCGCGGATCTGCGGCTTGGGGGTGTCCCCGATCGGGAACGCGGCGTGCCGGAGCTGTTCGGCGGACAGTACCGCGAGCACGTAGGACTGGTCCTTGTCCGCGTCCACCGCGCGGCGCAGTCGGCCGTCGGTGAGCCGGGCATAGTGACCGGTGGCAACCATGTCGAAGCCCAGTGCGAGGGCTCGGGCGGCCACCGCGGAGAACTTGATCTTCTCGTTGCACCGCATGCACGGATTGGGGGTCTCGCCGCGGGCGTAGGACTCGACGAAGTCGTCGATCACCTCGTCCTTGAACTGTTCGGAGAAGTCCCACACGTAGAACGGAATGCCCAGCACGTCGGCGACGCGGCGGGCGTCGTCGGAGTCTTCCCGCGAGCAGCACCCCCGCGAGCCGGTGCGCAGGGTGCCCGGGTTGCGCGACAGGGCCAGATGCACGCCGACCACGTCGTGTCCGGCATCGACCATGCGGGCCGCCGCCACCGAGGAGTCCACCCCGCCGCTCATCGCGGCGGCGACCTTCATCGCGCCACTCCCGCGGCGGCCAGCATCGCCTGCCGTGCCCGGTCCACCGCGCCGGGCAGCACCGCCAGCACAGCGTCGACGTCACCGTCGACGCTGTTGTGCCCCAACGACAGTCGCAGCGATCCACGGGCCGCGACCGGGTCGGCGCCCATCGCGATCAGCACGTGAGAGGGCTGCGGCACACCGGCGGTGCAGGCAGATCCGGTGGAGCATTCGATGCCGTTGGCGTCCAACAGCATCAGCAGGGAGTCGCCTTCGCAGCCGGCGAAGGTGAAGTGCGCGTTGCCGGGCAGGCGGTGGGTGCGCGACCCGTTGACACGGGTGTTGTCGATCCGGGCGAGCACTCCGTCGATGAGCCGGTCGCGCAGGCCCGCAACCCGGTCGGCGGTCGCCTCCAACGAGGCCACGGCGACCTGAAGCGCCGCGGCCATCCCGACCGCCCCGGCGACATCGGCTGTGCCAGAACGGATGTCACGCTCCTGTCCCCCGCCGTGAGTGAGCGGGACACAGGTCACGTCACGACGAATCAGCAGTGCACCGGTCCCACACGGCCCGCCGAACTTGTGGGCGGTCAGGCTCAGCGCGGACAACCCGCTGGCACCGAAGTCGACCGGCAGCTGCCCGACGGCCTGGACCGCGTCGGAGTGCATCGGCACCCCGAACTGCGCGGCGATCGCGGCCAGTTCAGCGACCGGCAGGACCGTTCCGACCTCATTGTTGGCCCACATCACCGACACCAGGGCGACGTCATCGGCGCGGCCACCGTCCAATTCCGCACGCAGGGCGTCAGGTGACACCGACCCGTCGGCATTGGTGGGCAGCCAGGTGATCTCGGCGGCCTCGTGTTCGGCGAGCCAGCCCACCGAATCCAGCACCGCGTGGTGCTCGACCTCGGTGGTGATGATCCGGCGCCGCCGCGCATCGGCATCGCGGCGGGCCCAGTAGATGCCCTTGACGGCCAGGTTGTCGCCGTCGGTGCCGCCGGCGGTGAACACCACCTCCGACGGGCGCGCGCCCAGCCGTGCGGCGAGGGACTCCCGGGACTCCTCCAGCCGGCGGCGCGCGGCGCGGCCGGCGGCGTGCAGTGACGAGGCGTTTCCGACGGTTCCCAGCACAGCCGTCATCGCCTCGATGGCTTGGGGGTGCATCGGGGTGGTAGCGGCGTGATCCAGATAGACCATGACCTGCCCAGAGTACCGGGCACCCGCAGCCGCCCCGGCGCTGCGGCGGGCGGCCACGCTGCTCAACAGGCGATGCGGGCTCGTCGGCGCGGCCGGACCCGCCAGCCCGCCGCCGCCTGGCAACGCGCGGCGAGCTCACGCCGATCGGTTCCCGGCAACTGCAAGGCCGCGACATGTACCTGCGCGATGGTGCGTCGCGCGGTGATCAAACGACGCATCGAGGCCAGCAGGCTGTCGTCGCCGACAAAGGCCGGCACGGTCGACGGCGCCCCGTCTTGGTGGTGGTAGGTGAGTTGCAGGGGCTGCACCGGCCGCGCCGCGTCCACGGCAGCCTGGAACATCGCCGGATAGAACCGGCCGTGGGCCCGTCCGCACCAGGTGGTGCCCTCCGGGAACGCCACGACCGTGCGGCCGGCCCGCAATCGGGCCGCCACCGTGTCCACCACGACCGGCAACCCACGCAGACTGTCGCGTTCGATGGGGATGATCCGCATCAGGCGGGCCAGCGCTCCGATGCCGGGCCAGCTGATCAGATCGGCGCGCGCCACGAACGTCCCCGGCGACACCGCACCGATCACGAACACGTCCAGCCACGACACGTGCGGGCTGACCACCAACATGCCGCGCAGGTTGCGTACCGGCCCGCCGGTCGTGCTCACCCGCACTCCGAAGCAGCGCAACACCACCCGGCAACCGCCGCGCTGCAGCCGGACGCGGCCTGGAATCGGCACCGCCAGCAGCGGCAGCAGCGGCGCCAGCAGCACCACCAGCGCCAGTCGCAGCGCCACCACACCCGGGAACGGCCGCTCGCTACCGCTGCGGACGCATCGCGGCGTGCACACGGCCCGGGGCGCCCACGCGGTCACGACCGTGGGGTTCACGCGTGTGCAGCGGTGTCGGCAGCCTCTGGGACCTCTGGGGCCCCTGCCACCACCGACGCCGCGGACACTGACCGCAGCCGGCGCAGGTAGCGGGTGTCGGCCTCGCTGCGGCGCAGCAGCGCCGGGAAGTCGCCCACCCCGAACGCGGGGTCGTGGGCCGGCTCACCGCAGACCCGCGCGCCCAAGCGCAGGTAGCCCCGCAGCAGCGGCGGCATGGTCAGGCGAGTCGGCGGCGCGATCTCGTCGAGGCCCTTGCCGTCGACCACCACCGGCCGATACGGCGTCACCCGGTGCGGGGAGGCGTGACGGCGCCGCACGAAATCACGCACGCCGCGGATCTGACTACCGGGGGCGCCCTCGCCGCACACCGGCACCGAGACGCAACCGGTGATGTAGTCGTACTGGTAGCGATCCAGGTAGGCCAGGATTCCGGCCCACATCAGCAGCACGACCGCACCGTTACGGTGGCCCGGCCGGACCACAGCGCGGCCCATCTCGACCAGCGACGGCCGCAGCGGATCCAGCGCGGTGACATCGAATTCACTTGCGCTGTAAAGCCCTCCGGCAGCGATGGCCCCGGTGGGAGGAAGCATTCGGTAGCAGCCGACCAGTTCACCGGAGTCATCGTCGCGTACCAGCAGGTGGTCGCAGTATTCGTCGAAATGGTCGGCGTCCAGGCCGGCGCGGCCGTCGGTGTCGGTCAGGCAAAAGCCCGGCTCGGTGCTGAACACCTCGAATCGCATCCGCTGCGCGGCTTCGATCATGGCGGGGTCGGTGGACAACAGCAGCGAGTAGCGGGGGTTGTCGGTCCCAGAAGCGGGAGAATCGGTGGCGGGCTCAGGGGCGATGAGAACAGAACCAGTGCTCACACTGGCCACAGTCGCGCAGCCAGGCAGCGACGAGGCAATCACGGCGTGACATGTCGGTGCACGCTTGGTGACGAATTGTGCGCAGATTGGCAGGCCACCGCGCTCAGCCACGCGGAATGGCCAGCCAACTGGTTCAGTGCGACGCCTGCCAGTCGACCAGCCGGGTAGTCGCCAGGGTGGCGTCCTCGCCGGTGACCAGGCCGGTGTCGCCGACCTTGGTGCCGAAATAGACCGCATCCGGGTCGACGACGATCGGGAGGTTCTCGCCCCGATGGGCCAGCACCAGAGCGGCCAGCTCGGCGAAGGTCAGCTTCTCCGGGCCACCGATGTCGATGATCCCGTCGTCCGGCGCGGCCTGAGCGGCGCGGACCATCTCGGCGGCCACCTCGGCACCGGCGATCGGCTGGATCAGCCCTTCGGGCGCCCGTACTTCGCCGTCGACGGTCAGCGACGCAATGATGCCGTCGGCAAACTCGTGGAACTGGGTGGCGCGGACGATGGTGTAGGGCAACCCGGAGTCGGCGATGATGCGTTCCTGGGCGACCTTGGCGCGCATGTAGCCACTGTCGGGCAGGCCGTCGCAGTTCACGATGGACAGCACGACGTAGTGGCCGACGTCGGCGGCTTTGGCCGCGGCCACCAGGTTGGTGGTGGAGTTGGTGAAGAACTGCAGCACCGGGCCGTCGGCATAGTCCGGCGAGTTGACCACGTCGACCAGCACATCGGCTCCCGACAGGGCCTCGGGCAGACCATCTCCGGTGAGAACGTCGACACCCGAACTGCGGGCGGCCGCCACGGTCTGGTGGCCGGCGGCGCGCAGCAACTCGACGACCTTGGTGCCGATCTGCCCGCTGGCACCCATCACAGTGATCTTCATGTTCGCCGAGGATACGACCAGACCCCCAACGCCGAACAGACGCAGAATCGCACGTAACGGGTACGTCTAACGCGATTCTGCGTCTGCTCGCGGAGAAGAAAATTAACCCTTGCGGGCCTTGATCGCCTCGGTCAGCTGCGGGGCGACCTTGAACAGGTCGCCGACGATGCCGAAGTCGGCGATCTCGAAGATCGGCGCTTCCTCGTCCTTGTTGACCACGACGATGTTCTTGGACGTCTGCATGCCGGCCCGGTGCTGGATCGCACCGGAGATACCCAGCGCGATGTACAGCTGCGGCGAGACCGTCTTGCCGGTCTGGCCGATCTGGAACTGGCCCGGGTAGTAGCCCGAGTCCACCGCGGCACGCGAGGCACCGACGGCCGCACCGAGCGAGTCGGCCAGCTCCTCGACCACCGAGAAGTTCTCGGCGCTACCGACACCGCGACCACCGGACACCACGATGGGGGCCTCGGTGAGCTCCGGACGGTCACCGGCCACGGCCGGCTGACGCGAGGTGATCTTGGTGGCGTTCTCGGCGGCCGCGGGCACCTCCACGGTGACCTGCTCGCCCGCACCGGCGGCCGGCGCCGGCTCCACCGCACCCGCCCGCACGGTGATAACCGGGAGCTCTCCGGTGGGCTCGGCCTCGACGGTGAACGCCCCACCGAAGATGGAGTGCACCACCTTGGCGCCCGCCTTGACCTCCACCACGTCGACCAGCAGTCCGGAACCGATCCGGGCAGCCAGGCGGCCGGCGACCTCTTTGCCGTCGGCAGTGGCAGCGATCAGCACCGCGGCCGGAGCGGCCGTCTCGGCCAGCCCGGCCAGCACGTCAACGACCGGGGTGACCAGATAGCCGTCCACCACGTCGGACTCGGCGACGTAGATCTTGGCGGCGCCGGCTTCCTTCAGGCCGTCCACCAGCGGGGCGGCGGTTGGGGGGGGAACGGCAACCTCCCCCGGCCGCGGCGCCCGGCTCCCGCGCGGCGGGGGGCAGTGGGGGGGTGA
>CAXYUC010000219.1:0-5749 GCA_964292075.1 uncultured Mycolicibacter sp.
CCCCCCCCCCCCCGCCCCGGGGGGGGGGGCGGCCCCCCCCCCCCCGCGCCCCCCCCACACCCGCGGGCGACAGGCCAACCCCGCACCCCCACCGACGTGTTTGTAGGGAAAGAGGTGTTCGCGGGAGACCGGGTACGCCTAACGCGGGCGAGCGGTCAGCGCCACAACCCGCGACGGTCGACATAGCGGTGGCTGTACCAGGTGGCCAGCACGCAGATCACCGTGGCGGTAGCCAGCATCCAGGTACCACCGACGAACAGGCTGATAACGCCACCGACGGCCGCCCCGGAGATGTAGCCGGTCAGCAGCATGAAATTGAAGAACCAATCGTGAATCGTTCCGCCGCTGATGTGGCGCTCAATGCCTTGACCCAGCTTCACCACCGTGCCGGTCACATAGCTCAACGGAATCGACACTTCGCCGTCCCGGACGAACGTGGTGTTCAGCGCGCCGACCCCGAACGCAACCAGCAGAATCGGCAGCAGTGGCACCGGCAGCGCGGGCCCGCCCTCGATCCAGTCGGTCACGGTCGCGGCCAGCAGCGACACCGCGGTCAGCCGCAAGGCGCCGTGCGGCCGGCTGCGCCACACGTGGCGGTGGCACAGCGAAGCGATCACCACACCGGAGATGAAGGACACCAGCAGGGCTGCCGCCGAAATCGACATCCACTGGCTGTCCGTGAACAAGCCCAGCGCCGCACGCCCGGCGTTGCCGGTCATGAAGGTGACGAAGTAGCCCTCGGAATGGGTGTAGGCCGTGGCAGCCAGCACACCGGCCAGCCCAGCAAGAACCCACGACAGTCTTGCCTCACTGCCATAGCGCTTGGCTAGCACGCGCGCCTAGTACGTCAGCCGACCGGACCCGGAACCAACGTCACGTTGGCACTGTGGTCGCCGCCGGTCGCGCTGCGCCACGTCAGCGTGACGCTGTCGCCCGGGTGGCACTGGTCGAGCACGTCGGTCAGGTCGGTGGCCGAGTTCACCGGCCGGCCGTTGACCGAGGTGATGATGTCGTCCCGGGCGATACCACTCGCGGCGGCCGGGGTGCCGTCAAGCACCTGGGCAACCCGCGCGCCGCCGTTGTTGTCCACCACGCCGACACCCATGAACGCCGTTTCACCGATGTGCACGGTGTTCGACGGAACACCGGACCGGATCTGGCCGGCGATCGCCATCGCCTGGTCGATCGGGATCGCGTAGCCTTCGCCGCCGGGCTGGGCGAACTTGTAGTTGTCCGACGCGGCGGTGTTCATCCCGATCACCTGGCCGGCAGCGTTCACCATCGGACCGCCCGAGTCACCGGGACGGATAGCGGTGTCGGCCTTGATCATGTTGGTCAGCGTTTCGGTGCTGCCGGTCAGCTCGTCGGCGGCCGAAACGGCCAGGTTCAGGCCGATGACGCGCCCCGGGACCGCACTCGGCGTCCCCCCGTGGCCACCGGCATTGCCCCTCGAGACCACCGGGTCACCGACGGCGACCCGCGACGAGTTGCCGATGTTGGCAGCCGGCAAGCCGTCGGCACCGCGCAACTGCAGCACCGCGACGTCGTGGCTGCGGTCGAAACCGAGCACGTCAACGTCATAGGTCTGGCCGTTGGCGACCGAGACCGCCGTGAGGCTGGTGGCGCCGGCGACGACGTGGTTGTTGGTCAGCACCACGCCGCTGGGGTCCAACACGATGCCGGTTCCGGCCCCGACCGCGCTCTGGTAGTTCATCTGGGCGTCGATATTGACCACTGCCGGGCCGACCTGGGCAACCATCGCCGACGGGTCGAGCGGGAAAGCGGGCAGGCTGGGCGACGCCTGGGCCGGCACCGTTACCAGCGCCGTGGTGGCCATCGCTGCCGTCATCGCACTGAGCACCCGCCACCGGCCGGGGCGATGCGCTCCGCTCATACGTCATTCCTCCTGCAGTCAGAGCCACGGTCCAGGCAACGTTGACCCGGCACGTCCCGGGACGTCGCAGACGCTGGACTCGCGAAACAAGAATGCCTAGCTTACCGGAACCGCCAGTCCGGCTGGCAAACGCTATACGCCAGCAGGGCGAATGCCGTCGGGGCGCAACTCTTGTGCTCAGCGCCTGTTGAGGGAAGGCTGAACTCTGCGAGGAGGCTGCCATGGCGGACAAGACCGGGACCTCACGGGGCGGCGGCGCCGCCCCGACCGCGGCCACGCCGGCCGCCATCCGCAATGTCGTTCTGGTCGGTCCGCCAGGCTCCGGGAAAACCACGCTGGTCGAGGCGATGCTCGTGACGGCAGGGGTGTTGTCCCGGGCCGGCTGCATCACCGAGGGCAGCACGATCTGCGACTACGACGAGGCGGAGATCCGTCAGCAGCGTTCGGTAGGGGTCGCGTGCGCCTCGCTGGCGCACCACGGTGTCAAGGTCAACCTGATCGACACCCCGGGCTACGCCGACTTCGTCGGAGAACTGCGCGCCGGGTTGCGGGCCGCTGACGCAGCGCTGTTCGTCATCGCGGCCAACGAAGATGTCGACGACACGACCGCGGCGCTGTGGCAGGAGTGCAGCCGGGTCGCCATGCCGCGCGCGGTCGTCGTCACCAAGCTGGACCACGCACGAGCCGACTTTTCGGCCCGCCTGGCCGCCGCCCAGGCGGCATTCGGCGACACCGTGCTGCCGCTGTATCTGCCTGCGCCGGCCGCGGACGGCGGCCTGGTCGATCTACTGGCGGCTGCCTCCTTTCCCGGCACCGAGCAGCACCGCGGCGCGTTGATCGAGGCCATCATCGAGGAGTCCGAGGACGAGTCGCTGCTGGACCGCTACCTGGGCGGCGAGCAGATCGACCCAGCGCTGCTCACCGCTGATCTGGAGCGGGCCGTGGCACGCGGGTCGTTCTTCCCGGTCATCCCGGCATGCAGCGTCACCGGTATCGGCATTCCCGAACTGCTTGAGCTCATCACCACCGGCTTCCCCGCGCCGCCCGAACATCGGCTTCCGGAGGTGTTCAGCCCGAACGGCGTGGCGCGTACCGGGCTGAGTTGCGATCCGGACGGGCCACTGCTGGCCGAAGTCGTCCGGACGACGTCGGACCCGTATCTCGGCCGGGTCAGCCTGGTGCGAGTGTTCTCCGGAACCATTAAGCCCGACAGTGGAATCCATGTCAGCGGTCATTGCGCCGGATTTTTCGGCGATGTGACCGGTCGCTCCGACCACGACGAAGACGATCGGATCGGGACCCTGGCGTTTCCGCTCGGCAGACAGCAACGCCCGGCCACCGAAGTGCTGGCCGGGGATATCTGTACCGTCGGCCGACTCAGCCACGCCGAGACCGGAGACACCCTGTCGGGCAAGGACGAACCCCTGGTGTGCAAACCCTGGTCGATGCCGGATCCGCTACTGCCCGTGGCGGTCATTCCGCACGCCAAGACCGACGAGGACAAGCTGGCGGTCGGGCTGGCCCGGCTGGCTGCCGAGGACCCCAGCCTGCGTATCGAGCGGAACCCGGAGACCCATCAGACCGTGCTGTGGTGCATGGGCGAAGCGCACTCCGGAATCGTGCTGGACGCACTGGCGCACCGCTATGCGGTATCGGTGGACAACGTCGGCCTGCGCGTGGCACTGCGAGAGACGTTCTCCACCAAGGCCAAAGGCCACGGCCGTCATGTGAAGCAGTCCGGCGGACACGGCCAGTACGCGATCTGCGACATCGAAGTGGAGCCGCTGATGCAGGGCGCCGGCTTCGAGTTCGTCGACCGCGTGGTCGGCGGCGCCGTGCCCCGCTCGTTCATCCCCAGCGTGGAGAAGGGCATTCGTGCCCAGATGGAGCGTGGGCTGACCGGCGACGCCGGCGGCGGTTATCCGGTGGTCGACATCCGGGTCACCCTGATCGACGGCAAGGCGCACAGCGTCGACTCCTCAGA
Source organism: uncultured Mycolicibacter sp. (assembly GCA_964292075.1). Taxonomy (GTDB): domain Bacteria; phylum Actinomycetota; class Actinomycetes; order Mycobacteriales; family Mycobacteriaceae; genus Mycobacterium. The sequence continues at coordinate 3,879 of CAXYUC010000219.1, forward strand.
TTTTGCTTTCCAGATGGCCGGCGCAGCCGCCTTACGTGATGCCGCGACCAACGCGACGGTGCGACTGCTCGAGCCGATCGACGATGTCACCGTGCTGATACCCGACGAACTGGTCGGTGCGGTGATGGGCGATCTGTCCGCCCGCCGCGCCCGGGTGCTGGGCACCGATAAAGTCGGGGCCGACCGCACCTGCGTGAAGGCCGAAGTACCGCAGACCGAGCTCATCCGGTACGCGGTCGACCTGCGATCGTTGACCCACGGCGCCGGTTCGTTCACCCGCGGCTTCGCCCGCTACGAACCGCTGTCGGAGTCGGCGGCCGCGCACGCTGCCGGCGCCACCTGATCACCGCAGAGAGGACGTCCATGTCGACAATCGCCGGGTTGCCCGCCCACGTCGTGCTGCTGCATGTGGTGGTGTCGCTGGTTCCCCTGACCGCGGTCCTGCTGATCGTGTGCGCGGTGTGGCCGGCGGCTCGACGGCGATTGGTCTGGCTGGTCGTGACATTTTCCGCCATCACGCTGCTGGTGACACCGCTGACGGTCACCGCCGGCGAGTGGCTGGCCGACACCGGCAAGATCGCCCCGTCGCCCAAGCTGGACGCGCACATGGCTGCCGGCGAGTACGGCCTCTACATGGCCGTGGGCCTAGCGGTCGCCGCGGTGTTGCTGGCGGGGCTGCACGTGGCGCTGTCACGCGGTAGCAAAGTCGGTTCACTGCTGCGGCTGGGGATCGTCACCGTGGTGATCGCGCTGGCCGGCGGCTCGATGTTCGCGATCCACACCATCGGCTCGACCGGGACCGAGGCGGCCTGGGGAGACCTGCTCAGCGCGTCAGACGACGGCTAAAACTGCGCCGATGGCGTTGCAGTTGGCACAATGGATGCCATGCGCAATGTGAGGCGGGGAATTGTGGCGATTGCCGGGTCGGTGACCCTGGCTGTCGTAGCTATAGGGGTGTCGGCCGGCATCAGCGAAGCGGCTCAGACATCGCCGGCACGGGGGCTGGCCGTGGCGGCGATCGAGCCGGCTGCCGGCTCTGTCGTGGGGGTGGCCTACCCGGTGATCGTGACCTTCAACGGACCGGTCGTGGACCGGGCGGCCGCCGAACGTGGGATCCACATCAACTCCACGGGCAACAATGCCGGTCACTTCGAGTGGACCAGCAGCGATGTCGTGCAGTGGGTCCCGGACGGCTACTGGTCACCGCACAGCAAGATCAGTGTCGACGCCCACGGGATGTCAACGGGTTTCGATACCGGCGACGCGGTCGTGGGGCTCGCCGACATCTCCGACCACACCTTCACCGTCAGCGTCAACGGCGAGATCCAGCGGATCATGGCGGCGTCCATGGGTAAACCCAAGCGCCCCACGCCAATCGGCTCCTTCACTGCGTTGTCGAAAGAGCGCACCATCAAGTTCGATTCGCGCACCATCGGCATCCCGCTCAATGACCCGGAGGGCTACCTGCTCAACGGCGAATACGCCGTTCGGGTTACCTGGAGCGGCGTCTACGTGCATTCCGCCCCCTGGTCGGTGGGCTCGCAGGGCTACTCGAACGTCAGCCACGGCTGCATCAACCTAAGCCCCGACGACGCCGCGTGGTACTTCAACTCGGTACACCTGGGCGACCCAATCATCGTGCAGGCCTAAAGGCTTGGGCGGGCGTAAACGCGGGTCGCCGCGCTTACGGTCCGCCAAGCCTCGGCCGTACCCCGTCCGCAGGCGGCGGGGGCCGCCACCCCAACGAGCCCCGGTGGCCCAGCTGCCCGCAGGTGGGCCGGTGGGCGGGGGCCGACGCCATGGCCGGCCCCCGCGGGGGCGAGGTGGCCAGCGCGCTGGCGCTGAAGACCCTGCAGAGCCAGGGGCGCCGC
>CAXYUC010000220.1:0-5715 GCA_964292075.1 uncultured Mycolicibacter sp.
GGGCGGTTCGCGCTGGGCCCCCGCCCCGAATGCGGGGGGGGGGTGGGGTCGGGCGGGTGGGCGGTTCCGGCGAGCACGCGCCGCCCCCGTGGGTTGGCGAGGGGCGCCGCTTTCGTCGCCGCCCAACCGGTTCTCACAGAAGTATTACCGACTCCGCCCGGACGCCTTAAATATCCGACCTACGTTGGGATTCAACGGGCCGATAGCAGTGACATCACCGACCAGGACGTCACCGCCACGGCAGCCCGACCAGCGAAAAGGACGGCGACGCAATGTTGATCGATGTTCGGTGGCTGCAGTTGATCTTGGACCACTGGGGCCACCAGCAAAGTCCGCCAGCCGCAGACCCGCAGCGCTACCTCTAACTGAGCAGCTGGTGCTAGCCCCCGCAGGCGGCCAGCACCAGCTCGCGCACCCGCGCAGCGTCGGCCTGCCCCTTGGTGGCTTTCATGACCGCGCCGACGATGGCGCCGGCGGCTTGCACCTTCCCGCCCCGAATCTTCTCGGCCACATCGGGATTGGCCGCCAAAGCCTCGTCGATCGCCGCCTGGATCACCGAGTCGTCACGCACCACGACCAAGCCCCGGCCGGCCATCACCTGAGCGGGCTCCCCCTCGCCGGCGAGCACGCCTTCGACGACCTGCCGGGCCAGCTTGTTAGATAGCTCGCCCGATTCCACCAGCGCCACCACCGCGGCGACCTGCTTCGGCGTGATCGCCAGGGCATCGAGGTCTACACCGGCCTCGTTGGCCTTCTGCACCAGGAAATTTCCCCACCAGGCCCGGGCCGCCTCACTGGAGGCGCCGGCCGCCACGGTGGCGGCCACCAACTCAACCGCTCCCGCATTGACCAAGTCGCGCATCACCTCGTCGGAAACACCCCACTGCTCCTGGATCTTCTTGCGGGCCAGCCACGGCAACTCCGGGATGGTGTTCCGCAGCTCCGCGACCAGCTCCGCCGACGGCGCCACCGGCTCCAGATCGGGTTCGGGAAAGTAGCGGTAATCCTCCGCGGTCTCCTTGGCCCGGCCCGGGCTGGTGTAGCCGGCCTCGTGGAAGTGCCGGGTCTCTTGAACGACGGTGCCGCCGCCGGTCAACACCGCGCCCTGGCGTCGCATCTCATAGGTCACCGCCACCTCGACACTCTTGAGCGAGTTGACGTTCTTAGTCTCGGTTCGGGTGCCGAATTCGGCTGCCCCGGTGGGCTTGAGCGACACGTTCGCGTCGCAGCGCATCGACCCCTGGTCCATCCGCACATCGGAAACATCCAACGCCCGCAGCAGATCCCGCAGCGCGGTCACATAAGCCCGAGCGATCTGCGGAGCACGGTCACCGGCGCCGGTGATCGGTTTGGTGACGATCTCGATCAGTGGCACGCCGGCCCGGTTGTAGTCGACCAGGGATTCGCTGGCGCCCTCGATGCGGCCAGTGTCGCTGCCCACGTGGGTGAGCTTGCCGGTGTCCTCTTCCATGTGGGCACGTTCGATGTCCACCCGCCACACCGACCCGTCCTCCAGCGGCACGTCCAGGTAGCCGTTGAATGCAATCGGCTCGTCGTACTGGGAGATCTGGTAGTTCTTCGGCTGGTCGGGATAGAAGTAGTTCTTGCGCGCGAACCGGCACCAGGAGGCGATCTCACAACCCAGCGCCAGCCCGATCCGGATCGCCGATTCGACCGCGGCGCCGTTGAGCACCGGCAGCGAACCGGGCAGGCCCAGACACACCGGACACACCTGGGTGTTCGGCTCGGCGCCGAAGGCCGTCGCGCACCCGCAGAACATCTTGGTGGCCGTGGACAGCTCGACGTGCACTTCCAGGCCCAGAACCGGGTCGAAGCGGGCAACGACGTCGTCGTAATCGAGCAGTTCAGCGACAGCAGCGGTCATGGGAGCAAAGTCTAGGTGACCCCCACAGCCAGACTTGGTCACACCGGCCAGTCCTCCATCCGGTAAGCGGCGTCGAAGAACATCCATTCATAACGCGCGGCGGTGTGAAAATGCCGGCGCATCCGCTCCCACTCCGCCGACGGCACATGTCTACCGATGCGGTCGGTGACGGCCAGCACCGCCTCGACCACCGCCTGGTACTCCTGCCCGGCGTAAGTATCGATCCAGCGCGCGAACAGCGGTTCCGGTGAGCCGTGGCGCTGCAGGTGCTCGCCTACCCGGGCGTAGACCCAATAGCAGGGCAGCACGGCGGCGACGGCTTCGGCGTAGGAGCCCGCTGCGGTGACCGCGAGCAGGAAGCTGGTGTAGGCCTGCGTCGTCGGGGCGATCGGGAGTGCGGCGGCAGCCTCGACACCGAGCCCCAGATCTGCCAGCAGCCCGGCATGCAGCTCCGCTTCGGCGGTGATCGCCGCGCCGGCGTGCTCGGCGAACATCGTCAGTTCCGATTCGATCGGCGCCTTGGCCGCGCACACCGCCAGTGCCCGCGCATACCCGCGCAGGTAGTGCCCGTCCTGCACGAGGTAGTAGCGAAACTGGTTGCGCCCCAAGGTCCCCTTGGTCAACCCGGTGACGAACGGGTGCTCGCAGATCTGCCGGTAGATGCCGTCGATATGGTCCCACAGCCGCTCCCGGTTCCGCTCGGTCATACCTCACGGTAGGTGACGTCGCCCTAGACTGAGCCGCATGCCCGACCGCAACGTACTGGGCGGCCCACTGGAGCCGTGCGGCAGCGACCCGATTACCGGCTTCTACCGCGACGGCTGCTGCTCGTCAGGGCCCGAGGACATTGGACTGCACACGATTTGCGCCGTCGTCACCGGCGAATTTCTGGAACACCAGCGCTCGATCGGTAACGACCTGTCCACGCCGATGCCGGCCTACCGGTTCCCGGGCCTGCAGCCCGGCGATCGCTGGTGCGTCACCGCACTGAATTGGCTGCGGGCCCACCGCGACGGTTACGCCGCGCCGGTGGTGCTGGCCGCCACCCATGAGCGCACCCTGGAGGTGATCGGCCTGGAGATCCTGGCGGACTACGCCGTCGACGTCCCGGACGACCCGAGCGACCTCTGAATCGCGACCGGCGTTCGCCGCCGGCCCCGGGGATCAGGGGCCGAGTACTGCGCCGACACCGCCGCCGCTCTGCTGCCGGTGCTTTTCATACCAGACGAATTCGTCGACCAGCGGGCCGTCCTGGAGGCAGTCGGCCATCACCGACCCGGCCAGTATTCGCCCCGTCTGGTCCGCGGGCAGGCCACTGGTCTCCAGGATGTGGCTGACCGCGTTCTTGACTCCGGCCAGATTCGGCTGGTCGTTGATGAGTGCGCAGACATCGCCACCGTGTTCGGTGACATAATCGCCGATCTGGTCGCCGGTGGCGTGGGCCGGTATAGCCAGCAACAGCCCCGTCGGTAGACCGCACAGCACCGCGGCAGACAGCGCCATCTTTCCCATACCCCACCCCCAGCCTTCGTCCATCGGGCAACACAAAGCACAACCTCACCATTGTGCGGCCATTTCGCGGCCTTGTCACGCCACGCGCGGGCTAGCCGAAGAACGCCGCCGCATCGTCGTAGCGGCTCTGCGGCACCACTTTGAGCTGTCGGACCGCGTCGGCCAACGCCACCCGGCCGATCTCCTGGCCGCGCAACGACACCATCATTCCGTATTCCCCGGCGTGAGCGGCGTCGGCGGCGTTGACGCCGAATCGGGTCGCGAGCACCCGGTCGTAGGCGGTCGGGGTGCCGCCGCGCTGCACATGGCCCAGCACGGTGGTGCGGACTTCCTTCTTGACGCGCCTTTCGATTTCCACGGCCAGCTGGGCGGCAACGCCGGTGAACCGCTCGTGACCGAACTCGTCGACGCCGCCGGCCCGTAACTCCATGGAGCCGGCAACGGGTTTGGCCCCTTCGGCGACGACGCAGATGAAGTGCGACGACCCGTGCTGGAAGCGTTGCTTGACCAGCCGGCACACCTCCTCGACGTCGAAGGGTTGCTCGGGGATCAGCGTCATGTGGGCACCGGTGGCCAGGCCGGCGTTGAGCGCGATCCAGCCGGCGTGGCGGCCCATCACCTCGACCAGCATCACCCGCTGGTGAGATTCGGCGGTGGAGTGCAGCCGGTCGATGGCATCAGTGGCGACCTGCAGCGCGGTGTCGTGCCCGAAAGTGACGTCGGTGCAGTCGATGTCGTTGTCGATGGTCTTGGGCACCCCGACGACGGGGACATTTTCCTGCGACAGCCAGTGCGCCGCCGTCAAGGTGCCCTCGCCGCCGATGGGGATGAGCACGTCGATGCCGTTGTCATCGAGGGTCTGCTTCACCTGATCCAGGCCGGCGCGCAGCTTGTCCGGGTTTACCCGGGCGGTCCCGAGCATGGTGCCGCCCTTGGCCAACAGCCGGTCGTTGCGGTCGTCGTTCGCCAACTGAACGCGCCGGTCCTCCAACAGGCCGCGCCAGCCGTCTTGGAATCCGACCACCGTGGAGCCATAGCGCGAGTCGCAGGTGCGCACCACCGCCCTGATCACCGCGTTCAATCCGGGACAGTCACCACCGCCGGTGAGCACTCCGATCCGCATACTGCCCATCTTGCCGGGGTTAGCTCCATTACGCCGAGCAGACGGAGAATCGCACAAAAGGCGTCGGGTGAATGCGATTCTCTGTCTGCTCGCGGATTAGACGGGGCTGGCCAACTCCCCCCGGGGGGCCTCGGAGGCGGCGCCCCCCCCGCTGCGCCGGGCGTCGGCCAGCGCCGGCGCCATGATCTGCAGGCCCACCGGCAGCCCGTCGTCTCCGGACAGCCCGGACGGCACCGACATACCGCAGTGCCCGGCCAGGTTCAGCGGCAGCGTGCACAAGTCGAAGAGGTACATCGCCAACGGGTCGTCGACCTTCTCCCCCAGCCGGAACGCCGTGGTGGGCGTCGTCGGCGAGATCAGCACGTCCACGGACTTGTACGCCTCGTCGAGGTCGCGGGCGATCAGCGTGCGCACCTTCTGGGCCTGGTTGTAGTAGGCGTCGTAGTAGCCGGCCGACAGCGCGTAGGTGCCGAGCATGATGCGGCGCTTGACCTCAGGACCGAAGCCGGCCGCGCGGGTCAACGCCATCACCTCCTCGGCGCTGTGGGTCCCGTCGTCGCCGACCCGCAACCCGAAGCGCATCGCGTCGAAGCGGGCCAGGTTGGACGACACCTCCGACGGCAGGATCAGGTAGTAGGCGCTCAGTGAGTAGTCGAAGTGCGGGCAGTCCACCTCGGAGATCTGCGCGCCCAGCGCCGTCAACTGTTCGACGGCAGCGTTGAACGACGCCAGCACGCCCGGCTGGTAGCCCTCACCGCTGTGCAGCTGACGCACCACTCCGATCCGCACGCCCGACAGGTCACCGGTAGCGCCGGCGCGGGCGGCGCCGACGACGTCGGGCACCGGTACGTCCAGTGAGGTGGAGTCACGCGGGTCATACCCGGCGATCACCGAGTGCAGCAGCGCGGTGTCGAGCACTGTGCGCGCGCACGGCCCGCCCTGGTCCAGCGACGACGCACACGCCACCAGCCCGTAGCGGCTGACGGTGCCGTAGGTGGGTTTGACGCCGACGGTGGCGGTCAGCGCGGCCGGCTGACGGATCGAGCCGCCGGTGTCGGTGCCGATCGCCAGCGGCGCCTGAAACGCCGCCAGCGCCGCGGCACTGCCGCCGCCGGGGCCGCCCGGCAGCCGCTCGGCGTCCCACGGGTTGCGGGTCGGACCGTAGGGGGAGGTTTCCGTGGCGGAGCCCAACGCG
>CAXYUC010000221.1:0-5715 GCA_964292075.1 uncultured Mycolicibacter sp.
CGCGGCGGGTGAATATGGAGGTGGCCTCCCATACCGCGTTCATGGATCCGATCCTTGATGAACTGCGCGCCGAGTTGGCCGACATCACCCCCCAAACGCCGCAGATCCCGTTCATTTCCACGGCGGTGGATCCCGCGGGGCCCACGCCGCGATTGGACGCGGACTACTGGGTGGCCAATGTGCGCAAGCCCGCGTTGGTCAGCCAGGCCGTGACCGTGGCGGCGGCGGACCACGACACCTTCATCGAGATCAGCCCGCACCCGCTGTTGACCCACTCGATCATCGAGACGGCCGAAGCCGTCGTCGCCGAACCGGTGACGGTGGCCTCGACCCTGCGCAGGGGCGACGACGAGACCCTGAGCTTCCATGTTCAGCTCACCGAACTCGGCCGGCACCACAGTGGCACCGCCGCCAGGGTCGGCGGATTCGCCGAATTGCCCAGCACCCCCTGGCAGCACAGCCGGCATTGGCTCTACCTGCCCGGACCGGCCGGCCAGGCACCGGACGTGCATCCGCTACTCGGCGTACACGTCGAGATGCTGACCGGCGGCCACCTGTGGCAGAACGACCTTCGTGCCGAGGCCATGCCGTGGCTGGCCGAGCAACCGGTGCACGGACAGGCCGTTGCGTCCGCGGCGGCACTGATCGAGATGGCGGTGGCAGCAGGCAGCCAGGCCCTCGGTATACCCGCCGAGTCGATCGCGGTGACCAGCCTGAAGATCGAACAGCCGCTGCTGCTCGACACCGGGATGCAGGTCACCACCCAGCTCAGCGGGGCCAATGGCCAAACCCGGGTCGAGATCCACGCCCGCCAGGGCGACGAAGCCTGGACCCGGCACGCGGTCGCCGACATCGCAGCCGCGCCGGCGGATCGGGCGGCCGACGTGGGTGCCGAGCACAGTGTGCTCACCCTGCCCGACGATGTGGCCACCCACCCGGCGTACCGCCTGCACCCGGCCTTGCTCGATGCCGGGCTGCGGCAGCTGGCGGCGGCCATCGGAGCCGATAACGCGGAGCACGGCGGTTACGTGCCGGCGGCGGTGGCCGCGGTGCGGGTGTTCGCACCTGCCGGACGCCAGGTGCGTTGCCACACCGAGGTGAGCAGCCACGAAGACACGGTGGCCGTTGGCCGGGTCGTCCTGACCGACGACTCGGGCGCCGCCGTCGCCGAACTCACCGGTGTCGAGCTGCGCCCGCTCGATCCCCGCTCGCTGCGGGTGCCGCTGGACCAGAAACTCTTCGCCACCGAGTGGACACCGACGGAGCCGGTCAAGACGACGGACGGTACCGGTGTGGCCGGCGGCAGCTGGCTGCTGCTCTGCGAGCCCGGCGCCGACACCGAGGGCTTGGCCGCGCAGTTCGCCGCGCGGTTGGCCGCCCCGAGCCGCAAGGTGCTCACCGGGCCATTCGCCGATGACCCCGCTCTGATCGACGCGGTGGGGCAGGCCGCCGCCGACCCCGCGCAACCGCCGGCCGGCATCGTCGTCTTCCTGGACCGGCGCGGGTTCGACGGGTCCGACCCGGACGGCGCACTGGCTCGCGCTCGCGAGCTCATCTGGACGGCTTCCTCGACGGCCCGCGCGGCGGTCGAGGGCTGGCCGGCTGCGGCCGGAGACAATAAGCCGCGGTTGTGGCTGGTCAGCCGTGGTGGGCTGGCCTTCGGCAGCGAGGTACCCGGCGACCCCGCTATCGGCGCACTCAAAGGTGTGGTCCGTACCTGGCGGTTCCCCGGCGAACTCGCCCGGGTCCTCGCCGACGAGCCCGACCTGGGCGCCACCCTGGTCGATCTGGACGCCTCGGCGGACACCGCAGCCCTGGCCGACGCCTTGCTGGCCGAACTGGGCGCCCCGCTGCGCGACGACGTGATCGCCTGGCGCGGCGGACAGCGCTACACCGAACGCCTCACCCGGGCCACGCTCGGCGGTGCCGCCGAAACGGTCCAGGCGTCGCACGCCGAGGTCCGCGCGGACGGCTCCTACCTGCTCACCGGCGGTCTGGGCGGTCTGGGCATCGTGGTGGCCCGCTGGCTGGTGGCCCGCGGCGCCGGACGCATCGTGCTCAACGGCCGCAGCGAGCCCGCCGACCAGCAGCGCGCTGTCCTCGACGAACTGGCCGCCGCCACCGAAGTGGTCTTTGTGGCCGGCGACATCAGCGCGCCGGGAGTGGCCGAGCGTCTGGTGGCCGCCGCGCAGGAGACCGGCAAGCCGCTGCGCGGGGTCGTGCACGCCGCCGGTGTGCTGGGCGACGGTCTGGTGACGGCCGTGACTCGCGAGAGCCTGGAGAGCGTCTGGTCGGCCAAGGCTGTCGGCGCCGCGCGGCTGCATGCGGCCACCGCAGCCGCCCAGCTCGACTGGTGGGTGGGCTTCTCCTCGATGGCCGCGCTGCTGGGCCTGCCCGGCCAGCTCGGATACGCCACCTCCAATGCCTGGTTGGACGCGCTGATGGCGTGGCGGCACGCCTCGGGCCTGCCCGCGACCGCCATCAACTGGGGTCAGTGGTCGGATGTGGGTCTGGGCCGGTCGATGACGCTCAGCGTCCTCGACCCAATCAGCCCCGATGAAGGCGTCGAGGCGCTGGACGCCGTGCTGGGTGCCGACTCCGGCCTGATCGGGGCTCGGATTGGGGTGGGACGGCTGCGTATCGACCGTGCGGTCGCCACCTCGCCGGAATTCCGGGATCTGACCTTCTTCGAGGATCTGGTGAGCGAGGCCTCTGAAGCCGGAGTGGCGGTCGATGCTGCTGCGCCCGGTGAGCAAGCCGCTGCCGGCGCATCGGCGGCCGACGTGCCGGACTGGTCGACCATCCCCGCCGATCAGCGGCGCGACGTGCTGGCGGTGCGGCTGCAAGCTATCCTGGCCCGCGAACTTCGGACATCTGCGTCAGCGATCGATGTGGATCAGCCGTTCCCCGAGATGGGGCTCGATTCCATGATCGCGATGACGGTTCTGAAAGAGACACAACAGGTGGTTGGGGTGGATTTGTCGGCGTCAATGCTGTGGAATCACCCCAGCATCTCAGCGTTGACGACGCACCTGGTGGGACTGCTGGCCTCGCGTTATACCGACCCGGACAGCACCGCGGGGCAAGACGACGATGATTTGGGGTTCGGCTCATCCGGCGGTGTGCTGGATGAGTTGTTCGATCAGGTCGAGTCGGCTTCGACCGGTAGCGAGAGCGGTATTTATTGATGACGACGATCTTCAACAGGATGTCGGCGATGGGCGCCGACAAACGGGGGGCGCTGACCGAGCAGTTCGACAAGGCGTCGCGGATCGCCGCCGCCGAACCGATCGCGGTCATCGGGATCGGCTGCCGCTTCCCGGGTGGCGCCTCGGGCCCGGACGCCTACTGGGACCTGTTGGAGACCGGGCGCGACGCCATCACCGAAATCCCCGCGGATCGCTGGGACGCCGACGAGTACTACGACCCGGACCCGCTTGCGCCGGGCCGGATGTCGTCGAAGTGGGGCGGCTTCATCTCCGATGTCGCCGGATTCGACGCCGACTTCTTCGGAATCTCCCCGCGCGAAGCCGAGGCCATGGATCCGCAACAGCGGCTGATGCTCGAGGTCGCCTGGGAGGCCCTCGAACACGCCGGAATGTCGCCGGAAACCCTGTCAGGCATCCGCTCCGCGGTGATGATGGGCGTGTATTACACGGAATACCAAGGGATTTCGGCAGCAAACCCGGACGCGATCGACGGCTACTCGGCCACCGGTAACGCCCACGCCGTCGCCGTAGGCCGGATCGCCTACCTGCTGGGCCTGCGGGGTCCCGCGGTCGCGATGGACTCGGCGTGCTCATCGTCGCTGGTCACCATTCACATGGCCTGCCAGAGCCTGCGGATGCGGGAGAGCGACCTGGCCCTGGCCGGCGGCGTCAGCCTCATCCTGCGCCCGGAAACCCAGATCGCCATGGCCAAGTGGGGAATGTTGTCGCCACGCGGCAGGTGCCACAGCTTCGACGCCGGCGCGGATGGATTCGTCCGCGGCGAGGGCGCCGGGATCGTGGTGCTCAAGCGCCTCACCGACGCCATCCGCGACGGCGACCGGGTGCTGGCGGTGGTGCGCGGTTCGGCGATCAACCAGGACGGCAAGTCCAATGGCCTGACCGCGCCGAACACCATTGCCCAGATCGACGCGATCAGTCGGGCGTTGCGCAGTGCCGACGTCGCAGCGAACTCGGTGAACCTGATTGAAACCCACGGCACTGGAACAGCTTTGGGCGATCCGATCGAGTTCGAGGCGCTGGCCGACGTCTACGGGCGCGGCGCCGACAAGTGTGCGCTGGGCGCGGTCAAGACCAACATCGGCCACCTCGAGGCGGCCGCCGGGATTGCCGGCTTCATCAAGGCTGCGTTGTCTGTGCAACGCGGACAGATCCCACCGAATCTGCACTTCTCCAAGTGGAACCCGGCGATCGACCCGTCCCCGACCCGGCTGTTCGTCCCCACCGAGATGACGCCGTGGCCGGCGGCCGAGGGCCCGCGGCGTGCCGCGGTGTCATCGTTCGGGCTGGGCGGAACCAACGCGCACGTAGTGCTCGAGCAGGGACCCGACCCGGTGCCCGCGCCGGCTTCGGCAGAACCGGTCGCCACCCTGGTGATCTCGGGCAAAACCGAACAGCGGGTGGCGGATTGGGCTGCCACCCTGGCCGACTGGCTCGCCGGCCCGGGTGCCGCTGTCCCGCTGGCCGACATCGCCCACACCCTCAACCACCACCGCAGCCGGTACGCCAAGTTCGCCACCGTCTGCGCACGCGACACCGAGCAGGCGCTGGCCGGGCTGCGGGCGGTCGCCGGCGGATACCCGGCCCCCGGAGTGGTCGGCACACACGCCGCATTGCGTGGTAAGGGAACCGTCTTTCTGTACTCGGGTCAGGGATCCCAGTGGGCCGGCATGGGCCGCCAACTGCTGGTCGATGAGCCGGCGTTTGCCGCCGCTGTCGATCAGCTGGAGCCTGATTTCGTTGCGCAGGTTGGATTTTCGCTGCGTCAGGTCCTCGAATCCGGCGAGCCGGTGGTCGGCATCGACCGCATCCAGCCGGTGCTGGTGGGCATGCAGCTGGCCTTGACGGCGCTGTGGCGATCCCACGGCGTCGAGCCGGACGCGGTGATCGGGCATTCGATGGGGGAGGTAGCCGCGGCCGTGGTGGCCGGTGCGCTGAGCCCCGCCGACGGCCTGAAGGTGATCGCCACCCGGTCGAGGCTGATGGCCCGATTGAGCGGCCAAGGTGCGATGGCCCTGCTGGAGCTGGACGCCGATGCCGCCGAGAAGCTGGTCGCCCAGCACCCCGACATCACCGTGGCGGTGTACGCAGCGCCGCAGCAGACCGTGATCGCCGGCCCGCCCGACCAGGTCGACGCGGTCGTCGCGATCGTCGACGCCCAGGGCAAGCTGGCCCGGCGCGTCGAGGTGGACGTGGCGTCGCACCACCCCACCGTCGACCCGATCCTGGGCGAGCTGCGGACCACGCTCGCCGACCTGAAGCCGTCGGCGCCGAAGATCCCGCTGATCAGCACCGTGGGGCAAACCGGTAGCGACACACCGACATTTGACGCCGATTACTGGGTGCACAACCTGCGCAACCCGGTGCGGTTCGCCCAGGCCGTGACCGCGGCCGCGGGCGGGGCCGCGGCCCTCATCCGCGGGCGGCCCCCGCCCGCTCTCCGCCACCCCCCCCACCGCCCCCCCCCAAACAGGCGGGCCCCCACGGG
>CAXYUC010000222.1:0-5612 GCA_964292075.1 uncultured Mycolicibacter sp.
CACATCCCGCGCATGGAGGTGGGACTGACCCCCCGCGGCCCCGCCCGGCGCCGCTGCCGTTCACCCAGAAGACCTCCGACACCGAGTGGGCCGACGCCCCCGCCGCCCCACACCCGCCGGCGCCCCCCGACGGCAGCTGGCTGGTGCTGACCGACGGCGCCGAAACCGAAGCGCTGGCAGCCGACTTCGCCGCCCGCTTCGGCTCCGACAACCGCCGGGTGATCACCGCGGACCTGACCAACGAAGCCGCGGTACGGGAAGCGTTCGCACAGACCGCCGACGACCCGGACCGGCCGCCGGTCGGGGTGGTGGTGCTGGCGGCCCGTAATGCCTTTGACGGCTTGGAAACCGGAGATGCGACCGGCGATGCGCCGGCCCGCGGTCGTGACCTGGCCTGGTCGGTCGCCGCTACGGTGCGCACCATCGTCGGCGGCTGGCACGGCACCGCGCCGCGGCTGTGGCTGGTCGGCCGCAACGGCCTGACCGTGGGCGTCGACGAGACGCTTGAGCACGGTGACCCGTCGATCTGCGGCCTCAAGGGACTGGTGCGGGTGCTGGCCTACGAGCACCCGGACCTGCACACCGGCGTGGTCGACCTGGACGCGTCGGCGGACCCGGCGGCGACGTTGATCACCGAGCTGGGCCTGGCGAGCACCGACGACGTGGTGGCCTGGCGCGGGGAGCACCGCTACGCCGAACGGCTCAAGCGTGCGAACTTGACACCGAACGGCGCCCCGATCGTGCGGTCCGACGGCGCCTACGTGCTGACCGGCGGCCTGGGCGGGATCGGGTTGGTCGTCGCCCGGTGGCTGATCGACCGCGGTGCTGCGCGGATTGTGCTCAACAGCCGTTCGCAGCCCTCCGAGGAGCAGCGCGCCGTGCTGTCCGAGCTGGAGGAAAAGGCCCAGATCGCGGTCGTCTCCGGCGATCTCGCCGCACCGGGTGTGGCCGAGAGCCTGGTCGCCGCCGCGGAACAGACCGGGCTCACGCTGCGCGGTGTCATCCACGGCGCCGCCGTCATCGACGACCAGATCGTGGTCGGCATCGACAAAGAGACGCTCGGCCGGGTGTGGGCGCCCAAGGCCACAGCCGCGCTGCGCCTGCATCACGCGACTCTCGGCAAGGACCTGGACTGGTGGGTCGGGTTCTCCTCGACCTCGTCGCTGCTGGGCGCACCCGGTCAGGCGTCCTACGCCGCGGCCAGCGCCTGGCTGGACGGCCTGGTGGCGTGGCGGCGGGCCGCCGGGCTGCCGGCCATCACCATCAACTGGGGCCAGTGGTCCGGCGTCGGGGTCGCCCAGGAGCTCAAGTTCAGTGCGCTGGACCCGATCAACCCCGACGAGGGCATGGAGGCCCTCGAGGCGATTCTCGGCGGCGACCTGTCCCGGGTCGGCGTGGCGCGGTTGCGCCTGGACCGGGTGGCCGCGGCCTTCCCGGAACTACAGCAACTCGGGTACTTCGCGACACTGGCCGAAGAACTTGACCTCGACGACGAGGACGACGACTGGCCCGGTCCCGAAGGCCTCAAGCAGCTCAGCGCCGCCGAGGCCACCACAGCCGTTGTCGCACGGTTGGGTTCGCGGATCATGGCGATCATGGGCTACCCCAAGGGCAGCGTCATCGATCCTGCTCGGCCGTTGACCGAGCTCGGCATGGACTCACTGATGGCGGTGCGCATCCGTAACACCGTTCGCGGTGACTTCGGCGCGGAGCCCCCGGTGGCACTGCTGCTGCAGGGTGCCTCCTTGACCGACCTGGCCGCCGACCTGGCCCGCCAACTCGGCCTCGCCGAGCAGGAGGGGGCGACCGACGGCGCAAGCGACGTTCGTAGCCGCGCTCAGCAGCGTGCCGCGGCACGTCAGCGGGCCGCGGCACGGCGAAAAGTAGGAGATCGTTCGTGACCAACAATGAAGTGCCGCCCAACGCGATCGCGGTTGTCGGCATGGCGGGGCGTTTCCCGGGCGCTCGCACGCTGACCGGATTCTGGAACAACCTGCGCAACGGCACCGAATCCATCGTCACGCTGTCCGAGGACGAGCTGCGCGCCAGCGGTGTGAGCGACAAGGCACTGGCGAACCACAACTACGTGCGGCGGGCCGCGCTGCTGGAGGGCATCGACGAGTTCGATGCGGGCTTCTTCGGCTTCACCCCGCTGGCCGCCCGCACCATGGACCCACAGCACCGGCTGTTCCTGCAGACCGCCTGGCACGCCCTGGAGGACGCCGGCTACCGGCCCGGCGAGATCGAGGGATCTGTCGGGGTCTACGGGACCAGCACCACCAGTGGCTACCTGCTGCACAACCTGATGTCGCACTACGACCCGAACCTCATCATCGGCCAGGGCGTCAGCTTCGAAATGGTCAACCTGTCGCTGCAGAACGACAAGGACTATCTGGCCACCCGGGTGGCCCACCAGCTCAACCTGCACGGCCCGGCACTGTCGGTGCAGACGGCCTGCTCGTCGGCGTTGGTCGCACTGCACTTGGCCTGCCAGAGCATCCTTAACGGCGAATGCGACATGGCGCTGGCCGGTGGGGCGTCGCTACGGGTCCCGCACCACGTCGGATACTGGCACGAGCCGGGCTCGATGGTCTCGGCGAGCGGGCACTGCCGGCCGTTCGACGTGCGCGCCGACGGCACCATCTTCTCCAGTGGTGTCGGCGTGGTGGTGCTCAAGTCGCTGGACGCGGCCGTCGATGACGGTGACCAGATCCACGCGGTGATCCGGGGTTCGGCGCTGAACAACGACGGCGGCACCAAGATGACCTACGCCGCGCCCACCGCAGCGGGCCAAGCCGACGTGATCGCCGAGGCGCATGCGGTCGCCGAAGTCGACGCGTCCACCATCAGCTATATCGAGTCGCACGGCACCGCCACCCCGCTGGGTGACCCAATCGAAATCGAGGGCCTGCGACAGGCTTTCGCGGTCTCCGAGGAACAGCGGTCCGGCCCCTGCTATGTGGGCTCGGTCAAGTCCAACATCGGGCACCTGGAGTCGGCGGCCGGTATCGCCAGCCTGATCAAGACCATCCTGTGCCTCAAGCACCGGGCGATTCCCGGCACGCTGCACTACACCAGCCCGAACCCCGAACTACACCTCGAGGACGGGCCGTTCCGGATCCGCGGCGAGTACGGGCCGTGGGAATGGGACGGCATCCGGCGCGCCGGGGTCAGCTCGTTCGGTGTCGGCGGCACCAACGCGCACGTCATCGTCGAAGAATGGCCTCAGGAAGAGGCTCTCGTCCCGGCGCCCAAGCCCGGCCCCGAGGTGCTGCTGCTGTCGGCACGTACCGCCGAAGCGCTGGCGCAGGGACGCATCGATCTGGCCGCTGAGCTGACCGGTGGCCAGGATGGCGAAGCGCCCAACCTCCCCGATGTGGCCTACACGCTGGCCAGCCGGCACCCGCACAACCTGCGGCTGGCCGCGGTCGTCGCCGATCGGGCCGACGCAGCATCGGTGCTGGGTGCCGAGGAGAGCGAGAACGTCTTCATCGGCGAGGGCGTGGACCTCGGCGCGGACGCGTCCGAGACCGACCGGGTGGTGTTCCTGTTCCCGGGACAGGGTGCCCAGCACATCGGGATGGCGCGCGGGCTCTACGACAACGAGCCGGTGTTCGCCGAATACTTCGACCGCTGCGTGGCCGGTTTCGAGGCGGAGCTGGGCTATGACCTGCGCGCGATGATCTTCGAGGGCACCTCGCGTGACCTCGAGCGCACCGACCGCACCCAGCCGGCGCTGTTCACCGTGGAATACGCGCTGGCGAAGCTGGTCGAGAGCTACGGCGTGCGTCCAGCGGCGCTGGTCGGTCACAGCATCGGCGAATACGCCGCCGCAACCGTGGCCGGTGTCTTCGACCTCGACACCGCGATCAAGGTGGTGGCGATGCGGGCCCGGCTGATGCACGCCGCGCCGCGCGGCGTCATGGTGGCCGTACCGATCAGTGCCGACGCGGTCGGTGCTTATCTCACCGGTGATGTCGACCTGGCCGCGGTCAACGACCCGGACGGCTGCGTGGTCGCCGGAACCGAAGCCGACATCCGGGTGTTCTCCGACGCGCTTAAGCAAGCCGGGATCAACGCGCGCCGGGTGCGGACCTCGCACGCGTTCCACTCCCGCCTGATGGACTCGATGATCTCGGAGTTCACCGCGTTCCTGTCTCGGCAGACCCTGCACGAGCCGCAGATCCCGCTGCTGTCGAACCTGACCGGCACCTGGTTGGCGCCCAGCGAGGCGACCAACCCGGCGACCTGGGCGCGCAGCGTGCGGGCCACGGTGCGGTTCGCTGACGAGATCGACACCGTGCTGAACGACCCGCACCGTGTCCTGGTCGAGGTCGGCCCGGGGGCCACCCTGACCGCGTCGGCGGCCCGCAACCCGAAGTTCGCGAGCGGACATCGGGCCGTCCGTTTGATGCGCCATCACGCCCAGAACCGCGACGATCGCGACACCTTCCTGCTGGCGCTCGGCCAACTGTGGGCCGCCGGTGTTGAGGTGGACTGGTCACCGCTGCGCGGCGACTATCAACCCAAGCGCGTCACTGTCCCCGGCTATCCGTTTGAGCGCCAACGGCATTGGCTTGAGCACAATGCCGGCGCCACCTGGGTGTCCGGCACGGGCGCCGCAGGCGGCGCCGCGGGCGAGCAGGGCAGCGGTAACGGCACCAGCGGTTCCAGCGGCACTTCTATCGAGGCGACGCTGCAACGGATCTGGGCGGTGTGCCTGGGTGTCGGCTCGGTGGACCGCACCGCCAACTTCTTCGACGTCGGCGGTGACTCGCTGGTGGCGATCAGCGTCGCCATGGCCGCCTCGCACGAGGGGCTGGACCTCACCCCGCAGGACCTCTACGACAACCCGACGGTCGTGGCGCTGGCCAAGGCACTGACCGCCCGCTACACCGCCGGCGGACTGGGCCGCCAGTCGCTCGGCGAGGTGGAGCACCCGCCCCTACCGCCGAACATCACCTACTTCCTGGAAAACGGTGTCCGCGAACACGGTCGCTGGCGTATCCCGCTGATCCTGCGGCTGCGGCCCGACGTCTCCGTCGACGACGTCCGAGCCGTATTGACCGCGGTGGTCAACCACCACGACGCGCTGCGGCTGCGCATCACCGAGCGGGCCGGTACCTGGGAACAGCAGGTGGCCGAACCCGGCGAGTTCGGGGAGATCAGCACCCACTCGCTGCCCGAGGGCATGACGGCGGAACGCGATGCGGTGCGCACGCTGCTGACCGAGCACATCCGCGACCAGGATCTGTCCAGCCCGCCGCTGACGGCGCTCTACATCCGGGGCGCCTCAGGTGACTTGTGCTACCTCGCGCTGAGCCTGCACGCAACCGTCGGTGACGAGGCCTCCCGCGACATCCTGGTCACCGATATCTTCACCGCCTTCGGTCAGAAGCTGGGCGGCAACGACATCGAACTGCAGCCGGTCGGGGTCGGATGGACCGAGTGGTCGCAGCGTTGCGCCGGACTTGTAACCCACCCGGCGGTGCTGGAAAGCCGCGAATTCTGGTTGAAGACAACGAAGTCGGGGGGCCCGCGGCCGGGCGCCGATGTGGCCGCGCCCCCGGCGGGCGCCGCCGCATCCCCACTCCCCCCCACCCCGCCCCCCC
>CAXYUC010000223.1:0-5608 GCA_964292075.1 uncultured Mycolicibacter sp.
CATACTGAAAAGCTTCAGCCACAACACCCGAAATATTTGTCAGACACGCCCTAGTCGCGGACGGCGGCCAGCAGACCGTCTCCCAGCGGAATCAACGCCGGGGTCAGCCGCTCGTCGACGGCGATCAGCCGGGCGGCTTCGCGCACCGCGATCACCTCGGCGTCGTTGGCGGTCGGATCTCCGGCCCGGCCGCCCAGGGCGGCCCGGTGCACCACGACCACACCGCCGGGCCGCAGCAACCGCACGGCTTCCAGCACGTAGCCGGGCTGGTCGATCGGGTCGGCGTCCACGAACACCAGGTCATAGGACTCGTCGGCGAGACGGGTCAGCACCTCTTGGGCGCGGCCACTGATGAAGCGGGTCCGGCCGGGACCGATACCGGCGTCATTGAACGCCTGCTTGGCGGTGCGTTGATGCTCGGGCTCGATATCGATCGTGGTCAGCACACCGTCTGCGCCCATACCCGACAACAGCCAGAGTCCGCTGACGCCGGCCCCGGTGCCCACCTCGACCACCGTTTTACCGCCGCTGAGCTTGGTCAGCAGGCTCAGCAGCGCGCCGACCGCGGCGCTGATCGACCCGACGCCGATCTCACCGGCCCGGTCGCGGGCGGCCGCCAAAACCGCGTCCTCGGTCATGGAGTCCTCGGCGTGCGCCAAAAGTGCGTCGGCTCGACTGCGCGGCGGCTCGCCGGAAGTGTCGTCGGTGCTGGCCATCACCGCAGCGTAGGACAAAGCCATTGCGGCCCGCGCACCGGCGCGCCCGCCCGACACGCCCGGGGCGGGCGCCGTGTCCGAACTGTTATCTGGCCCTATAACCGCACTGCGCGGCGTATTCGAACACAGGTTCACAGTCGGCGTTCAGTGCCAGCACAGAGCGGACATACAGCGATAGGCAACGGTATCGGCATGGAACGAGGTATGAGCCGGCCTCGAGACGCTCGGAATACGAGGGGCCCGTTGCACGTTGACCGCGATAGTGCGCTGCCGCCGACTGTCGGCAGCCCCGAGCTGGAGGACGTCGCCATAACCACTTTGCTGCCCCCGGTCGCCATGTCGCACTCGACCACCCACGCGGATCGTTACTCCGAGACCGACTGGGTTGAACCGTCCGAGGAGCCGCAGGGCACTGCGGTGTTCGACGCCACCGGAGACGCGGCGGCCATGCCGTCTTGGGACGAATTGGTGCGTCAGCACGCCGACCGGGTCTACCGGCTGGCTTACCGGCTCTCCGGAAACCAGCACGACGCAGAAGATCTCACCCAGGAGACCTTTATCCGGGTGTTCCGATCGGTGCACAACTACCAGCCCGGAACCTTCGAAGGCTGGCTGCACCGCATCACCACCAACCTGTTCCTGGACATGGTGCGCCGGCGGGGCCGCGTGCGCATGGAGGCGCTGCCGGAGGACTACGACCGGGTGCCCGCCGACGAGCCGGACCCCGAGCAGATCTACCACGATGCGCGGCTGGATCCCGACCTGCAGGCAGCGCTGGACTCGCTGGCGCCGGAGTTCCGGGCCGCAGTCGTGCTGTGCGACATCGAAGGTCTGTCCTACGAAGAGGTCGGGGCGACTCTCGGGGTGAAGCTGGGCACCGTGCGCAGCCGTATTCACCGGGGCCGGCAGGCTCTGCGGGACTGCTTGGCCACCCGAACCGCTCAGCGAGACGGTTCAGCCTTTGGCGGTGTCGCGGCCGGCTGAGACTCGGCTCGGCCATCGGTTTCCACGTCCGTGGGCGGTATCGCGCTACATTCTTATTGGGCCTTTATTGAGCCTGATTGAGTTCTGATGTGGGTATGCGACAGGAGAGGAGTCCGGTGTGACGGACCGCGGAGGTGTCTTCCGTCGCGCGTTCTCCTGGCTGCCCGCTCAGTTCGCCTCGCAAAGTGATGCGCCGGTCGGTGCCCCGCGGCAGTTCGGGTCCACCGAACACCTGTGCAGCGAAGCGATCACTGCCTACGTCGACGGCGAGCTGCGGATGAACGCGCACCTGCGCGCGGCCCACCATCTGTCGCTGTGTCCCGACTGCGCGGCCGAAGTGGAGTACCAGGGCCGGGCACGCTCGGCGCTGCGTGATTCGCATCCGATCCGGATCCCGTCCGCGCTGCTCGGCCTGTTGGCCCAGATCCCCGACGCCCCGGCCGATTGTGCGCCCGACGAGCCGACCAGGGCCATGCCTGCCCGGTTCGACGACGGCAAACCTCAAGAACGCGGTAAACGTCGGTAAGGTGGATCTCCAGCGGAGTCAGCGCCCGGTGATGCTGTGCTCGCGGAGCCTGGAAGCGCCCCAGGGCTGGACCCGGAAGAGGAAATAGGTGAGCTCCAACAACGAGAACGCCGGCGGTAACCGCTTGGCTCCGCGACCCGTCTACCGGCCCCCGGTGGACAATGCGTCCAAAAAGGCCTTCGGCCGGCCCGACGGAGTGCCCGGTTCTTTCACTCCCGCCGACGTACGGACGAAGAAGTACCGCGAGCAGAGTGAGTTCACTCCGCATGACCTGCCGCCGGACCCAGTGCTCAAGGAGGCCTTCGGCCGCCACGGCGCCGGCCCGTCGCTGCAGCGCCACCCCGCCGACGCCGGGGCGCTGGACCGTAACGGCAAACCGGACGGGTTGGAAGACACCGGTGACCCGTGGCGTGATCCCGCCGCCGGTGCTGCGCTCGGCGCGCCGGCCGTGGTCCCGCCGGTACCGCGGGCCGCCGGCGAGTTGGGTGGCCGCCTCGGCGTGCGCGACGTGCTGTTCGGCGACCGGGTCTCCTACCGCGCCCTGGGGACGCTGGCCGTGATCGCGCTGGCGATCGGCATGGTCGGCGGCTGGGTTGGACGTACCACCGCGCAGGTCGTCGAGGCTTTCACGACGTCGAAGGTGACGCTGTCGACCAAGGGCAACGCCGAGGAGCCGGCCGGGCGGTTCGCCAAGGTGGCCGAGGCCATCGCCAACTCCGTGGTGACCATCGAGTCGGTCAGCGACGACCAGGGCATGCAGGGCTCGGGTGTGGTCATCGACGGCAAGGGCTACATCGTCACCAACAACCACGTCATCTCCGAAGCCGCCAACAACCCCAGCAAGTTCAAGACCACGGTGGTGTTCAACGACGGCAAAGAGGTGCTGGCCAACCTGGTCGGCCGCGACCCGAAGACCGACCTGGCCGTGCTCAAGGTCGACAACGTGGACAACCTGTCGGTGGCCCGTCTCGGGGACTCGGACAAGATCAGGGTCGGTGACGAGGTGATCGCGGCGGGCGCTCCGCTGGGCCTGCGCAGCACCGTGACCCACGGCATCATCAGCGCCGTACACCGGCCCGTGCCGCTGTCCGGAGACGACTCCGACACCGACACCGTCATCGACGCGGTCCAGACCGACGCCTCGATCAACCACGGCAACTCCGGCGGTGCGCTGATCGACATGGATGCGCAGCTGGTCGGGATCAACACCGCCGGAAAGTCGTTGTCCGACAGCGCCAGCGGCCTGGGATTCGCGATCCCGGTCAACGAGATGAAGACGGTGGCCGAGGCGCTGATCAAGGACGGCAAGATCGTGCATCCCACGCTGGGGGTGAGCGCTCGCTCGGTCAGCAACGCCATCGCGTCCGGCGCGCAGATCGCCAACGTCAAGGTAGGCAGCCCCGCGGAGAAGGGCGGCATGCTGGAGAACGACGTGGTGGTCAAGATCGGTGACCGCAGCGTCGCCGACGCCAACGAATTCGTGGTGGCGGTCCGCAATCTGACCATCGGCAAGGAAGCGCCCGTCGAGGTGGTCCGGGACGGGCGGCATGTGACGCTGACGGTGACCCCCACCCCCGACGGTTAGAAGTCCGCCTCGATGTTCGCGAATGTCGGTTGGGGCGAGATGCTGGTCCTGGTGGTGCTCGGGTTGGTGATCCTGGGCCCGGAGCGGTTGCCGGGAGCCATCCGGTGGACCGCCGGTGCGCTGCGTCAGGCCCGTGACTACGTCACCAACGCCACCGACCAGCTGCGCGAGGAGATCGGTCCAGAGTTCGAGGACCTGCGGGTGCCGCTGAGCGAATTGCAGAAGTTGCGCGGCATGACACCGCGCGCCGCGCTGACCCGGCATCTGCTCGATGGCGACGATTCGCTGTTCACCGCGGTCGGTTCGCTGGCCGCCGAGCCTCGCCCGATGCCACCGATACCGGCTGTGGTGCCCGAGCCGGGTGGCCCGGCTCCCTTCGACACCGACGCCACCTAGATCCCTAGGTCCGGCTCAGCGCCGAGAACCCCCGGTGTCCAAACCCAGCGACATCCCCACCAATCCGCGTCGGCGGGTGGCCAGCTGATCGGCGACCCGGCGCAGTTCCTTGCCCGCCACCGAGTCCGGCGAGAGCACCACCGGCGATCCGGAATCGCCGCCGGTCACCATCTCGCTGTCGATCGGCACCTGGCCGAGCAGCGGCACCTCACGGCCCATCGCCCGGGTCAGGCGCTCGGCAACCCGCTCGCCGCCACCCTCGCCGAACAGATGCATGGTCGACCCGTCGGGCATGGCCAGTCCGGCCATATTCTCCACCACCCCGACAACCTGCTGGCGGGTCTGCAGGGCGATCGCCCCGGCCCGCTCGGCCACCTCCGCGGCGGCTTGCTGCGGGGTGGTCACCACCAGGATCTCGGCGGACGGAACCAGCTGGGCCACCGAGATCGCGATGTCGCCGGTGCCCGGCGGCAGATCCAGCAACAGCACGTCCAGGTCGCCCCAGTAGACGTCGGCGAGGAACTGCTGCAACGCCCGGTGCAGCATCGGGCCGCGCCACACCACCGGCGTGTTGCCCTGGGTGAACATCGCGATTGAGATCACCTTCACGCCGTATCCGATCGGCGGCATGATCATCGAGTCGACCTGGGTGGGCAGGGCCGTGACGCCCATCATCCGCGGTACCGAGTGGCCGTAGATGTCGGCGTCGAGCACCCCGACGGACATACCGCGTTCGGCCAGCGCGACCGCGAGGTTGACTGTCACACTCGATTTGCCGACCCCGCCCTTACCTGACGCGATCGCGTACACCTTGGTCAGCGACCCCGGCTGGGCGAACGGGATGACCGGCTCCCGAGCGTCGCCACGCAGCTGTTTGCGCAGCTCGGCGCGCTGCTCGTCGCTGAAGACATCCAGGCTGACCTTGACGGGCCCGGTGCCGGGCACGTCGTTGATCGCTGTGGTCACGTTGTTGGTGATCTCGGCCTTCATCGGACAGCCGGAGATCGTCAGGTAGATCGTGGCGTGGACGCTGCGGTCGTCCGCGATCTCGATGCTTTTGACCATGCCCAGATCGGTGATCGGACGCCGAATGTCGGGGTCCAGCACAGTGCCCAACGCTGCATAGATGGCGTCGCGCAGGGCTGCAGTGTCATCGTGATTCTCGGACATCGCAACCGAGTCTAAGGCAGTACGGCAGGGTCGTTGCCTGTGAGATAGGTCAGGCCGGCGGGGCGGCCGGCGGCCCGTCCTGCGGTGCACCGGCAGGCGCCGGTGCTGGCGGCGCGCCTGGTACGTCCGGGGACGGCGGCTGCGGTGCGACGGCGTAGGCCGGCATCGGTGCGGTCGGGGCCCGCGGGGCCTGGGGGGCCTCCGGGGGACCGAAGGGGGGTGGTGGGGCGC
>CAXYUC010000224.1:0-5539 GCA_964292075.1 uncultured Mycolicibacter sp.
CCGCCCGAAGCCGCCTAACCACAAATCCCGTGTCCACTACATGGGGGCAAGGCCCTCTTCTCGCTGCCGTGGTTCTACCGAACCGGGTACGACGTGGCCTTGTTCACGCTGCCCTTCCACGGTCGCCGGGCTGAAAAGTATTCCCCCTTCAGCGGATACGGTTACTTCTCGCACGGCATGTCAGGGTTCGCCGAGGCGATGGCCCAGGCGGTCCACGACTTCCGATCGATGATCGACTATCTGGAGTCCACCGGTGTCGACCGCTTCGCCTTGACCGGTCTGTCGCTGGGCGGCTATACCAGCGCCCTGCTGGCTGCCGTCGAACCCCGACTGCAGGCGGTGATCCCTAATGTCCCGGTGGTTTCCGTCGAGTCGGAGATCCGCGACTGGTTCCCGGCCAACCTGGTGCTCCAGGGCGGGCAACGGCTGGGGCAGGTCGCCGGCAACGATTTCGCCGCCGCGACGGCCTACCACTCGCCGCTGAACTATTCCCCGCTGGTGGCCAAGGAGCGGCGATTGATCATCACCGGCCTAGGCGATCGGTTGGCACCGCCGGAGCAGTCCGAAATGCTCTGGCACCACTGGGATCAGTGCGCGCTGCACTGGTTTCCGGGAAACCACGTGCTGCACGTCAGCCAACCGACCTACCTGCGCAGGATGACCGCCTTCCTGCGGCCCTACATGTTCTAGTCCTACCGCCGCTAGCGCGCGACCGCAGCTGCCGCTGTGACAGGCCACCGCAGGCCGGCGAATTCGTCGCCGGACACTGTGGTGTGGCCGTCCAAGCGGATGCCGGACAGCGGGTGCAAGCCCAGCAGCGCATTGCGGTGGTTGCCCTGCTGCGGCAGCAGCCCGGCCAGCGGGGCACCACCGTCGGGTGCCGAGCCGGTACGCAGCGCACAGGCCGCGGCGATGGTCTGCTGGCCGTCCTGCTCGGCGACTTCCAGCACCGTCCAGGTCTCATTGGCGTTGACCGCCTGGATTCGAATGATCGTGTCGGCCAGCGCCGCGTCGATTCCCACCTGGTAGGCGGCGACGTGTTCACCCGAGCCGTCGACCACCGACCGCCATGCCTCCCGAGCACTCGCGTCGACCAACGAGGGGATCTCGTCGTCGGCGACAACCGCAGTGTCCCAGCCGATTTCGCGCAGATGGTCGGCGAGGCGCCGAACGGCGATGTCGACGGTCCGCTGCAGCGGGATGGACGCCGAGCGAGCCTGCAACGCGGCCAGATTCGGGGCGGCCGCGTACGTCAGGCCGATCCAGGTGTCGGTGGTTCCCGCACCGGCGCGACTGGTGATGCGCACGGCGTCGGCCCGCAGGCCGTACCGGTTCAGGTAGCTCGCGATCAGCTCGAGCGGTACCGCATCCCCTGCCGCCGAGGCCGTGACCCGCAGCCCCGCCGTCGCCCGTGCGTCGGCGGCGTCCCGGCGGTCGGTGTGCGCGCCGCCGCGCGAGCGCAACATCGACAACCGGCGGCGAGCGATCGTGGTGAAGTGCAGGCCATGCCACCAGCCGAGCAGCAGGATCGTCGCGATGACGCCCACGGCAAGCGCCCAGCGCTGCGCGGTGGTATCCCAGGGGTTCGCCATCAGCGCAGGCACAACGGCCAACAGCACCAAGGCGATCCGGGCCGGTCCGGGCCGGGGAATGGTGGTTCCGAGCGAGCTCACAGCTGGTTTTCCTTTCGTCGGCGAGCGGCCGCCGCTGCGCCAGTGGCGACGGCGACGACCAACCCGGCCAGCAGCGCGGTTCCGGCGAAGGCCACGATCCGCGGCGCCGGGTCCTCGGGTTGCGGCGCCGGGGGTGGGGAGATTTTCTTCGCGGGGGAGGCAGCCGGGTCCGCGACCGGGGCCAATTCCCAAGTGAGAGCGGCCACCGGGTCGATGGTTCCGGCGCCCACCAGATCGGATGGTGCGCGCGCGGAGTTGTGGGCGGTGGAGACGATCCGGTGCGCGACCTGCATCGCATTCAGGTCCGGGTACCGACCGCGAACCAGCGCGGCGACGCCGGCCACGTAACCGGCGGCGTAGCCGGTGCCACTGAGCGGCACCAGCCGGCCCTGGTTGCCGGGCAGCGCGTTGGCCAGTCCGCCGTCTTCGCGGTTGCTCACCGAGACGATGTCCTCGCCGGGGGCGGCCACGCCGACCCACGGTCCGGCCATGGTGAATCCGGACGGCCCGCCGCTCGACGACAGCGACGCCACGGACAGCACATAGGGGTGCCACCACGACGGCACCGACAGGGACGTCACCCCGGCCCAGTTGCGCGGGTCTTGCGGACGGCTCAGGTCGGTGAGCGGATTGGACTCGCACGCCTCCCCGCCGCCGCCAACCGATCCGGTCTGGCCGGCGTCACCGGCGGCCGCCACGATCAGCGCATCTCTTTCCACCGCCGCGTAGCGCAGGGCCGCGCCCAGCGCCGTCTGGTCGACGTTGCGGTCGGCCGGCAGGCAGGTGGTGGTGGAGATGGTGATGACCCGCGCACCGAGGTCGGCGGCGTGCACGATGGCACGCGCCAGCGCGGTGATGTCGGTGATCACCCGAGTTGTCCGCGGGTCGTCGCCGCCCAGGCGCGGCGAGATCGTCGCCGAGGCGGTCCGCAGTGAGAGCAGCCGGGCGGCCGGGGCCACCCCGGTGAAGCCGTCATCACCCGGCTGGCCGGCCACGATCCCGGCAACCAGCGTTCCGTGTCCATCGCAGTCGGTCAGTCCGTCAGTGGTCCCGATGTAGTCGCCGCCCGGCTCCACCGCCCCAAGGCGCGGACCCGGCCGTACACCGGTGTCGATGATGGCCACCGTCTGGCCTTCGCCACGGGAGAACTGCCACGCGGTGGGCAGGTCGAGCATCCGCTGACCGGCCGTCGCGGCGCTGAGGTTGCTGCCGGGCATCAAACCCGAACTGGCGCAGTCGCCGCGCTGTTCCATCGCCGCGACAGGGCCGGGCGCTCCGCTGGGCGGCGGCACTGTCGGGTCGACCGTCGGCGGGGTGATCGCCAGGGCCGGCGCGCTGGTCAGCAGTGCTGCCAGTACCGCGATCCCGGCCCCCCGGACCGCCGACCGACTCCGATTGTGCTTTTCGGCAACGGTCATCGAGACAGAACCCAGGCGAAAATGCCGACCAGGTAGGCCATGACCGGGATCAGGGTGGCGTCGACGCCGGAAGCCAGGAAGCCCACCAGGCGGCGCACCGGCAGCGAGTAGCTCTCCGGCGATGCCACGGACGGGCTCAAGGAGACCACTGCCCACACCGCCACCAAGGCGGCCAGCACCAGCACCGCGCCGAAGGCGGCCGCGTACCGGCCGGTGGCCGTGTAACCGACCAGCAGGGCAATCGCCGTCAGGTGTGGCTCGGCCAGCAGCCAGGCCTTGCACCACGCCGAATCCCACACCCGGGCCCGCAGCACCGAAGCCACCGCGATGCCCGCGACCACATACCAGGCCCAACCCGAAAGTCCCTCGGGCGCAAAGGCGATGGCAACCGAACCAAGCACAGCGAGCAGCACCGAACCGGCGATGAAGCCGGTCTGGTGGGCGTCAGTGACACGGACCCGGCGAGGCAGGTCCGTAAGCACGCTCTCCGGCAGCGCCGACGGCGTCGGGTCGCCCGGCGCCGGGATCACCGGCAACGGCAGCCGCGCCCACAACGCCGAAACCTGCGGCGCAGCGACGGTCAGTAGCAGGGAAGCGGTGATCAGGCCAGAGCCCAGCGTCAGAGGCGGCAGCTCCCAGAAGGTCTTGGCGGCAGCCGCCGCCAGCACCCCGCCGCCGACGACCACGGCGGGGGTGGAGAACGCGATCCCGCGCTCGCCACCTCCGCCCGGGGGCAAGATCAGGCAGAGCAGCGACCCCGCGCTGACCGCGGCCGCGCCCAGCACCACGTGCGCCGGACTGAACACCCCCGGCACTGCCAGGGTGCCCACCGCAGCGAGCGGTGCCAGTGCCGCAATCGACAGGGTCAGTGCTGCCTCGGCCGAACGCGTGCGGCACAGCAGCGCAGCGAGCACCGTGAGTAGGGCGATGGCCCCGGCCGCGAACAGGCCGGCAGGCTCGCCAGTGAGTGCGCGGTGAGCGGCCGCAAGCCCGGTAGCGGCGAAGATCAGCCCGGTCCCGGCGGCCAACGCGGCACGCTGAATGTGCTTGGCACCCCAGGGCTTACGCCGGGAAGCCGAGAAGATGACGGCAGCGTCGGCGATGTCCTCGACGATGCCGGGGGCAGCCGGGCCGACCGGCACCGGACGCAGGGCCAGCAGATCGCCGTCCACGACCCCGACGGTGTCCAGGCTGGCATCCAGGCTGAACGGAGCGCCGCCAACCGGCGCCAGGCTCAGCCGCGTCGTGGCACCGTCGCCGGGTTCGGCCGAATCAGCCGAGTCGCCGGCGTCCGGGGCTACCAGGCGTTGCACCGCCGGCAGGATTTCGCGCAGCGGCAACTCCGCGGGCACGGCGATCTCTGTCAGCCGACTGTCGGCCAGGACCGCGATGCGGACAATCGGCATGACGGCACTGGTCAGCACCGGGGCTTCGCTCATTGTGTTCCCTGTTCTCTTCGCTGCTGAGGACGTTCTTTTTGCTGCTTTAGGACAGCTGGGTGGTGAAATCTCTGGACAGGCGCTGACCGGGGAACCACGTGCCCTCGGGCAGGGTGGCGGTCAACTGTTCAATCGCGACGGCAGTCGCAAAGTCGGTTCCGGGCCGGAAGGTCGATACCCACTCGCCGTCGAAGGCCTGCGACGGGGTGATCAGGATGCGGCCCGCATCGGCGTCGACCAAGCTCATCCCCACTTCGGTGGTGGTATGCCGTCCGTCGCGCGCGCATCCCGCGACGACCTCCACGTAGTGCCTCGGTCCGGTGAACACCGACTCCACGATCGGCCGTGCCGAGGCGGGAATGCCCAGGTAGTCAAGAACTTCGGCGAGCGGGGCACCGGCTCGCAGTCGCTCGTCGGCGCGCGCACCGACCCGGGCCGGCAGGGTGAACTCGTCGAACCGGGCCGGTGGGCGCTGCCGCAGGCCTGCTCCGAGCACCGGGACCAGCAGGCGCGGGTCGTCGATGTCCATCACGGTGAACGTGACCAGTTGCGCATTGCGCAGTGCCACCACCGTCCGACCGGGCTTGCCGGTGTTCTGGTCGCGGCGCGCAATGATGCCGCGCAACATCTCGGGGGCCCCGCCGGCGGCCGAACCCACATAGCGCAGGTCCAGCCACCGGTCCGGGAAGCACACCACCCGGATCCATTCGGCCACGGCCGGATTGACCGTGCCCTCCGGCGAGACAACTCCCATCCGGGTGAGTTCGTCGCGCTGGCGCGCCATGAACGCGCCCCGCTCCCCGGCGTCCGTGTAGGGCATGGTGATTGCCAAAACCCACGGAAAAGACCCGGCACCAACGGTTTCCGCGATGTACCAGGCTTGCTCGACGGTCAGTTCGGCAGCGTTGGGCTCAGTACCCATCGCTGCCTTCCCTCATCGAGCGGATCACTGGGGTCAGCCCCACTTGGCGGCTTCGGCGGTGTCACGCGCGTTCATCATCAAGGTGTT
>CAXYUC010000225.1:0-5452 GCA_964292075.1 uncultured Mycolicibacter sp.
GGCCACCTCAGCAGCGCGAGCTTCCGCCACGGCGGCGACCTGAGCTTCGGCCCGGGCGCGCGCCTCGGCCTCAACCTCGGCGGCCCGCCCCGCGTCCGACAGCGGCAGCTCGTCGGAGTCATCGGCGACAACATCGACGTCCAGGTAGTCGAGTTGGGCCTGCTCGCCGACCTTCGTTTCCGCGGCGGCGACGAACACCCGCGAACCACCCTCGGCGGGCTCGTCCTCGACCTCGTCGACATCATCGATGTCGTCGGCGTCCTCGATGTCGTCGGCGCTGTGCTGCCAATCGGGGTCGCTGCGGTGGCCGGTGGCCGGGCCGCCGCGCTTGAGCAGCCGGGCGCTGGACCCACTGGTCAGTACCCGGGTCGCCAAGGCCACGTCACTGGTACGACGCACTGCGTCGCGCTTGCTGACCAGCATCGGCACCAGTACGAACAGCCAGAGGACGACCAGTGAGATCCAGAGCAAAGATTGCGGGATGCTGGGCATGGTTGGCCTGCTCCTTTCCGAGCCAAGGCTAGGTGTGTGAGCCACACGACCTAACACGACGCGCCGAACCAATTACACAGTTGTAATTTACTCGCTGACCTCGATAGTCACAACTACCACACGCGTAACAGCACGCTCTGAAATCCGTCAGGCCCGGGAGGCCCGGCCGGATTGGATCAGCGTCGAGGTCACCGACCCGGCGACCT
This sequence comes from uncultured Mycolicibacter sp., assembly GCA_964292075.1. GTDB lineage: Bacteria > Actinomycetota > Actinomycetes > Mycobacteriales > Mycobacteriaceae > Mycobacterium. Next base: position 699 of record CAXYUC010000225.1, read on the forward strand.
CCTCCATCGTCATCGCCACCAGCAGGTGGTCGCGCCACGCCCCGTCGACGTCCAGGTAGCGCTGCAGCAGCCCTTCCTGACGAAAGCCGACCTTGGCCAACACCGCCCGGCTGGCGACGTTCTCCGGCCGGACGGTGGCCTCCACCCGGTGCAGCCGCACCGGCCCGAAGCAGTGGTCCAGTCCGAGCGCCACCGCCCCGGTCGCCACTCCCCCGCCGGCCACCGCACTGGACACCCAATAGCCGATCCACGCCGAGCGCAGCGCCCCGTGGGCGATGTTGCCCACCGTCAGCTGGCCGCAGAATCGGCCGTCGAGCTCGATCACGTACGGCAGCATCCGCCCATAGCGGGCCTCGGTGCGCAGACTCGAACACAGCGGAGGCCAAGACGCGCTGCCGTGCCGGGTCACCCAATCCAGCTCCACGCTGGGTTCCCACTGCTCCAGGTAGGCGCGGTCGGCCAACCGGATCCGGCTCCACGTCACGCCGTCACGCATCCGCACCGGCCGCAGCCGGATCACCCCTGCCGGCACCCGCAGCGGCCCGAGCACACTCGGCCAGCCGGGGTGCTCAACGGCTTTGAACGGCCACAAATTGACCAACATGGACTCGGGATCAACCCCGTTGAGCCAGGAAGGCGACGTCCACCGACTCGCCGGCGGCGATCTGCTCGACCTCCTCGGGAACCACCACCAGACAGTTCGCCTCGGCCAACGTGGCCAGCAAGTGCGACGAGGTGCCGCCAGAAACCCCGAGCACCTGCACCAAGTACTCGCCGGTGTCCTCGTCGCGCATCAGCTGGCCCCGCAGGTAGCCCTTACGGCCGGGCTGCGAAGTGATCGGCCCCAGGGTGCGGGCTCGCACCATCCGGCGCATCGGCTCACGTTTGCCCAGCGACAGCCGGATCAACGGGCGGATCATTATCTCGAACACCACCAGCGCGCTCACCGGGTTGGTGGGCAACAGGAACGTCGGCACCCCTTCGGGGCCGAGCTGGCCGAAGCCCTGTACCGAACCGGGGTGCATCGCGATCCGGGCGACCTCCATTTCACCGAGATCGGCCAGCGCTGCGCGCACCTCATCGGCCGCGGCACCCCCGACCCCACCGGCGATCACCACCACCTCGGCGCGATTGAGCTGTCCCTCGACCACCTCGCGCAGTTTCTTGGGGTCATTGCTGACGATGCCGACCCGGTTGACCTCCGCGCCCGCGTCACGGCCGGCCGCAGCCAGCGCGTAGGAGTCGACGTCGTAGACCTGCCCGTTGCCGGGAGTGCGATTGACGTCCACCAGTTCGCCGCCCACCGCCATGACCGACAGTCGGGGGCGCGGGTGCACCAGCACACGATCGCGGCCGACGGCGGCCAGCAAGCCCACCTGGGCGGCGCCGACGACCGTGCCGGCGCGCACCGCGACATCACCGGGTTGCACGTCGTCGCCGACCCGCCGCACGTAGTCCCCCGGGCGCACCCCGCGCAGCACCCGGACCCGGGAGTTTCCGCCGTCGGTCCAGCGCAGCGGAAGTACCGCGTCGGCCAGGGTGGGCATCGGCGCCCCGGTCTGGATCCGGGTAGCCAGTTTGGGCTGCAGCCGGGTGGGGGTGCGTGCCCCGGCTTCGATGACACCCAGCACCGGCAGGGTGACGACGGCCTCGGAGGCACTGCCGCGCCCGTCGGAGCTGTCACCGATCGCGTCGGCGCCCAGGACATCGACGCTGCGCACCGCGTAACCGTCAATGGCGGCCTGGTCGAAGGCGGGCATCGGCCGCTCGGCGACCACTTCTTCAGCGCACATCAATCCCTGCGCCTCGGCGATCGCCACCCGGACCGGGCGGGGCGCCACCGCGGCCGCCGAAACCCGGGCCTGCTGCTCCTCAACCGAACGCACGGTGTGCCTTTCTCCTTGGCGGCCTCGGTCCGATTCTCCGCAGACGTCAGCTCAGTTCTCCGCCAAGCCCAGCCGCGCCACCAACCACCGACGCAGATCCGGACCGTAGTCATCGCGGTCCAAGGCAAAGTCAACCGCAGCTTTGAGGTAGCCGCCCGGATTTCCCAGATCGTGTCGCGACCCCCGGTGCACGACGACGTGCACGGGATGGCCCTCGGCGATCATCAGCGCGATGGCGTCGGTGAGCTGCACCTCGCCGCCGGCCCCGCGGTCGATGCGCCGCAACGCGTCGAACACGGCCCGGTCCAGCACGTAGCGTCCCGCCGCGGCATACATCGACGGTGCCTCTTGTGCCGTGGGCTTCTCGACCATCCCCCGGACCCGCATCACGTCCGGGTTGTCACCGTCGGGCAGCGCCTCGACGTCGAAGACGCCGTAGGAGCTGACCTCGTCGGGGCTGACCTCGATCGCGCACAGTACGGTGCCGCCCCGGCGGGCACGCACCTTTGACATGGTCTCCAGCACTCCGGTGGGCAGCACCAGGTCGTCGGGCAGCAGGACCGCGACGGCATCTTCATCGGCGGACAGCACCGGTTCGACACAGCTGATGGCATGCCCCAGCCCGAGCGGCTCGGCCTGCACCACCGACTCGACCTTGATCAACTGCGGGGCCCGGCGCACCTTGGCCAGCATCGCCTTCTTGCCGCGAGCCTCCAGCGTGCCTTCCAGCACCAGGTCCTCGACGAAATGCGCGACCACACCGTCCTTGCCCTCGGAGGTGATGATCACCAGCCGCTCGGCGCCGGCCTCGGCCGCCTCGGCGGCGACCAGCTCGATTCCGGGAGTGTCGACGACCGGCAGCAGCTCTTTGGGCACTGTCTTGGTCGCGGGCAGAAACCGGGTGCCCAAACCTGCCGCGGGCACAATGGCGGTGCGCGGAATCGGGACCTTCGGCGTGGGCATTGCTCACACGATAACCGCAATCCACTTGGCCTCTTCGGCTGGCGGTAGGCGAGCCGTTGCTGACAGTCTGGTTGCCGTGACCGACGACGCGGTGGTGGCCGCCAAGTCCGCGTTGCGGGCGCGGCTGCTCGCCGACCGACGCGCGGTACCCCCCGATGTGCACGATGCGGAGGCCGCGGCGTTGGCCGAGCACCTGGAACGGCTCGCGTGCGACGTCACCACGGTCTGCGCCTATGTGCCGGTGGGCAGCGAGCCGGGCTCGACCGCGATGCTCGCCCGCCTGGCGCATCGCGGCGCGCGAGTGCTGTTGCCGGTGGTCCGCACCTCCGGCGACGGCACCCCGCTGGCGCTGCTGTGGGGCGAGTACCGGCCCGAAACCCTCACCACCGCCCGGTTCGGCCTGCTCGAACCACCGCAACCGTGGCTGGCCGCCGAGGCGCTGGTGCAGGCGGACCTGATCCTGGTGCCGGCCGTGGCCGTCGACCGCCGAGGGGCGCGACTGGGGCGCGGCGCCGGTTTCTACGACCGCTCGCTGCAATGGCGCAGGCCGCAGATTCCGCTGGTAGCCGTGGTCCGCGACGCGGAGCTTCTCGACGAGCTGCCCGCGGAGGACCACGACGTGCCAATGACCCATGCCGTGACGCCCGGGCTCGGACTGGTGGCACTGGGCTGAGTCGACGTGGCCGAGAACGAGCTCGGAATGAGGAAGGCCACATGGTGGTTCTAGCACTTAGCACGGTAGAGTGCTAACGCAATTGTTCGATCCACGGAGGTTCACGTGCCCACCTACAGCTATGCCTGCACCGAGTGCAGCAACCGCTTCGACGTGGTCCAGGCCTTCACCGACGATGCGCTGACCACCTGCGAGGACTGCAACGGCCGGCTGCGCAAGATCTTCGGCAAGGTGGGCGTGGTCTTCAAGGGCAGCGGTTTCTACCGCAACGACAGCCGGGAAGCGGGCAAGTCCGGGAAGTCACCGTCCAACGGTTCCAGCAATGGCAGCAGCTCCGCCAGCTCCACGACCTCCAGTGACTCGGGCAGCAGCTCGGGCGACAGCGGCACCAAATCGGCCGACAGCGGCACCAAGTCCAGCGACAGCGCCAAGGCCAGCACCACCTCGTCGGCGCCCAAGCCGTCGACCACCTCCAGCTGATAGGCCGTTATCCACAGCCCGGCGCCACGTCGACGAACGCCCGGAGCGCCGGCCGCCTAGCGTGACGCCATGGGCGACTCGCTCAACCCCACTGTGATCAGCCGGATATCGCTGGCACTGCGCCCGGACTGGACCCGCACCGTGCGCGCCCGGCGAGTGACCGCAGGTGCCCTCGTCGTGTTGGCCGGCGTCACGGCGCTGCGCTCCAACCCGCAGGGCGACCAGCTCGACGTGGTGGTGGCAAGTCGCGACATCGCGCCCGGCGCACCCCTGACCCTCGACGACGTCTCCCTCGAAAGCCGGTCAGCTCAAACGGTTCCCGACGGCGCCGCCACTGATATGGCAGCGGTGGTGCAGGCCACGTTGGCGGGTCCGGCCCGCCGCGGCGAGATACTCACCGATGTCCGCCTGCTGGGCAGCCGGCTCACCGAGGCTGCCGCCGGTCCCGACTCCCGCATCGTGGGCGTGCACCCGGCCGACGCCGCGTTGATCGATCTGGTGCGCCCGGGCGACGTGGTCGACGTGGTGACGGCCGCCCCCGATGATGCCGCCGGCCCGCCGGGCGCCGCCCGGGTGCTGGCCAGCGGCGGGATCGTGGTGCTGGTGTCCGACAAGCACAATCACGAGGACCGGGTGGTGCTGGTGGCGTTGCCGGGCACCGCCGCGGGGGGGGGGGGCGGGGCCGCGCCCGGGCAGGCGGGGACACCCCCCCTGCCCTGGAAAACCCCACGCGGGCGGCTGGGGACTGGGGC
>CAXYUC010000226.1:0-5438 GCA_964292075.1 uncultured Mycolicibacter sp.
TGTCCCACTCCCCGCCTCCCCTGGGTCGCGCCCACCGGGGCAGTGCTGGCCCTGCGGGCCAACAAGTCCGGGGGGGTGCCGGCCGGGGGGGAGGCGGGACTGCCGGTGCTGGCGTCGTCGGCGCCGTCGTCCTCGGTCGCGGAACTGCTCGCCGCAGCCCAAGACATGACCTTCCCGCTGTTCGTCAAGGCGGTCGCCGGCGGCGGTGGGCGCGGGATGCGCCGGGTCACCGATATCGACGCGCTGGCCGACGCGGTGGAAGCGGCCAGCCGGGAAGCGGATTCGGCGTTCGGCGACCCGCACGTCTACCTCGAGCAGGCGGTACTCAACCCGCGTCACATCGAGGTGCAGATCCTGGCCGACAACCACGGCAACGTGATTCACCTCTACGAGCGCGACTGCAGCGTGCAGCGCCGGCATCAGAAGGTCGTCGAATTGGCGCCGGCGCCGAATCTCGATCCGGCTCTGCGCGCGAAGATCTGCGCGGACGCCGTGGCGTTCGCGCGCCACATCGGCTACACCTGCGCGGGCACCGTGGAGTTCCTGGTCGACGAGCGCGGCCACCACGTGTTCATCGAGATGAACCCGCGCATCCAGGTGGAGCACACCGTCACCGAGGAGATCACCGACGTCGACCTGGTCTCCTCACAGCTGCGGATCGCGGCTGGGGAATCGCTGGCGGACCTAGGCCTGTCGCAGGAATCGATCGCGTTGCACGGTGCCGCGTTGCAATGCCGGATCACCACCGAGGACCCGGCCAACGGATTCCGGCCCGACACCGGACGCATCAGCGCCTACCGCAGCCCAGGCGGGGCGGGGATACGCTTGGATGGCGGCACCAACCTGGGTGCGGAGATCAGCGCCCACTTCGACTCCATGCTGGTCAAGCTGACCTGTCGCGGCAAGGATTTCCCCACCGCGGTGAAGCGGGCGCGCCGGGCGATCGCGGAATTCCGCATTCGTGGGGTCGCCACCAACATCCCGTTCCTGCAGGCCGTGCTCGATGACCCGGACTTCTCCGCCGGCCGCGTCACCACCTCGTTCATCGACGAGCGTCCGCAGCTGCTGACCGCGCGTTCCTCGGCGGACCGCGGCACCAAGATCTTGAACTACCTGGCCGACGTCACCGTCAACAGTCCGCACGGCACCCGGCCGTCGGCGGTGTACCCGCGTGACAAGCTGCCCGAGCTGGATCTGTCGGCGCCGCCGCCGGCGGGCTCCAAGCAACGGCTGGTCGAGCTGGGGCCAGAAGGCTTCGCCCGCTGGCTGCGGGAGTCGCCGGCCGTCGGCGTCACCGACACCACGTTCCGGGACGCCCACCAGTCGCTGTTGGCCACCCGGGTGCGCACCAGCGGGTTGGTGAAGGTGGCACCGTACGTGGCCCGCACCATGTCGCAACTGTTGTCGGTCGAGTGTTGGGGCGGTGCGACTTACGATGTGGCGCTGCGCTTTTTGAAGGAAGACCCCTGGGAGCGGCTGGCCGCGCTGCGCGAGGCGCTGCCCAACATCTGTCTGCAGATGCTGCTGCGTGGGCGCAACACAGTCGGGTATACCCCCTATCCGGAGCTGGTGACCTCGGCATTCGTCCAAGAGGCGACCGAGACCGGTATTGACATCTTCCGGATCTTCGATGCGCTCAACAATGTCGACTCGATGCTTCCGGCTATCGACGCGGTGCGCGAAACCGGCAGTGCAGTAGCCGAAGTCGCCATGTGCTACACCGGCGATCTGAGCAGTCCGGGCGAAACGCTCTACACGTTGGACTACTACCTCAAGCTCGCCGAGCAGATCGTGGATGCCGGCGCCCATGTGCTGGCCATCAAGGACATGGCGGGGCTGCTGCGCCCTGCCGCGGCAACCACCTTGGTGAGCGCGCTGCGCAGTCGCTTCGACCTGCCTATCCACATGCACACCCACGACACCGCGGGTGGTCAGCTGGCCAGCTACGTCGCTGCCTGGCAAGCCGGGGCGGACGCCGTCGACGGCGCGGCTGCGCCCCTGGCGGGCACCACCAGCCAACCGGCGCTGAGTTCGATCATCGCCGCGGCATCCCACACCGACTACGACACCGGGATCTCGCTGGGCGCAGTAGGCGACTTGGAGCCGTACTGGGAAGCGTTGCGAAAGGTGTACGCGCCGTTCGAGTCCGGACTGGCAGCGCCGACCGGGCGGGTATACCGCCATGAGATTCCCGGCGGCCAGCTGTCCAACTTGCACCAGCAGGCCAAGGCGCTGGGGATGGCGGACCGATTCGAGGACGTCGAGACCAACTATGCTGCCGCGGATGCCGTACTCGGTCGGCTGATCAAGGTCACCCCGAGCTCGAAAGTGGTCGGCGATCTGGCACTGGCCCTGGTCGGTGCCGGCGTCACCGCCGAGGAGTTCGCCGCCGACCCGTCCCGAGTCGACATCCCGGACTCGGTGATCGGCTTCCTGCGCGGCGAGCTGGGCGACCCGGCCGGTGGCTGGCCGGAGCCGTTGCGGACCAAAGCGCTGGAGGGTCGCGGCCCGGCGCGGGAGATGCAGCAGCTCTCGGCCGACGACGAGGCGGTGTTGGCAAGGTCTGGCCCGCAACGCCGGGCCCGGCTGAATCGCCTGCTGTTCCCCGGCCCCACAAAGGAATTCGAGTCGCATCGGGAACTCTACGGTGACATTTCGCGTTTGTCGGCCAACCAGTTCTTCTACGGCCTGCGTCAAGGCGAGGAACACCGGGTCAAGTTGGAGCGTGGGGTGGAGCTGCTGATCGGGCTCGAGGCCATCTCCGAGCCGGATGAACGCGGCATGCGGACCGTCGTGTGCATCATCAACGGTCAACTGCGACCGGTCGAGGTGCGTGACCGCAGCATCGCCAGCGAAGTGCCGGTTGCCGAAAAGGCCGACCGCACCAAGGCGGGCCATGTCGCGGCACCGTTTGCCGGTGTGGTCACCATCGGGGTTGCCGAGGGGGCGAAGGTCACCGCCGGACAGACCGTGGCCACCATCGAGGCGATGAAGATGGAGGCGGCCATCACCGCACCGGCCGACGGCACCGTCACGCGGGTGGCGGTTGCAAAGACCGCACAGGTCGAAGGCGGCGATCTGCTGGTGGTGCTGAGCTGACCCGCATCGTCGGCGGTGCGGCCGGGGGGCGGCGCCTCGCCGTGCCCCCGCGCGGGACCCGGCCGACCACCGATCGGGTGCGCGAGGCGCTGTTCAACGTGCTGGACGCTCGGATGGACCTGACCGGGATGACGGTGTTGGACCTGTATGCGGGGTCGGGGGCGCTGGGCTTGGAGGCGCTGTCCCGCGGCGCGGCATCGGCGCTGTTCGTCGAATCGGACCGCCGCGCCGCCGATGTGCTGGACGCCAATATTGCCGCACTGGGGCTGGCCGGTGCCCTGCTGCGCCGCGGCACGGTGGCAGCGGTGCTGGCCGGGGGGACCGAGGCGCCGGTGGATCTGGTGCTGGCCGATCCGCCCTACGAGGTCGATGCCGCCACGATCGACGCGCTGCCGGGGTTGTTGACCGCCGGCGGTTGGGCCGGGCCGGGCACCGTTGTGGTGATCGAGCGGGCCGCCGCCAGCCCGGCGGGGGGCTGGCCCGAGGGCTGGGAGGCTTGGCCTGATCGCCGCTACGGCGACACCCGCCTGGAGCTGGCTGAGCTCGGCTGAGCGGACGTGTAGCGTCACGTCCCATGAGCGGTGCGGTATGCCCAGGTTCGTTCGACCCGGTGACGCTGGGACACGTCGACATCCTGGAGCGCGCGGCTGCCCAGTTCGACGAGGTGGTGGCCGCCGTGCTGATCAACCCCGCCAAGAAGGGCATGTTCACCCTGGGCGAGCGCCTCGAGATGATCGCCGAAGCCACCGCGCATCTGCCCAACGTGCGCGCGGAGTCCGGTCAGGGCCTGGTGGTCGACTTCGTCCGCGAGCGGGGACTGACCGCGATCGTCAAGGGTCTGCGCACCGGCACCGACTTCGAGTACGAGCTGCAGATGGCCCAGATGAACAAACACATCGCCGGTGTCGACACGTTTTTCGTGGCGACCACACCGCGGTATTCGTTCGTGTCGTCGTCACTGGCCAAGGAAGTGGCGTCGATGGGCGGTGATGTCTCCGACCTGTTGCCCGAGCCGGTGAACCGCAGGTTGGCAAAGAAGCTGGGCTCGTAGCAGCGATATCCGCGAACCGGTATCTCGCCGACGCCGACGCGGACCGGTGATGGCCCCGGCGACCGCCTCAGTTGGTCGTCGGTGGTGCTTGGGGCTGGAGGGGTTGGTACCACGACCCGCCGGTGGGTCCAGGACAGGGTGCAACGGTGGGCGGCGGACTGCTGGGTGGGCGGGCCAATGATCCGGGGCGGAGTTGCTGACTGTCGGCGTCGGTGACGACGAGATGGTCGGCTGGTCCGGCGATGGTGATGATGCCTCGATGGTGCAGCCGGTGGTGGTAGGGGCAGACCAGAGGGTGTCGCAAGTCAGGAATCTACCCACTCAGGTCTGCGGCATTGGACAGCAAAAGCCGGCCGGCCGTTCGCGTTTCCCGCGAAGCAAGGCCAGATAACTGGCGTACCGGTGCGGGTTCCACCTGCACACCCTGTGGAGTTTGGGTAGTTCAGGCGGGTCGTCTGAATACTTCGCGTTCGAGCCGAGCCAAACGCTCAGCGACGGTTCCTGATTCGCCGTGATCCTCGGCGTGCAGCCGATCGACGGCCCACACTCGGATAAGGGTCGATAGCGACATTCCCGCTTTGCGGGCGGCCTGGCTCAGGCGCTCATGCTCATCGGCAGCCAGGCGCACCGAGACCACAGTCTGGCGGCCGAGATTCGGCCGGCTCGTCGCGACATGCTCAGGCGCCGGGCCTCCCGAGTATGCCTCCGCGCGTGCGCCTTCGTCGGCGAGTAGATCGTCAATCCTGCTCATTCTTACTGCTCCTCACTGTAGAGGCCCCGATCCTGTTGATTTGCGATCCAGGCGTTGCTACCCCACCAATCGCCGTCCGGGCGCTCATCGGGATCAGCATCGGCGGACACCAAAATTACGGTCAGCACCGCACGCGCCGACGGCGAATAGCCGATCACCCGAACCGACAAGCCCGACCGACTGGCCGGGTCTGGCACTTGCCACACGGCATGACGGTCGTTGGCCGCTTCATCCGCCCAGTCCGCAGAGATCCCGTGCCGCTCCCCGACGTAGTCGGCCCGCTTGCTCCAGTCAACCTGCACACACCTACAATATACTACGAATCACTACATGATCGGGTGTGCGCCTCGGCCCAGTTGGTTCATTTCCGACACAGACGCATGAGGTACCTCAGATGTCGGGAATAACACCTCTACCTTCGCCAGCACCGTCACCAGCCATTTTGTCAATGGCTCATAGTCAAAACGGCAGACAATCGTGACCTTGGTTGCAAGTCGGCAATCTACCCCCATGACGGAGCGCGCTTCGGCGGTTCCC
>CAXYUC010000227.1:0-5396 GCA_964292075.1 uncultured Mycolicibacter sp.
TGACGCACAGCGTCGGCCGCGGCCCGTCGTCATGACGCCAATGCTGAAACCGCGCGGTGTTGTTGTTCCCCAGGGCGCGCCACGAGTCGCGCATCGCCGGATTGACCGCTTCGAAACCGCTGCGAAACGAGACGTTTTCTACCGCGCCGCGTGCGATGCGCTCCGCGATCGGATTTGCCCGCCGCGCCGAAATCCGGGGCAGCTCCGCGGGCGCGGGAAAGGATCGGATCGGGTCGTGGTGTGACGCCAGCTCGGCGTAGAACGCCAGCCGCTCGCGCTCCTGCCGTGACCGCTTGCGGCCCACCGCAGTGGTGAGCACGGACGGGATCATCGCCGCGGCAACCATGGAAGCAACCGCGGTGCGCAAGCCGATATCAGCGAAGGCCGACGCATCAACGATCGCCTTCTCCCGCAACGACAACTCGCTTCGGTGTGGCAGGCCATGTTTGCCGGCATCGGCACCCGGAACATCGGGAACCGGGATGGGCGGGTTGAGCGGGGTGACGTCAGTGCTCACGGTCGCCGACCTTTCTCGGTGAAGGTCGCCCTGGCCCTGCGGACCCCGGTGCGACGTCAACCGGATGGTAACTCGATGGCGAACAGCCGCGCGGCATTGTCATACAGAACCCCACGTAGCCAGGCGTCGTCGATGCCGGGAAGCGCGGTGATCGCGTCCAGCGCCTCAAGGTAGCCGTACGGGATATTCGGAAAGTCGCTGCCGAACAGGATCCGCTCACCCGCGGTGCGCAACCGCGGATCATTGCCGGTTGGGAACGGCATCAGCTCGTGAACGAACGCGGTGAACGCCATCGTGGTATCGAGGTGCACGCTGGGCGAATTCAAGCAGATATCGAGGAATTCGTCGTACTCCGGCATGCCCATGTGCGCGATGATCAACGCCAGCCGTGGGTGGCGGCGCAGCAGCCGTCGAACCGGCTCGGGTCCGGTGAAACGGCCGGGCTGCGGGCCGGAGCCGCAGTGGATCACCACCGGGATTCCGCAGTCCTCGAGAACTCCCCACACCTCGTCGAGCAGTGGATCTGTCGGGTCATAGTCGCCGACTTGAATGTGTGCCTTGAAGATTCGGGCTCCGGCATGGATCGCAGCTTTGACGTAGTCGGCCGCGCCGGGTTCCGGGTAGAACGTTGCCGTTGGCAGGCAATCGGGTGTTTCGCGGGCGAATTGGGCCGCCCATTGGTTGAGCCATGCCGCCATGTCCGGCTTGTGCGGATACACCAGCGAGGTGAACCGGCGCACCCCGAATGCGCGCAGCGTATCGACCCGCTTGGCCTCGTCCATGCGGTAGTTGATGGGCCAGGCGCGGCCGACCAGCGGGCCGGCTGAATCGAAGTACTTCCATACCTTGTCCATCACGGACTTGGGCATGAAATGGGTATGGACGTCGACGATTCCCGGCAGGCCGAGCTCCGACCAGACCTGGCGTACGGCGGCGGCTTCGTCTTCGGGTGTCATGTTTTCTCCCAGGTGTTTTCGGACACGAACTCACCCAAGGGCTGGCGGTAGGCCCACTCATCGATCTCCAACGCCGGCCGGTCTGGAAACTCCGGGACGGGGCCCAGACACAAGATAGCCACCGGCTCGGCATCCGGGGGCATTCCCAGCAACTGCGCCAGCGCCGCGGGTTCGAACAGCGACACCCAGCCCATGCCCAGCCCCTCGGCACGCGCGGCCAGCCATAGGTTCTGAATCGCACACGACACCGACGCCAGATCCATCTGCGGCAAGGTGCGGCGACCGAAGATGTGCGCCTGCCTGCCGTCTCGCAACGCCACCACCAACAGTTCGGCACACTCGCGGATGCCTTCCACTTTCAAGGCCAGGAACTCCTGCTCGCGACGGCCCAGTGCCTCGGCGGTGCGATGACGCTCCTCATCGACCAGGGCATGGATCTGCTGCCGAAGCGCGTCCTCGGTGATCCGCACGAACCGCCACGGTTGCATCAGACCCACACTCGGTGCGGCGTGGGCCGCCGCCAACAGTCGCGCCAGGACGTCCGGGTCGACGGTGTTGCCGGGCACGAATCGGCGCATGTCGCGCCGCTCGACGATCACCCGGTACACGGCTTGACGCTCCTGCTCGGTGAACGATGGATCAGCCACGGGATCATGGTAGGAGCCACACGAAGGGACGCTCGTCATGAAACGTTCGCAACTGCTCGACCACTTTTCCGCCGACGCCGCCGCAACCCTCGTCTACGGCGAACCTCACCAGACCCCGGACGGCGCGACGGTGATCACGGCCGCCCGGGTGACCGCGTCGGGCCCAGACGGTTCGAAGGTGAGCGCGATCCCCCTCGGGGTGGTGGTGATCCACGGTGGGCAGGCCAAGTGGGTGGCCGCGGTCGACGCGAACCGGATCGCGCTGGTCGGGGTGCTGACCGGGTTGCTGTCCGCCGTCATCGCCTCCTTGGCGGTACTGCGCCGCCCGCCCTGGCCGGATCTGCGGGGCGTCGGGTCTTCCCGCGGCGGGAACTAAATGGTGTCGCCTTCGGGCGCGCGTGCGGCGGCGCTGATCTCGGTGGCGGCCGCGGCGGCGGTCTACATACTGATGCTGGTCGGCTATCGGCAGGGCTGGACCTGGCTGGCCGACGTCGACTCCGCTGCCCTGGACACGAGCTACGACATCGCGGTCAAACACCCGATCTGGGTCCGGTTCTGGGATGGCATCTCTACCGTTTTCGAACCGGCGATCTTCCGGGCGGTGGGCATGGCAGCGGCCCTGGCCGCGGTGCTGCGCCACCGGCTGCGCGCGGCGCTGTTCGTGTTGGTGACGGTGGAGGCGAGCGGGCTGCTGACCGTGCTGGCCAAGGGCTCGGTCGGGCGGCCGCGGCCGGTGACGGCCCTGGTCTGGGCGACCTCGACCTCGTTTCCTTCCGGGCACGCGCTGGGGGTGATGATCGGTGTCGGCGCGCTGCTGCTGCTGGCGCTACCCGCGCTGCGGCGCAACGCCAGGGTGGCGGCCGTGAGCGTCGGTGTGCTGGTGGTGGTCGCGGTCGGCGTTGCTCGGGTAGCGCTGAACGTGCACCATCCCTCCGACGTCCTGGCCGGTTGGGCGCTGGGCGGGGCGTGTCTGACGGGCTGGGCTTTGCTCCTACAACCCTGGCGGCGACCGGGGTTGACCGGATCCGCGAGCGCGCCGCAGGATGGCCCTGATGACCATCAGTAACGCCGACCCGGTTGATGCACTCATCTGCTCCCGCAAGGGCTGCAGCGCCGACGCGGTGTACGGCATGTTGTGGAACAACCCGAAGCTGCACACCCCGGAGCGTCGCAAGGTCTGGCTGACGTGTCCGGAACACCGGGAGTACTTCCGCGACTATCTGTCGTCCCGTGGCCTGCTTAAGGGTGAGGCGCCGGTCGAAGACCTGCCGCGCCGGGCGGACAGCTGAGTCCCGGCGCGCCGTGAGCGGTGTTTGACCCGCTCCTGACATGCACAGATGATGAGTGAATGCGCCGACTTGTGAGTGTGTTCAGCGCTGCCCTGTGCACGGTCGCTGCGGCGGTGACCGCGGCCCCGGGAGCCCAAGCTGACGTCAATCCGTGGTTTGCCCGCTCGGTAGGCAACGCCAATCAGGTGATTTCGGTGGTCGGGGTCGGCGGTTCGGACGCCAAGATGGACGTCTACCAGCGCAGCGCGACGGGCTGGCAACCGGTGGCCGCCGGGATCCCTACTCACGTCGGTTCGGCCGGCATGGCTGCCAAGGCCAAGAGCGGATATCCGGCCACCCCGATGGGCGTCTTCACCCTGCCTTATGCGTTCGGCACCGCGCCGAACCCCGGTGGGGGACTGCAGTATGTACAGGTCGGGCCCGATCACTGGTGGAACGGCGACGACCACAGCCCGACGTTCAACACCATGCAGGTATGCAAGAAGGCGCAATGCGCGTTCGACACCAGTGAGAGCGAGAACCTCGAGATCCCGCAGTACAAGCACGCCGTGGTGATGGGGGTCAACACCGCCCGCACCCCTGGTGACGGCGCCGCTTTCTTCTTTCACACCACCGACGGCGGCCCGACCGCGGGCTGCGTGGCAATCGACGATGCCAAGCTGGTGCAGATCATTCAGTGGCTGCGACCCGGCGCGGTCATCGCAATCGCAAAGTAGTTGCCTCAGGCCTCTTCGCAGTAGGACGCCCGGGCGATGCTGACGAACTGCGACGCTCTGGTGAGGGTGAGGCTGGGATTGGCGTTCTTCACGGCCTTGGCCGCCTGATTCGGGGAGTGCCCCGTGGTGAGGTAGTCGCACACCGAATGCCCGCCGGCGACCGCGTCGGCGGCATCGGGGTAGGAGATACCCATCTTGTCGAGGGCACCGAGGAAGTTGCCATCACCGGGGTCGGCAGCCGCCGGTGCGGCCAGACCCAGCAGACCGGCTACCGCGCAGGCAGCCACAACCGGCTTGCGCATCGTCATCGTTTTCCTCCGTCAATCGGTGATCGAGTCGGGACAGAACGCCACTTGGGAGAACGTCACGAACCGGGCGGCGTTCTTCACCGACATGCTGCGGTTAGAGATGCGCATGGCGCGTGCGGCGGAATCTGAGTGATGTCCCGCGCCCAGGAAGGCGCAGACTTCCCGGCCCACGGCGACGGCGTCGCCAGGATTGGTGTACTCGATACCCGCCTGCTCGATTGCGCTGATGAACAAAGTGTCGGGATCGGGGTCGGCGTATGCCGGAGCCGCCGCACTGACCAGCGCCGTAGCGCCGATCGCAATCAAGGCCCATCGTGGATGTATCACAGTGCCAACAGTTTTGCTGACCTGAATTAACCAATAGCGGAATCAAAATGAATCATCGGTGAACACCTTCGGTCCGGTGTGCGCCGGATCTATGGTGGCAGTAGACGGTCGCCCAACCGTTCATCGAGCCGCCACCCTGTTGACTACTTCTACGTAACCTATGGTTCACCTGAGTGCCGTTTCGTGAGATTCGGAATAGCCGTTCGCAACCGCTGAAGGCTACTGGAGTACCTCCAAGTGCCGTGAGCGAGGAGACATCGTGTACCTGGACTACGGGGCGCTGCCCCCGGAGATCAATTCGGGACGTATTTTCGCCGGCCCCGGATCCGGTTCCATGCTGTCCGCCGCTGCTGCGTGGCAGAACCTGGCCGCCGAGCTGAATACCGCTGCGGCGTCGTACGGCTCGGTCACCTCAGGCCTGGCTGTGGGAGCGAGGGGGGGCGCGCGCGGGCGCGGGAGGGGGGGGGCCCCCGCGCCCCGCCGGGGCTGTGCGTCGTGTGTGGGGCGGCCCCGCCGCCACCAATGCGGCGTGCCCACCCGCGCTGCTTTCGAGAAAAGCGACATCCCCGACGACTGGCGCGAACTCATGCGGCTGTACATGGTGCGCCGCACGCGCGGCTTCATCATGCAGCACTA
>CAXYUC010000228.1:0-5371 GCA_964292075.1 uncultured Mycolicibacter sp.
ACCAGCCACCGAAACCGACACCCAACAACCCGCCCACCAATTTCGCAACAGCCCGTTCACGGAGTGTCGCGTCGCCAGATTCCCACTCGCGGGGAAAGGGGAAACGCCCTAGGTGACCAGCGCGACGGAGTTGGCCCGGCGCAGCTTGCCCGACGGGGTCTTGGGAATGCTGCCCGGCCCGAGCACCACCACGTTGCGGGGCCGCATGTCGACCTCGGTGACCACCTCATGGGCGACCTGGTGCTCGATGCGGCGTACCTCGACGGGGTCCTGCCAGGCGTTGGATTCCACCGCGACCGCGAACGTCTCTCGCGAGTGCCCGGCGTCCAGGCGCACCGCGACCGCACAACCCGGGCGCACGCCTTCGACGCGGCCCGCAGCCCGCTCGATGTCGGTCGGGTAGATGTTGCGGCCCGCCATAATGATGACGTCCTTGACGCGGCCACACACCACGACGTGGCCGTCCTCCATCTGGTAGCCCAGGTCGCCGGAGTCATACCAACCGTGCTCGTCCTGCGCCGGCAGGAAGCCCGCCATGGTCAGGTAGCCCGGAGTCACCGGCTCTCCGCGCAGCTGGATGACTCCAACCCCGCGTGGCGGCAACGAGTTGCCGTGCTCGTCGACGATCCGGATCTCGATGCCCTCCAGCAGCGGCCCCAGCGAAGCCAGGCGCCGGGTGTTGCCCTTGGTGGCAGGCACCGCCTGGCGCAGCGCAGCCAGCAGGTCGGCGTCGACCTCGTCGACCACTAGGCCCGCGCCGCACTTGGAGAACGACACCGCCAGCACCGTCTCGGCCATCCCGTAGGCGGGCAGAATGGCGGTCGACTTCAGCCCGAAGGGCTTACCGGCGTCGATCAGATCCTCGACGTCGGCCGGTTCCACCGGCTCGGCTCCGGAGAGCGCAAACCGCAGCGTGGACAGGTCGAACTGCCCCGGTGTGGCCTGCTTGCGCAGCCGCTTGGCGAACAACGCGTAGGCGAAGTTCGGGGCCGCGGTCATGGTGCCCTTGTATTTGTCGATCAGCTTGGCCCACAGCAGGGTGTCGCGCAGGAAGTCCATCGGGGTGATCTTGACCAGTTCGGCGCCGAAGTACATCGGCACGGTCAGGAAGCCGATCATGCCCATGTCGTGGAAACACGGCAGCCAGCTGACCATGACGTCCTTCTCGACGTCGTACTCAGCGCTGATGAACATCGCCTCGGCGTTGGAGTAGATGTTGCGGTGAGTGATCTGCACGGCCTTGGGCGACCCGGTCGACCCGGAGGTCAACTGCATCAACGCCAGATCGTCTTCACCGGCTTCTTCCGGGTCGATCGGTTCGGCCGCCAACAAGTCAGCGACCGTGACGACCTTGAGACCCTTCTCTTCCAGCACCGGCGCGGCTGGCATGAAGGGGTCGGAGATGATGACGGCCTTGGCGTCGATCATGTCGACGACGGTCATGGTGTCCTCGGCCCACACCGCCAGGTCGGTGCGCGGGGTGGGCTGGTGCAGCATGGTCAGGCTGGCGGCGCGCATCCACACGCCCTGGGCGGTGGGGGCGATTTCGACCGGGGCGCCGGCGAGCACTCCGACCGCGTCACCCGGGCCGACACCGGCCGCGGCCAGCCCGCCGGCGATACGCCGGGCGCGTTCGTGGACCTCGGCCCAGGTATGCCGGACGGGTGTGTGCGGCTCACCGGTGACCATGCCCTTGGACGACTCGCGGGCACTACGAAACATGTTGTCGGTAAACCTGCTCACGACGGCCTCCTAGCCGGCACCAGTACGTTCCATACGGGCTCAGAATTCATGTTCCACCTGCTGGCGACCACTTCGCGATAGGTACGCGCGCACAATTCGGTGGCGGTTAGATCTCGATACCGTAATGCGCGGCCCACCAGATCGGCGAGCGTCTGGGTGGCAGGGTGGTCCTGGCCGCATTTAATCACCGCCGGCCATCTTAAACTCCTCTTAATCCACGGGCAAATCTGCCGGTGGCTCGCGGTCTTGGTCAGGCCCCACTAACCGGCGTCGGCACCACCCGGGCGCCGTAGACCGGGCCGCTGGCGACCCGCACTGCCCGTCCCGCGCCGAGCGCCGACAGCTCGACGGCGACGTCGGCCGCCGAGTCCGCCGATCGGCACAGGAACGCACACGTCGGTCCGGAGCCGGACACCACACCGGCCAGGGCGCCCGCCTCCACGCCGGCGCGCAAGGTGCGGCGCAGGTCGGGGTCCAGGCTGCCCCCCCCCGCCTGCAGGTCGTTGCCGAGCAATCCGGCCAGCCGTTGCGGGTCGCCGGCGGCCAATGCGGCCAGCACCGGCTCGGGACCGCCCGATTCCGGTAGCTTGCGCCCGGTGTCGCGCAGCCGGTCCAGTTCGTTGAAGACCGCCGGCGTCGAGAGCCCGCGGTCGGCGAACGCCAGCACCCAGTGGAACGTCTCCCGGGTGAGCACCGTGGCCAGTTCCTCACCGCGGCCGGTGCCCAACGCCGTGCCGCCGTGCAGAGCGAACGGCACGTCACTGCCCAGCCGGGCGGCCAGTGCGTGCAAGTCGCGACGCGGCACGCCCAGCTCCCACAGCACGTTCATGCCGACCAGCACCGCCGCGGCATCGGCGCTGCCGCCGGCCATGCCACCGGCCACCGGAATGGACTTGTCGATGCTGATCGCCACATCCGGAGCCCGGCCCACGTACTCGGCCATCAGCTCGGCGGCCTGCCACGCCAGGTTGCGCTCATCGGTGGGCAGCACATCGGCACCCTCGCCGCTGACCCGCAACGACAGCACGTCGGCGTCGCGGACAGTCACCTCGTCGACCAACGAAACCGCGTGGAAGACGGTGGTCAACTCGTGGTAGCCGTCAGCGCGACGGTCACCGACGGCCAGGTAGAGGTTGAGCTTGCCCGGTACCCGCACGGTCACCGAACCAGCCGGGGACCACTCGGTGGCGGTACTGCCGTCGGATGCGGTCACGCCGATGAGACTATCGGTCCACGGCGGCCCAGTACCCGGGCTCCGGCCTGGAGAACGCCGACCTGTCAGGAGAACAGGTTGGAGAAGTCGGAGCTGATCGAGTTCAGCGCACTGCTCATCACCATGAACTCGAACCCGGCCGCCATGGTGACCAGCCCGGTGGTGGCCGCCATCGGCATCCCGATCGCATTGAGCAGATCACCCGACATCAGTTCGTTGACGAACAGGCTCGCGGTGTAGGCCGGCAGCGTGGAGACCAGCGAATTGATGATGTCGGCGGTGGGCAGCAGCGTGGCGTACAAGCTCGCCGAGGCACTGGTGAGGGTGTTGACGACGTCCATCAGGCTCGGCAGGCTGAAGTCCGCCGGACCGCCACCGTCC
Source organism: uncultured Mycolicibacter sp. (assembly GCA_964292075.1). Lineage (GTDB taxonomy): Bacteria > Actinomycetota > Actinomycetes > Mycobacteriales > Mycobacteriaceae > Mycobacterium. Next base: position 3,338 of record CAXYUC010000228.1, read on the forward strand.
AGGCCGAACAAGTCTGTCGCGCTGCCGGACCCGAGGTTCTGCAGATCGGCGATGAAGTCGTTCCAACCCTGCTCGGCACCGTTGCCCAGGGCGGTGAGCACGTCCATCGGGTTGACGTCGGGGAACACCCCGAACGGCGTGGACACATTCGCCGGCCCCTGGTCCCAGCCGTGCTCGATGTCGCCGTAGCCAAGGTTGACCAGTACCCGCAGGGCGGGCTGCAACAGGTCGGCGAACGCGTTGCCGAATGCGTTGCCGCGCAACAGCTCCAACAGTGGCAGGTTCTCGGTGGGGATCATGAAGTACTGATTGTGGCCGGTGTAGTCGCCGGAGGTGTCCAACTCGATGGCCGTCGCCAGCTGGGCATCGGTCAACGACGGGTAGCCGCCGTGGACGAACATGATGCCCAAGAAGGCATTGATGTCCGCCAAGAAGTTCAGCGGGTACTTCGGGAAGTCAGCGAAGCCGTCGTATTCCCGGATGTAGTTGGCTGTCTCCCAAGGCGTGTCAGCCGGGGCACCCCCGCTGAAGGTGACACCGAGGGCCGGCAGGCTCAGCGGAACACCGGGAACATCGAAGCGGGACAACAAGCCGCCGTTGGGGTTGGACGGGCTGCCCAGCGACACGAAGGACAGCTGGTCGGCGGTGGGGCGCTCATCCTCGGGCAGGGCCATCAGCTGGTCCATCACCAGCGCATTGATGACACTACTCTGCGAATAGCCCAGTACGACAAGGTCATTGCCCTTGCCGACCTCGTTCATGATGGTCTGGTACAAGATGGTGGAGCCCTGCTGCAGCGAGGTGTCCAGCGGCAGCGTCTTCACGCCGGTCAGCGGGTAAAGACCCTCGGGGGTGAACAGCGGGTTGGTGGCGTCCACCTGGAAGGTCGGCTGCCCCTCGAACTTCGGGGTCACCGGCGAGATGAACCGATCGCTGAGGGCGGTCATGTACTGCGGCGGCGGGATCGGGAGCCCGCTGCCGCCCATGATCCACGACTCGGTGTCCAGCAGGGTCGTCTGGGCGATCACGGTCTTGGCGGTCGCGGCCAGCCCGGGTGCTACCGCGGGTGCGACACCCAATGCGGCAATGGCGGCCAGGGTCAACGGCACCGCTCCGATGGAACTCAGGTTGCGATGGGACAGAGTTGTCATGGCGGCCTCCCGGGGTGAAGTTATGGCGTCGATTATCGCCTCGCACCAGCGAAATGTCATCGATTTATAGCTATTCAATCATGTTGTTCTTAGTTTTCTGCAATGGGTCCCTAACCACGCCCAAGGCGGCTCCGGCGCCATAGCCTGGGCCCATGACTGGAACCGGCGTCGACTACGGCGGTTACCTGATCGACCGCGAGGTCGGGCGCGGCGGGCACGCGGGCGTGTATCGGGCCCATCACCGCAACGCCCCAGCCGTGGCCGTGGCACTGAAGGTGCTCGACGAGTCGCACCGCTCCCCCGCCGAGCAGGACAGGCTGGACCGGGAGTTCGCGTTCGCACGCGCCCTCGATCACCCCAATATCGTCACGGTCTACCGGCATGGGCCGTTCTGGCTGGCGATGCAGTACGTCGACGGCGGTAAGGCGACGGGCCTGCGCGCACTCGAGGATCGCCTGGCCGCGCTGAGCCAGATCGCCGCCGCGCTCGACTACACGCACCGACGCGGCATCGTGCACAGTGACGTCAAGCCGGCCAACATCCTGATCCACGCGGACTTCGGCCGGGCCGGGGCGGTGCTCACCGATTTCGGGGCGGCCCACGCCGTCGTCGAAGACGTGTGGCACCGGCCCCGACATTCCGGAAACCCCGAAGTCTCGTTGCCCTATACCGCGCCGGAAATCCTGCAGGGCAAGGCCCCGTCGGCAGCCACCGACGAATACGCCCTGGCCTGCACGGCGGTCGAGCTGCTCACCGGAGCGCCGCCCCTCCCCGCCCCGAGGCCCGGCCATCTGGCTGGTGGCCACCCGGCGCTGCTACCGGCACCGAGGGGTTGTCCACATTGCAGCGCTGCGGTCGAGCGCCTGGGGTCATGGGGCCAAAG
>CAXYUC010000229.1:0-5359 GCA_964292075.1 uncultured Mycolicibacter sp.
GCGGCGGGCGCGTTGGCGCGCATCGAATTCTGGATTGCGTATCGATGCGGCGTGTTTGACGGCCGAGACCATCGCCGGGCCCAGATCGTTGGCGGTCAGGGTGAGTCGTGAGCTGAACTCTGCCCGCACGATTGCCGCGGGCCGTGGGACGATGCGCGACGACGTCGGTAGTTGCAGACGCCGGACATGATGGCCGATCTGTGGGGCGGGAAGTTGGCGCGCCAACGCGGTCACGTCTTTGGCGGACAATCGGGCGATGCTGGACAGGTAGGCCCACTGATCCTCGTACGGCTCCAGGGTGGCCGGATCGAGGAAGACCGTGGTGCCGTGTTGACGGCGCTTGCCGTTCATCGGGGCGGCGATCAGGTTGCCCACCCCACGCCCGGTATGAATGTCTTGGGATGGGAACAACCGGTCATAGCTGCTCAGATGCATGCTGCCGCGTAGGCGGAATGCCTCACCCAGCAGACTTGTGGCGATGCTGCGGGCGACCGCTGCCGAGATTGCATGAGCGAAGAAAATCCACACATGAGCGCCGCGCCCGGATTGCGATACCTCCAGTGCGGCCGGAATACCATAGGACCGTGCTGCTTTCATGTAGGCGAGCGCGTCGAGCATGGCGGCGTCTTTGTCGAAGTCTGCTGCGACCCACCAGCAGGTGTCGTCATCGCTGAGCGGATACAGGCCGATATGCGCCTCGCCCCGTAGATGGGCATCAACGATCTCCGGTGTCAGCGGGAGGTAAGGCGCGTCGGCCCGATTCATACCCTTGCGCCAGTAGCCTTTGATCGCCGGCATCCAGCCTGAACGGCCATCTCGCCGATTCTCCCAGCGCAGTGCGTAAATATCGGTGCGACAGCGGAAGAGATCGAAGAAGAACCGCACCTTATCGGCAGAGCTGGAGCTCATCGTCACCGGCGAGGCCGGCGTCCCGGTCAGCGTCGCCTGGTCATTGGCGGCGGCACGTGCCTGTTCCTCACTCAGCTGAAGAAGACGACGCAAACGCACATTGTCGGTGCGCAAAGTGTCCAACTCGCCTGGGAAATTCTCTATGCCGCTAACGATCACGCCTCCTTGAATAGCGGCTATATGACGCCGCGGATGAGTTCGACGGCCTCGAACATGGCGTAGCGTGCCGCGAGGTGGTCGAGGATCTCGTCGACACTGGACGAAGGCCGAATGAATCTGGAAGCCATGGCAATCACCGCTCGATAAGCGACGTCGGGGGACACCGCGACGGTGTCGCCGGCGAACTGCGCAGGTGAGATCACCGTGAGTAGCTTGGGGATCTTCGATGGGGGAAAGTCCTTCACATTGCTGGTGACGATCACCTCCGCTCCGCCAACCAGAGCAGCGGCAACAACGTGTTCGTCATCGATATCGGGCAGCCCAAACGTGCCTTCGAGGTTTTCCCAGTTCACCACGATGGCGTCATCGAAAGCTGTGCTCATGCGATCGACTAGGTGTTGCGCTCGCTGTGCCGCCGGAGCTGGGTCGTGACCGCGGCCGATGAGCTTCTGCGCTTCGTGGTAACGCAATTCATCGAGGATCGCCGTTGACCACAGCGGTCGGTACAACCCCTCGACTGCGAGCGACAGCAGGAAATCCCGCTGCAGGCTTGGCCACAGCACTGAGGTGTCCAACAGCGCAGCGAACATTCTTCGATGTTGTCAGCGGGTGGTAGCGCCGGCTCGCCGCCGCCCGGCGACGACTCGGCGCGCCTCACGCAGCTGCTGGCGAATTACTTCCGGGTCGTCGTCTGCGTCGATGTCGACCGCAGTGGCCGCCAGCGCCTCATACTGGCGATTGCGACGTTGCTCGCGGTAGGTGAGAACGTCGTCGAGCAACAGCCGATGGCGATTGCCGATCCGCTCAGCCGGCAACGTACCGTCGGTGATCAAGCGGACCACCGTCGGGCGGCTGACTCCCAACAGGTCTGCGGCTTGTTGGGTGGTCAGCTTCATCGTCTGTGGCGCGATGGTGACGGCCTTGCCGGCATGGAGTGCGGCCACCACTTTTTTCAGCGCTTGATGCACTGTCGGCGGTAGGTCGATCCGGTCGTGCTCGTTGACCCCGACGAGCGCATAACGAGGCGAGGCCGTTGACCCGCGCACCCGCTCATGCGCGGCGAGGAACCCAACGACGAGGGCCATCTCGTCACGCCCTTCTGGTACAAACGTCGCCGCCTCCACCACCTCTGCGCTCACGCTGGGCTCCTATCTAAACGAAACGAAATAATTTTCGGAATGTTCGAATAGTACGCCGTCTCCGCCAGAACCGCACGGCCGGATCGCAGGACAATAGCCGCTGAAATTCGGGCGGCGGAGAGCACGGAAACTCGGCCCCTGGGGTGCGGGACCACCCAGGGACCACACGTCATGCGCGATGCCGAACAACCTGCGCATCCATGAACGTCACGCAGCGCACCTGGGAGGAAACGACCGCCGGCGACCTGGGGAGACGTCCTACCGCTACTTCCTGGGGGTCAAGCGGTCGCAGGTTCAAATCCTGTCAGCCCGACAAGCAAAACCCCCTCCGGCCAGCGTCGGAAGGGGTTTTGGTTGTCTGCGGTCGGGGTCGCGGTCGGGGTCGCGGTCGGGGTCGGGGTCGTATCTCGGCGTGTTGACACGAGGTGACACTGAACGTCGTCTATCCGTCCTAGTGTCACCGCCATGGCACGAATCCCGCCGATTCTGCGGCGATCTCAGGTCGGGGGCGTCGGGAACAAGTCGCGCGCTTCCAGGTCAGTCGGTAGCCGAACACCCTGACGGCGGCTCCGGCGGCTCCGGCGGCAATGGTTTGGGTGGGTTGGGCGGTGATGCGGGCACTGGCGGCAACGGCGGAACACGCGGCAGCGACGGCGCTGCTGGCAGCGGCGCTGCTCCCGGCCCTCCTGGCAAAGATGGCCAACCATTCGGGTAACGCCCGTCGGGCTGACTGATTCCATGTCGGCCGACAAGGCGTCTTTCGTCGTGTCTCAAAAACGCACCGGAGGGGCCCGTGTCCCGGGGCCACCCCACCCCCACATTGCCCCGCCCGGGGGGCCAGCGTCGCCCCCATGGACGAAGCTGCCCCCCGCCCGGGATCCTGTTCGTCGGCTTCGACGGTGACGAAGCCGTGGCTGAGGCGCGCATCGGCGACGGTCCATGGGGTGCGGCACAGGTGGTGGGATAGGCCTTAGCGAATATCGCCCTAACTCCGCGCTGCTCAGCGGTGGTTTCTCGCTGCCCTCGGGTCTGCGCTCGAATGGCGGTTCACTAACTTCCGTGCTAGACACTCGGGGTGAAGATCTCAGGTTGGCTTAAGGAAAACGGATCCGCTTCGGCTCGGCGAGTGGCTGCTGCGGGAGCATCGGTCGGGGCGTTGGCCGCGTTTGGATTGGCACCAACGGCTCATGCCGACTTCGACGACTTCATGGCAGACCTGCTGGACCCGGCCGCGTGGGGAATACTGTTCGAGCCCGGCTACTGGGACGGTTCAGATTCGGCGTCGACGCTCGACCTCGCATCGCTGTTCAGCGGTGATGACTTGGTGGGTGCGGCTGTCGGTACTGATTTCGCTTCCTTCGCCGACTGGTTCCAGAACGACTTCTATCTCCCGTTGCATGCTGCGATGCAGGACTGGATTGACAGTCCGTTCGGCTCAACGGTCAACAGCTTCATCAACCCGCTGTTTGTTTTCGGCGGTGCCTGCGGCCTGATCTGCAACGGTGTCGAAGGCACCGAGACCCATGTCGACGGTGGCAATGGCGGTTGGATCTTCGGCGACGGTGGCACCGGCTGGAGCAGTACCGAAGACGGCGTCGTCGGTGGCGCGGGTGCCCACGGCGGCGGATGGGGCAACGGGGGTGCCGGCGGTGATGGTGGCGCCGGCGCCGATGGTGGTGCCGGCGGCGCCGGTGGCTGGATCGGCAATGGCGGTACCGGCGGCAACGGCGGGGCAGGTCTCGATGGCCTGCATGCGGGAACCGGCGGCAACGGTGGCGCCGGTGGCAGCAGCGGATATCTGTTCAGCACCAACGGTGACGGTGGTAACGGCGGTAACGGCGGCAACTCGGTAGGCGACGGCGGAAGCGGTGGTGCCGGCGGCAACGGTGGTGCCAGCGGTCGCACTCCAGGCTATTACGCCAGCGGTAATGCGGGTGGCGCCGGCGGCAACGGTGGTAACGGCGGCAGTGCTGACGGAGTCGGCAGCACCGGCGGTGCCGGCGGTGACGGTGGTAACAGCAGACAGTCGAGCGTGTGGATGGGCCGAGATGGCGGCCCCGGCGGTAATGGCGGCAACGGCGGTGCCGTTACCGGTGCCGGCAGCACCGCTGGCAATGGCGGCACCGGCGGCAATGGCGGCGGCACCGGCAGCGGCTTAGCAAGTACTGACGGCGGCCCCGGCGGCAAGGGGGGCAATGGCGGCGCAGCTATCGGGGACGACAGCACCGCTGGCGATGGCGGCGACGGTGGTCGAGGTGGCGGCGCTGCCGGTCTGGGGGGTGGCCGCGATGGTGGTGTCGGTGGCGACGGCGGTACCGGCGGCGCGGCCCAGGGGGCCGGCAGTACCGCTGGTAATGGTGGCGACGGTGGTACTGGTGGCGGCGGCGCCGGTCTGGGTAGCGGCCGCGATGGTGGTGCCGGTGGCAACGGCGGCGATGGTGGTGCAGCCCAGGGTGTCGACAGCACCGCAGGCAGTGGTGGTAATGGTGGCGTCGGCGGTGTCGGCAGCGCGGTGGGGATCCCGCGTGACGGCGGCGCGGGCGGCAACGGTGGCAATGGCGGTGAGGCCAGCGGCGCTGGCAGCGTCGCTGGGGCCGGCGGCAACGGCGGCGCTGGAGGCATAACTAGTCCGCTGACCGGTGGTCGTAACGGTGGCGCTGGTGGCAATGGCGGCAACGGTGGCGATGGCGCTGATGGCGGGTCAGCGAGCCACGGTGGTGCAGGCGGCATAGGCGGCGGTACCGGCCTGGGTTCTAGCGGTGCTGGCGGTAAGGGCGGTATCGGCGGCAACGGCGGTGCCAGTGACGGTGGAGTCGGTGGTGCAGGAGGCATCGGCGGAGCCGGCAACAGCGACAGCATGTTCGCCCGTGCCGGTGGCGGCGGGGGTGGCGGTGGCGGAGCCGGCACAGGAGGTCAAGGCGGTAACGGCGGCAACGGCGGCGACGGCGGCAGCGGCCTAGGATCTCAAGGCTCAGACGGCAACAGCCTGCAAAACGGCAATGGCGGGACTGGCGGCACGGGCGGAGCCGCCAACGGCAGCACCGGAGGAAATGGCGGCGACGGCGGGAGCGGGGGGGCCGGAGCGGGAGAAAGCGGCAGCGGCGGGAACCGTGGGAACGGGGGACAAGGCCGGCCCCACGGGCAAGGTGGCG
>CAXYUC010000230.1:0-5273 GCA_964292075.1 uncultured Mycolicibacter sp.
TCCGGAGCGTCCCAGTTCGGATTGGTGGCCAGACCCGAGGACGTCAGCTCGGTGTCGAAGGCGATCTCCTGCGGCGGCTGTAGGTCACCGTCGACGCCGATCGGCCACAGCTGGATGCGGGGCAGGCCCTCGGCGCGGTAGCCGACCACCAGGTGGTGCGCGAAGGCATCCACCGCGTCGAGTCGCACGTCGTCGCGTCCGGCGATGAGGGTCTGCTGCGCGGTCGGATCGTTCACCGGCGCCTGGACCAAAGTGAAGTTGACCGCACCGTCGTTGTGCAGCATCAGGAATTGGTCCTGGCCGCCGATGATGGCGTGCTCCACGGAGTATTCGACACCTTCGCGGCGAGGCAGCACCACCGTGAACTCGGCGTGCGAATCGGCTGCGTCGGCGTAGCGCACCTCGGTGGTGATCGACGAACCGGCCGCGATCATCACGTAGGCGTCGCTGCGGGTACGGCCCACCGCCAACCAGAATCGTTCGTCGGCCTCGTGGTAGACCTGCTCGGCCGACGCTGCGGAGGCACCGATCCGGTAGCGCCACACGGTATCCGGACGCCAGGCTTCGTCGACAGTTGTGTAGTAGACCGTCTGATTGTCGGTCGCCCAGGTCACCCCGGCGCCGATCCCGGTGATCTCGTCGGCAAGCAGTTCACCGGTGGATAAGTCCTTGAACCGCAGGGTGTACCGCTCGTCGCCGACGACGTCGACGGAGTAGGCCAGGATGTGACTGTCCGGGCTGACGCTGGCGGCACCGAGCGCGAAGAAGTCGTGCCCTTGCGCCTCGGCGTTCTGGTCGAGCAGCACCTGCTCGCCGGGGATCTCGGTGGCCTCGTCGAGCTGCGGCGGATCCCAGTCGTCCGGACTGCTTACCGGGCAGCGGCATTGGACGCCGTACTGCTTTCCTTCGAAGGTGCGCGCGTAGTACCACCAGTCGCCACGACGGGCGGGCACCGACAGGTCGGTCTCCTTGGTGCGGGCCTTGATCTCGTCGAAAATGGCCTGGCGCAAGGGTTCCAGATGTGCCGTGGCGGCGTCGGTGTACGCGTTCTCGGCTTCCAAGTGGGCGATCACCGCGGGATCAGCCTTGTCACGGAGCCACTCGTACGAGTCGACGAAGGTATCCCCGTGGTGCGTGCGGGTGCTGTGTACTCGCTTGGCAGAGGGTGGGACCGGAAGATCCTGTGACACGTCGGTCATGCTCCGGGGCCGACCCATTCGTCAAAGGACAGACCTGAAATACGTTCGTAGGCTTCGACATAACGGGCGCGAGTCGCGGCGATGATGTCATCCGGCAGTGCCGGGGGCGGTTGATCTCCGGCCCGGTCCCAACCCGATTCCGGGCCGGTCAGCCAGTTGCGGACGAACTGCTTGTCGAAGCTCTGCTGCACGACCCCGGCCCGGTAGTGGTCGGCCGGCCAGTACCGCGACGAGTCGGGGGTGAACACTTCGTCGGCGAGTACCAGGTTGTCGTGTTCGTCGATGCCGAACTCGAACTTAGTGTCGGCGATGATGATTCCCTTGGTCAGCGCGTGGTCGGCCGCCTGCACGTAGGTCGCCAGGGTGCGGTCACGCAGCTGGCCGGCGCGTACCGGGCCCACCATGTCGATCACCTGAGCGAACGAGATGTTCTCGTCGTGCTCGCCGATCTCGGCCTTGGTCGCCGGAGTGAACAGCGGGTTGAGGAACTTACTGGCTTCCACCAACCCGGGCGGCAGGGGGATCCCGCAGACGGCGCCACTGCGCTGGTAGTCCAGTAGGCCCGAGCCGGTCAGATAGCCGCGGGCCACACACTCCACCGGCATCATCTTCAGTTGACGCACGACCAGGGCGCGACCCAGCACCTCATCGGGGATGCGCGGGTCATCGGGCGGCCCGGCCAGGTGATTGGGGGCCTCGACGAGGTCGAAGAAGAAGACACTCATCGCGGTCAGGATGCGTCCCTTGTCCGGGATCTCACTGTCAAGGATGTAGTCGAACGCCGAGATCCGGTCGGTCGCGACGAACAGCAGATGTTGATCATCGATCCGGTAGAGTTCGCGGACTTTGCCGCTGGCCAGGTGCTGGTAATCGGAGAGCGCGGGTCGCGACATTGCGTCAGCCTATCGGTGGTCGCAAGCGCGACGAAGTCGGGCGCGGCGGACCACCGCCATCAACACAGCGGTGGTCGCAAGCGCGACGAAGTCGGGCGCGGCGGGCCGCCGGGTGTGTTGGGATCGGATCATGACGTCCCGGTTGCTGCCCTACGCCACCTCCCCCGGCCGCTTGCTGGCCCAACTGTTCAGCGACCTCGTCGTCGCGGCATGGACCTTCTTGTGGGTCATGGTCGCGCTGGCGGTGCACGGCGCGGTGACCACCATCGCGGGAGTCGGGCAGCAGTTCGAGCGTGGCGCCAACGGTGTGGCCGACAGCTTGGCCTCGGCCGGCAAAAGCGCGGATCGTATCCCGCTGGTGGGCGACGCCGTGAGCAAACCGCTCACTGCGGCCGGACACGCCGCGATCGACATCGCCGGGGCCGGCCACAACCTGAACACCACCGCGGGCTGGCTGGCTTACGTGCTCGCGTTCGCTGTCGCGGCCCCGCCGATTCTGGCGGTGGCGATGCCGTGGCTGGCCTTGCGGCTGCGGTTCTTCCTGCGCAAACGAGCGGTGCTAGGGCTGTACGCCACCATGGCCGGGCAGCAACTGCTGGCGCTGCGTGCGCTAACCAATCGACCGCTGAGCAAGCTGACCGCGGTCAGTCCCGACCCCGCCGGGGCCTGGCGCCATGCCGACCCGGCGGTGATCGGGGGCCTGGCCGCCCTGGAACTGCACTCCGCGGGCCTGGCCCGGCGACCTCGGCGCGCCCTTGCCCGCTGAGCGGTCACTAGCACGCCGAAATCGCAAGGAACCGGGCGCGGACCTGAGTGCGTCCGATCTGTATGGACAACTATCTGCGGCGCCATGACGGTGTGATCACCCGCTCGCAGGCCTTGGAATGCGGCCTGTCCAGCTCAGCCATCGGCCGGCGAATCCAATCCGGGCGCTGGCGGCGCTGCGGTCCTGGTGTGTACTTCGCCGACGATCGCCCATTCACTACCGCCGCCCGCATCCGGGCAGCGGTGTGGAGCTACGGGACTGAGGCCGTCGCCAGCGGATTGGCGGCGGCGTGGTGGCACCAGCTGACCACAGCCACACCGAATCTCATCGAGGTCACCGTGCCTCGCAATTCGCACGGCAGGCCCCATCGCGGCACCCATGTCAGGCGTCGCGACCTGTCCCCGAAGGATGTGGTCGAACGCAGGGGGCTGCTGGTCACCGGGCTGGCACTGACGACTCTTGAGGCCGCGGCCCGTCGTGGTGGCGGCCCAACGCTGATGGATACCGCGCTGCAACGCCACACCGAACTGCCACACCTGTGGCATGCCCATCTGCGCAACAGCGGCCGCCACGGATCCCCGACGGCCCGTCGGATGCTGCACGCAGCCGAAGGCGGCGCGCGTTCCCAAGCCGAACGAATTCTGGTGCGGCTGTTGCACGACGCGGGCATCACGGGATGGCAGGCGAACTATCGACTAGGAGGCTACCAACTCGATATCGCTTTTCCCGACGTCAACGTCGCGATCGAGGTCGACGGGTGGGCATTCCACAGCAGCCCAAACAAGTTCGAAGGTGACCGGGTGCGGCAGAACCAGATCGTGCTGCTGGGTTGGACGGTGCTCCGGTTTACTTGGCTGGATCTGACCACAGCCCCGGATCGCGTCATTGCCCAGGTGCGGCGGGCGATTTCGGCGCGATAGTGCCCGCCCAGCGGGCGGAAACGCGCCGAAATCGCACGGATTACGGCCGCAGTTCCACCATCATGTGCCGCATCCCGGTGTGCCGGTTGCTGCGCGTCCACTCCACCGGTGCGACCACCGCCAATTCGCCGAACCGGCCCAGCAGCTCCTCGTAGAGCACCCGCAGTTCCAGGCGGGCCAGATGGGCGCCCAGACAGAAGTGCGCGCCGTGGCCGAAACCAATGTGCGGATTGGGTTTACGGGTGACGTCGAAGTGGTCCGCCCGATCGAAGGCCGCCGGGTCGCGGTTGGCCGAGCCCTCCCACACCAATACTTTCTGGCCGGCGTCGATCTTCTGCCCGCCCAGCACGGCGCGCCGGGTGGCCGTGCGCCGCTTCGACGGAGCCGGCGAGGTCCAGCGCAGGACCTCTTCGATGGCGGTGGGCAGCAGATCGAAATCGCCACGCAGCAAACGATATTGTCCGGGGTGCCGGGCCAGCGCCAACAAGCCGCCCGCGATGGCGTTGCGGGTGGTCTCGGCGCCGGCGCTGAACAGCAGCTGGAAGAACAGATACACTTCGAGATCGCTGAGCTCGGGGTCGGTCGAATTGGCCACCACCGAGAGCATGTCGTCAGCAGGGTGAGCGCGCTTGGCCGCGATCAACTCCCGGCCATAGGTGTAGACCCGGTTGCCGGCATCCTCGATGGACAGTCGCGACACCACCGCCGCACGCGAACCACGGAAGTCGAAGCTGGGCTCGATCGCCTCGAACAGCCAGTGCCGGTCGGCCTCGGGGACCCCGAGAAGGATGCAGATCATCTGCATCGGCACCTCGGCGGCGATATCGACCAGGAAATCAAACGGCACGCCGGGCTCGACGGCGTCCAGCAGCACCCGCGCCCGCCGCCGCAAGTCGGTTTCGACCCGGCGGATCATTCGCGGGGTGAGCCCGGAGCTGACCAGCCGCCGGACCTGCGCATGCCGCGGGTCGTCCATCATGTTCAGCAGTTGGCCCGAGATCGACAGGTCCTGCAGCACCGTGCCGCCGAACGGCCTGGCGCCACCGGTCACCGATGAATAGGTTTCGGCGTCACGCAGCACCTCGAGGGTCTCGGCGTGGGTGGCCACCGACCAGAAGCCTTCGGCGTCGGGAGTGTGCGCGGTGGGTTCGTGCCAGAACACCGGGGCGACGCTGCGGTGCAGCGCGAACAGCTCGTGTGGGAAACCGCCGGCGAAGTTGTCCAGATCGGTGAAGTCGATACTCGCGAGCTGCTGGACGTCCATGACGCCTACAGGATGGCGCCCGGGCCGTAGCCAGCCGCCGCCGGATAGCGCTCCACCAGCTCGGCGGCCGCCGCCGCCACCTGGTCGCCCTGGTCGGCGGCGGGCCCGGTGGACGGCGCCCGCCGCCACCGCTTCGCCGATGTGCCGCCACGTCAAACCGGAGGCGACGCGGGCGGCGCGCGACCACACCGGCCAGCTGACGGGGGCCGGTGCGGGGGAGCGGGCGGGAGG
>CAXYUC010000231.1:0-5263 GCA_964292075.1 uncultured Mycolicibacter sp.
GGTCGTAGAACCACTGGTCGATCATGGTGGTCCAGTCGATGGCGCCCACCTCGGCCGGCTCAGGGGCCAGCCATGCCGAGGGGTCGAAAAGATCAGCGATCCAATCGAACCCATCGGCCTGAGCCGCCGGCGCGGTGGTTAACGGGGCCATGCCGAAGGCCAGGAAAGCACCCACGGCGCTGGCGGCGCCGACGGCTCGGGGGGCGCGGCGGGTGTTGGTGTGGTGACTCATGTGCAGCGAGACCTCTCTTGAGAAGTTGGGGGACAAAGGGTTTAGGGGAATCAGAATCCGAGCAGGTCACCCAGCCAACCGAACGCATCGGTGGCCGCACTGGACCCGCCGTCGTCGACCACCACGGGGTCGATGATGGGCAGCTCAGCTCCGGCCAACGGCGGGGTCACCACCACCGCGCCCTTGCCGTCCCAGCCGGAGCCGAGCAGGGCGCCGATGGTTTGGCCCCAGGCCTGCATGGCCGCGATCGGCCCGATGCCGGCACTGTTCAAGTCGAGTGTTCCCAGGACCGGGACCCCACTGAATTCGATTCCCACACTTTGGAAGATCGACCCACCGACCGCCGGTACCTCGGCGGCGACCTCACCGCCGGGGCCGAGTACCTGGTAGATCGGCGCGGCCGTGCCCGTGGACAGCAGCCCGCCGAACGCGAAGTCCAGGTGGTCCATGTTCATCCCGGCCGGGAAGAAACCGGCCTCGTTGATCATCGGCAACAACGAATCCAAGTTCAGGGTGGCGCCGTTGAAGAACGCCCCACCCATATTGATCAGGATGTCGAAGGGGTTGTCGCCGTCGGTGATGCCGTTGAGCAACGCAATCCACGGGCTGATGCCCGGGCCGATGATGCCCATCAGCATCGCGCTCGACGGCGAGCCCAGGTAGTCGATGATCGGCAGGATCTGATCGGGATCGACATCAGCGGGTAGATAGCCGGCGACTTGGCCGAACATCAGCTGATGGGTGCCATCCATGGTGTGGTTGAGGATCGTGGCGCGGGTTTCCGCCGTCATGTCCTGCATGGCGAACCCGGAGATCACCGCGTTGAGGTGCAGCTGGATCTGCTCGTTGATCGCGTTGATGGAACCGGCCGGGTCATTGGCCAACTGGTCGGCGTAGCCCAACTGGTTGGCCCAGAACTGCTGCATGCCCACACCGGGTGCCAGGTACCAGTTGTTGAGCATCGTCGTCACATTCGCCGACGCAGCATTAAGCACGTCATCCCACGCACTGGTCAGTTGCACCGCACGCGACTGGACATCCAGTGGTGCGCTTAACGCTGCCGGTGGGGTGACCGCGATCAGGCCGGCGCCAACGAGTGCCACACCAGCGGTGGTGGCGTAGGGGCGAAGCATGGCGTGCAAGGGGACTCCTCCAGGTATGTGATGCACAGCACGAGATGGAACGCGATGAGAGTAACTGAGAAGAACATAATTTGTATACAACAAATCAGAACATGTTTCAGTCTGCATGTATCCACGAGGGCGAATAGGGCGGCCCAGGCCTGTCGAGGCCCTTGTCCCTCTGCTGATTAGCCCAGCTAGAGGTAGTAGCAGGACGGCGAAAGCCGACTAGCGGCGCTCCCGTAACGGCCTCACTCACATATGAATGTAATTTGTAACTTCACCCCGAAGTGGTCTCCAAGGGAGATCCAGCGGTCGCATCCGCGGCGTGAGGTCTCAGGGGCTGGACGGCGTTCTATGAACTTGGACCATGTCCGGATGGGTAGGTGGCGAAAACTACCGAGATTGCGGCGCGGCGGATAAGTTGGTCGGTCATGGCACCCGTGGCTCGCGACACCAATCCGGGTGCATGAGTACGACACTCGTCAAGCCGCTGTGCGATATCCGCGCACATGATGCCGCCTTCAGCGGCGGCAAGGGCGCCAACCTGGGAGAGCTGCTGGCGGCTGGATTGCCGGTGCCCGATGCGTTCGTTGTCGGCGTACCCGCCCATTCGGGAACTGAGGCAGGCGGGGCGGTCGCATCACTGGATGCTGACGTCCGCGACGCGGTTGTCGCGAGCTACCAAGCGCTGGGGCGCGACATCGCCGTCGCGGTGCGCTCCTCGGCCGTGGCCGAGGACGGCGTCGACGCATCTCACGCGGGGATCTACGAGACGGTCCTCAACGTCCGGGGGGTCGCGCAGGTGATTGCCGCCGTGGCCCATTGCTGGGCATCGGCGTCGTCCGCGCGGGCTCGCCGATACCGGGACGCTCGGGAACTGGAATCCCGTGGGGGAATGGCTGTCGTCGTCCAGCGCCAGATCGTCCCGGCCTATGGCGGCGTCGCCTTCACCGCGGACCCGCTGAACGGCGATACAGACCGGCTGATCATCGAATTCGCCCTTGGGGGTGCCGGCGACGTGGTGGATGGATCGGTGACTCCCACGCGCGTTGTGGTGGACAAATCCACGTTGGACATCGTGGATGTCGCCGCCCCGTCTGCATCGGATCCACCGTTGTCCGACAAGCGGATTCGTAACATCGCCGAGTGTGCCCTGCGTATCGATCGCTGGTACGGAAGCCCGCAGGACATCGAGTGGGCCTTCGACGAGCAGGGGCAGATCTGGATTCTGCAGGCGCGCCCGATCACCACATTCGGTGCGCTGGAGGCCAGAACGAAGGCGCTCGAATTCTACGATCCGCCACGTCCACCCGGCAGCCGATGGAGTCGCGTGAACGTCGGCGAGGCGCTTCCTGGCGTGCCGACACCTCTTACCTGGTCGGTGTGGAGGACGGGACTCGGTGAAGGGCAGTGGCAAAGCCAGGTCCAACTGGGCGTCGTGTCAAAGCGCGACACGGCCGCGTCGTTTGTCACCCTTGCGCAGGGCTGGCCGGTGGTCTCAGTTGACTTGCTTTTGAGCCAGGTCGCTCGCATCCCCGGTGTGGATCCGAGCGCTTTCAGCGAGCAGATTCTCGGGGCGGCAGAACACGTCGACGTCGCGCCGATGCGGGCCCGGGTCGCTACTGCATTGCGGATGGCGGCCCGTGCGCCGATCACCCTGGCGTTGCTGAATCGACGCTTGCGCGCGGACAGTGTGACGTCCTGGCAAGCGTGGCAGCGGGACGCCTGGCAGCCGCCGGCGGATCCGGTGGCTTTGCTGACCGAGGCCGGCGTGCGTTTCAGGCAAACAATGATCACCCACGCACTGCAGACGTATGTGTGCCAAGGCCTGTACCAGGCTGTCGAGGCCGTGGCAGGGAGCCGAGTGATCGACCTGCTCTCCGGTGATGGCGATCTCCCGGAAGCTCACCTGGCCAGGGATCTGTGGCTGCTCGTCAGCGGGCGAATCTCCTTGGACCGCTTTCTTTCTGCGCACGGGTTCCACGGTCCCGACGAGGGGGAGATCGCCTCTGCGTCGTGGCGGCAAGATCCCGCGCCGGTGCTACATGCCGCGCGGGTATGGGCCGACGCTGACCAGTCCAGGGATCCCGTCGCAGCGTTGGACGCCCGCCGTGATGAACGACGCCGAGCCGAGGCGGCGTTGTGCGCATCGGTGCCGCGCTCGCGCCGTCGGGCGGTGGCACGGCTGATCGCCATGGCACGCCGAGCGTTAGTCGGCCGGGAGATCGGCAAATCCGCCTTCCTGCAAGACCTTGATGTCGCCCGGCACGCGGCGTCCTTCCTGGGCGACAACGCTGTCTGGCACACGCTGAGTGAGCTCCAGTCGAACGTCCATCTCGCGCCGGCCGATATCATTGCCCGCCAACGTATCCGGTCGCAATTGGCTGCTCAGGAGCCGCCGCTGTCCTTTGCCGGTGATCCGAGCGAGCAATCATCGCACGCCGTCGAAGTCATACCGTCGCTCATCACCGGTGCCGGTGTGAGTCCGGGCCGGGCTCGCGGACGGGCCCGCGTGGTGACCGATCCCGCCGCGACCGTCGACCTCGGCGCCGACGATGTGCTGATCGCCCGGACCACCGACCCGTCATGGGTGGTGCGGTTCATGGCGGTGGCCGGCATGGCCATCGATGTGGGTGGCACGTTGTCACACGCCGCAATCATCGCTCGCGAACTCGGAATACCGTGCGTGATCGGCACCGGCAACGGCACCCAGGTCATCCCCGACGGGGCGTGGGTGGACCTCGACGGCTCACAGGGGACCGTGCGAATCCTCGACGCGGCGCCTACCGATCGATCCGAAAACGCTTGACGCGCGCGCCCGCGCCGGACGCCAGTTCGACCCGACTCCGCGAAACGCCGAAATGCTCGGCCAGAACACGGATGACGGCGGCGTTCGCCTTGCCGTCCACGGCGGGCTCGCGCACGTAGACCGTCAGTTGACCGTCGTCGTCGGTCTCGACCAGGGGGCCTTTGCGGCTGCCCGGCTTGACCTTGACGACGACGGTTTCGGTCATCGCGGAGAAAACTACCGGGCGACGATCACCGACGAGCCGTGCCCGAACAGGCCCTGGTTGGCGGTGACGCCCACCGTGGCGCCCTCGACCTGCCGGCCGGTGGCCTGACCGCGCAGCTGCCAGGTCAGCTCACACACCTGGGCGATCGCCTGCGCCGGAATGGCCTCGCCGAAGCAGGCCAGCCCGCCGGACGCGTTGACCGGCACCTTCCCGCCGATGGTGGTGGCGCCGCTGCGCAGCAGCTGCTCGCCCTCACCCTTGGCGCACAGGCCCAGGTGCTCGTACCAGTCGATCTCCAGCGCGGTGGACAGGTCATAGACCTCGGCCAGGCTGACGTCCTCGGGGCCGATCCCGGCCTCGGCGTAGGCGGCGTCCAGGATCTGATCCTTGAACACCCGCTCGGGCGCGGCCACCACGGCAGTGGAATCGGTTGCGATGTCCGGCAATTCGGGCAGGTGCTGCGGGTAGCGGGGGGTCACGGTGGACACCGCGCGCACCGACGGCACACCATCGAGCGAACCCAGGTGCTTGCGGGCGAACTCCGCGCTGGCCACGATCAACGCCGCGGCACCGTCGGAGGTGGCGCAGATGTCGAGCTGGCGCAGCGGGTCGGAGACCACCGGGCTGGCCAGCACGTCGGCGACGGTGGCTTCCTTGTGGTAGCGGGCATTGGGATTGTTCAGACCATGCCGGGAGTTCTTCACCTTCACCTGGGCGAAGTCCTCGGAGGTGGCGCCGTAGAGGTCCATCCGGCGACGCGCCAGCAGCGCGAAGTACACCGGGTTCATCGCCCCGATCAGGTGGAACCGCTGCCAGTCCGGGTCGTTCTTGCGCTCACCGCCGACCGGGGCGAACGCGCCCTTGGGGGTGGTGTCGGCGCCGATCACCAGCGC
>CAXYUC010000232.1:0-5217 GCA_964292075.1 uncultured Mycolicibacter sp.
TGGCCAGCGAGCGCATGTCGGAGACCAGATTGTTGTAACCAAAGCTCACGCCGCGCTCACAGGCCATGAACAAGGTGTCAGGATGCCCCGCCTGTGCGGCGGCGGCGCCCGCCCTGGGGGGGGCAGCCCCGGTGGGGCTCTTTGTGGCCGCCCCCCCCGACAGGCCCGGCCCCCCCGCGGGGGGCGGCCCCGTCCTGGCCGGCGCTGCCGTACGAGCCGTCGAACTTCAGGCCAGCGGCACCACCGGCACCACCATTGCCGCCGACACCACCAGCGGCCCCGTTCAGATGAGCGGCAACACCGTCGTCGACGCCGTTGGCGGAGGTCCCGGCGTTTCCAGCAGTGCCACCGGCACCGCCATTACCGCCGTTGCCGAGGAGGTACCCGCTGCGGCCACCCGTACCGCCGGCACCACCGTTGCCGCCGGTACCGCCGATGCCGGTACCGCCATTGGCGTAGCTGCCATTGGCACCCGTGGTGCCATTGCCGCCGGCACCACCAGCGCCGCCATTGCCGAAGAACCAGCCAACCGCGTCACCGCCGTTGCCGCCGGCCCCGCCGTTGCCGCCATCGCCGGCCCCCATACCGCCGGCCCCGCCGTCACCGCCGAGGCCCATGAAGGACCCGCCGGCACCGCCGTTACCACCGGCGCCGGTCTCGAAGCCGGCACCACCATCGCCGCCGTCACCGAACCATCCTGCGGCACCGCCGTTTCCGCCGACCAGCGTCGCGTCATCGCTGTCCCAGCCGGCCCCGCCGTCACC
The DNA here is from genome assembly GCA_964292075.1 of uncultured Mycolicibacter sp. Classification (GTDB taxonomy): domain Bacteria; phylum Actinomycetota; class Actinomycetes; order Mycobacteriales; family Mycobacteriaceae; genus Mycobacterium. Next base: position 765 of record CAXYUC010000232.1, read on the forward strand.
GAACCACAGTCCGCCGTCACCACCGTTGGGGTCGAGGGCGGTTCCGTCGGCACCGTCGCCGATCAGGAACAGGCCGGAGGATTGGTTGATCCAGCCGTTGACCAGTTCACCGAGATCGCTGTTGATCCACGCCTCCGCACCGAAGTGAAGGGGCTCATAGATCCACTGGTCGATGATGGTGCTCATGTCGAAGAATCCGCCGGCAGCGGGCAGCGGGACATCGGCCACCGACGCCGAGGGGCCAAACAGGTCCAACAGCCAGTCCAGGCCATCGTCGGCCTGCGCTGACGGGAGGCCCGCCAGGGGCGTCATCCCGAATGCCAGGAACGCAGTGGCTGCACCACCGGCACCGATCACCCGCTTGCGGCGCGACTGGCCAGCCTCATGCTGACCGCGACGCCGGTTGCTGCTGTGTCGACGACTCATTGAGGAACACCTTTCATCAGATATAAAGCTCTGGGGTAGTTGAGTTTTGGGGTTGGCGGATTAGCCGAAGATGCCGTCGAGCCAGCCGTCCAACGCACCGAACAGGTTGGTGGCGTCGGCGCTGGAGCCGCCGTCATCGAGGAAGTCGGCCGGGATGGTGGGCCACTCGACACCGAGCGCGGGCGGCGTCACGACAACGGCGCCGCTCTTACCGTCCCAGCCCGAGCCCAGCAACGCCCCGACGGTCTGTCCCCATGCCTCCAAGGCGGCGATCGGGCCGATCCCGTGGCCCGCGACATTGATCGTGTTCAGGATCGGGACACCGACCATTTCCAGGCCGAGAGAGTTGAAGAGGGAACCGCCGACCACGGGAACCGAAGCCTCCACCGCACCGCCGGCGCCCATCACCTGGTAGGTGGCGAGCGACACCTGCCCGGTGCTGAACAGGCCGCCGAAAGTGAAGTCCAAGCGGTCCAGGCTCATGCCGGCCGGGAGGAAACCGGCGTCGTTGATCATCGGCAGCAGCGAATCGAGGTGGAGGGTAGCGCCGTTGAAAAAGCCACCCACAGTGTTGGCGATGATCTCCTGCAGGCTGTCACCGTCGGTGATGCTGTTCAGCAGGGCGACCCAGGGGCTGATGCCCGGGGCCAGCAGGCCCATGATGATGCCCGACAGCGGTGAGGTCATGAAGTTGAGTACCGAGTTCACCATGTCGACATCCGTGCCGGGCGGCAAGAAGTTCGGAACCTGACTGATCAGCACGCTATGGCCGCTAGTGGCCCCGCCGTCGATGGTGTGGTGTAGCACCATGGTCTTGGTCGCGGCCGAAGTGTCCAAAGGCAGCGAGTAGCCGTCACGCACCGCTACCCAGTGCTCCTGGAGCTCCGTGTTAATGGCAGCAAGAGTGCTGCTGCTCGGGTCGTCCAGGAACTGCTGGGCGTAACCCATCACATTCGCGTATAGCTGCTGCCAGGCCACCCCGGGGGCCAGCATGTAGTTGTTCACCAGGGTGGAAATGTTGGCATTCGTGGTGTTGATGACGTCCTGCCAGGTGTCAAGGAAACCGGGCAGCCCGGTCAGCGCGACATCAACGACCGAGGCGACCGCGGGTGCCGGCGCCTGCGCCAACACCGGCGTGGCGGCGATCAGGCCGGGTCCGGCGATGACGACACCGGCCGTTGCGTAGGGGCGAAGAATGGCGTGCAAGGGAGCTCCTTCAGGTCATGTGACTCAGCACACGGAACGTAACTGAGGGAGACCTGAAAATCAGCACTCAGGAATGGCCCAACCGCAAAGGAATGCATTCAAAACATCGCCGGCAATTTGGCCGGTCGGCAAAACCCCAGGTAACAGCGTCTACGCGTGTTTTCAGCAAACATCGAAGGCCCGTAAAATCGTTCAACTGGAAATTACCGACGAGTAGGAATTGCAACACGTTCATTCGCGCCTATTCCGCACCTTGTCGGCGCGTAATGGCTGTTGACCTGGGCAAGGCTGACACGACGATAAAGTTCAACATCCCGCCGTAGAAACAGGTGTCAAGGAATTTCGCAGTAGCACGGATGTCTATCAGACGAACTTTAGCTAACATGCCGTTGACACGTGTCTGTGCAGGTAGAGGGCACTCGCCCTGGGTGAGCCGTCGGGTGACGGACCTCCTCATATCCCCGCCAAAGGCCGCGTTCCCTGAGATTTTTTTGCGCAATCTTCGGGCGCTTCCAGCCGGAGAAGCGGGCTCCAGGGACGCCCAGCACCGCTACAGAAGGCCGGTCCGCCGGCAGACGTCACCGAGGGCGATTGCCTGCTGACGCGACAGCTGGTCGAGGTAGTACGCACGAATCCCGCGGGCGTAGGTCACCAGCGCAGGCGCATACCGCGTCCGGCCCTCGGCGGTGATGTAGGCAAGTACCGCTCGGCGATCATCTGGATGCGGACGCCTGCCGACCAGGGCCTGCGTCTCCAGGCGGCCGATCAGTGCGGTCACCCGACTGGGCGCCAGCGCGAAAGCCTGGGCCAGGTCCCGCATTCGAGCCGAACCGGTCTCCGAGGTGGCCAGCCGGTCCAACACCAGGACCTCAAAGAGGGTCAATCCGTGGGCGCGGACCAAGCTGTCGTTCAACGCTGCGAGCAGGCGATCGGAGGTATCCACAAACTGGTGCACACAAGTGCTTTCGGCGGCGTCGAGCACCGGTAATTCCCACACTGGCGGCCCTAGAGCCCGCGGGTGCCCCATGCCGGGCGATTGTATCTATATGACGCGACAACCGGTGGTTGATTCGGCGACTTGATGCCCACGGATTGGGCGTGAGTCGAACGAGTCAGTCCAGCGTCGACTTTTTCGGAGGGTCTGCAGCTTCCAGTGACGCGCTGATCTGGTGGCAGCTGGCACCCAGGGCAAGCATTTGCTGGCGGGACATCTGATTCACGTAAAGCCGGCGGATCTGTTCGGCATAGGTTTTGCGGGCCTCGCCCAGCCGCATTCGGCCTTCGGGGGTGAGCTCGGCCCGCACTCCCCGACCATCACCGGGGATGGGGATCCGGCGGACCAGGCCGCGGCTCTCCAGGCGGCGGGTCAGCCAGGTCACCCGGCTGCGCAGCAGCGTCAGCGCCGCGGCCAGATCGCTCATTCGGACAGATCCGGTGTCGGACTTGGCGAGAAGATCCAGCAGGCGAAGCTCGGACAGGTCAAGCCGGTGCCGGCCCAGCAGGCTTCGGTTCAGCGCGGCCAGCAGACCCGTCGATGACTCGACGAACACTTGCCAGGAATTCTGTTCGATGTCTTCGAGCCCCGGCAGCCGCATCGCCGGGGCTTGAGCACCTGTGTCCTCCACGCCGGGCGACGGTACCGAAGCCCTTCCCGCAATAGCTACAAAAATCGGGGTGGTTTACATCCTTACTGCATACATCAGCGGGACCCGCCGCCGGGCCGCAACGCCAGGATGCCCCGCCTCCGTAACATCAGAGCTGTTAGGAGATGTTTACCGACAGTTCCAGCAAATATACAAACACTCACGGTTGGTTCAACCGGCAACTAATTCGCGGCTAGCAATCAGAACCTGTTCTAGCAGGCCATCAGCACAGGAGCACCCCGGCGGTAGATGCTGACCACGGGCAATTTGCGCGTCAGGCGGTAGCGAAAGGTAGAGCCCTCGCCCTGAACAGCCGTCATCCACTTTCTCGGCGCCTCACGCGGTCGCCAGGCGCTCCGCGGGCAAACCGCGGTTCGGGGTGCCACAGCGTTGGTGCAGATCAGAGCAGCGGCTTGGCGGTGGACCCGCCACCGTGCGCTCCGGATACATAGAGCGTCGAATCTTCCTGCCTCAGGCCGGAATTGATCCGTCGGCAATTCTCCTCAAGGGTGGCGAGCTGGCGCCGCGACAGCGTGCCGATGAGGTGGGTCTTGACCCCTTGGGCATAGTTGAGACTGGCACGCCCGGCCACCCGACGGCCGTCATCGCTGATCCGAGCGACCACCCCACGCCGGTCATCGGAATTCTGTTCGCGCTGAACCAAACCCCGCTCTTCGAGTCGCCGGATCCGCTTGGTCATGTGATGTGGGTTTGCGCCCAGAGCGTCGGCCAGGTCGCCCATTCGCGCCGCACCGTCGTCGGACTTGTCCAGGATGTCCAGCACCCGCAAGTCAATGACGGAGAGCTGGTGCGCTTCGGTCAGCCAGCGATCCATCGTGGTGTGAAAGCGCAGCGCGGCGTGCAGGAAATTCTGCCACGACTTCTGTTCGGCGATGTCCAATCCGGGTAGATCACTGGGGGTACGTCGACGAGACGTGTGCGGCATGCGGCCATGTTAGCCAGGCTTTGCCTTAGTGCGCCAACATCATTCCGCTCGGCAGTTCGGCCGTACGGCCGGTCGCGACGGCAGCCGGGGCCGGCAGAAGCCCTCCAATAATTTATACATTAATGATAGACATGCACGACTATTCCGGTATAGACGCCGAAATCAGCGGTGCCTTAATACTACAGCCGTAGATCGATGCTATTGGTACTTTGACCTGCAGTTTTGGCGACTT
>CAXYUC010000233.1:0-5190 GCA_964292075.1 uncultured Mycolicibacter sp.
ACCGGCGGTGCTGCCAACGGCGGAGCCGGCGCCAACGGTGGCAACGGCGGTGACGGCGGCAACAGTGCGGCCGGCGGGAACGGCGGAGCGGGCGGCGACGGCCTTGTAGGCCGTAGCGGCGGAGCCGGCGGTGACGGCGGCCACGGCGGTGACAACAACTCCGGGAACACCGGGGGAAACGGGGGCAACGGCGGCCTGGTAGGGCCAGCAGGTGACGGTCGCGGCGGCAACGGCGGTGATGGCGGTGATGGCGGTGCGCTCAGCGCACCCGAGCCCGGTGGAGCCGGCGGCAATGGCGGCACCGACGGCGCACCCGGACTCCCTGGACAAACCCGCCACTGACGAAAGCCGTGGGAGGGTCCGCGCAGCGGGAACTGTCGTAGACGGCCCTCGGGTCATGATCGGCAACGGACTCGGCCACCTCGGTGGCGACTGGGTGAGGTTCGCTCGACCGAGTGTCCCGACAGTGATCCAGCCCGGCTTCAGACACCGATCGGCACGAACCCGGCTCCTGGTCCGCCGTCGGCTTCGATGTCGTTGAGGATCACGGTCATCAGCACGATCTTCGGGCGGTTACCCAGCGGGAATACTGGCGGTGGACCCGTCAGAAAGTCGGGGCAGGGCCTACCGAACGGATTGTGCGGTACAAGCCCGCCCTGGATCATGCCGATCAGCCGGTCGTCGACGGTGACCGGTGCGCCGGTGTCGTCGGGCGTTCCGCACTCGATCGCGCTGATGATCCAATCATCGGGTATCAGGCCGCGCCCCCCGATCAGGAAGCAGGTACGCCCCGTCGCACCGCTTTGCATGCAAGCCGGGGCACGCAGCCGCGGTGGCGGGCCGATCCCGTCGATCGCGAACCCCGCAAAATCCGGGATCGGGGTGATCTGATCGGCGTCGAAGACGACCACCGCGTAGTCGAGGGTGTCGTTGACCCGTACTACACGGCCCACCGGCCCGGCGATCCCCGGGATCGTCACCACGGCGTCGGGTCCGCCACAGTGCGCCGATGCGATGCCGACCAACGCGCCGGTGTCGTCATGTCCGATCGTGGTCAACGTGCAGGCGACATCACCGACGTGGATAGCGGCGCCACCACCCAGCAGAACCGCCCCCGCCGTAGCGGGCGGAGTCAAGACCATGGCGGCCAGCACCGCCACCAATCCCGCACCCCATACCCGCCAACCACCAAACATGCTCGACATTCTCCGCACGACACACCAGGGTGCACCCGTTTTCGGCGGTTTCGCTATCAGTCGACTCCGGTACTATTTCTGACGTTCGAGGTGCGCCGTCGTTGACGGGATGCTCGCCACTTGTCCCTGGGAGGTTTGGGTATGTCACGTGACGCTGGATACAACAGCGATCGGTTCGGCTGCTACCGCACTGGGGAGCGCCGCCGCTATCGCCCGCCGGTGGTTGGTGCCGCTACGGCGGTGGGGGCGTTTTTGGCGTTCGGGATGTCCCCGTTGGCTGGCGCGCCGGTGGCACGCGCGGACTTCGAAGACCTGCTTGTTGACCTGTTCAATCCGGCTGATTGGGGCACGGTCTTCGATCCGGGCAACTGGGACGGGCTGAGCTTCGACCCGACCGGCAACGACGACGCGATAGTTAGCACGCTGGCGGTCAGCGGCACCGCTGATCCGGTGGCAGCATTGTCGGCCGGGGATTCCTCGGGCGGGCTGCTGGGTGATTCGGTGACCGTGACGGCGGTGCCGGCCGCCGAGGCGTTCCAAAACGATGTGTACCTGCCGTTGCACCAGTCCCTTGAGGAGTGGATGGCCAGTCCCACCGGCCTGAGTGTTGACGACTCGTTGAACAAGTTCAGCGAGGCGTTCGGGCTGGGCATGATGATTGGCAACGGCACTGACGCCACCGCGGCTGATCCCACCGGCGGGGCCGGTGGATGGTTGCTCGGTGACGGCGGAAACGGATGGACCTCAACACAGGCCGGTGTCGCCGGTGGTGATGGTGGCGCGGCCGGTTTGTTCGGCAATGGTGGTGTTGGCGGCGCCGGCGGTGCCGGTGCCGATGGCGGTGCCGGCGGCAATGCCGATACCTTCGGTGACGGTGGCGCCGGCGGTGCCGGTGGCGCCGGCGGTGCCGGTGGCGCCGGCGGTGCCGGTGTCGCCGGAGGCGACCATGGCTCTGGCGGAACTGGTGGAGACGGTGGCCACGGTGGCAGATTGTTCGGTATCGGCGGCGTGGGCGGCAATGGCGGCGCAGGTGCCGATGCCACTGGGGGTGCTGCTGCGGGCGCCGGTGGCAACGGCGGTGCCGGCGGGTTCGGCAGTCCGAGTGATTTCGGGATCGGTCTCGGCGGGGCCGGCGGGAACGGCGGTGACGGTGGCGCGACCATCGGCGATCACGGCACTGGCGGGGCAGGTGGCAACGGCGGGACAGGCGGGGTTGGCGGTATATTCAACGGCTTCGGCGGGTCCGGTGGGCACGGCGGTGACGGTGGCGCAGCCACCGGCCAAGACAGCATCGCCGGGGCCGGCGGAAACGGCGGCGACGGTGGACTGGGCACCCCGCTCGGCGGCATCAGTCACGGTGGCACCGGCGGTGACGGCGGTGCCGGCGGCACGGCCAGCGGCAGCGGCGCCCTCGCCGGGGCTGGCGGAAACGGCGGCGACGGCAACCTCGGCAGCGTGTTTGGCAGCAGCGGCGGTGGCAATGGAGGCACCGGAGGAGACGGCGGCAACGGTGTCGACGAAGCCGTTGCCAGCCACGGCGGCCATGGCGGCACGGGTGGCGGTGGCGGTGGCCTCGGGTTCGGTCCGGCCGGTCATGGCGGAAACGGCGGCGACGGTGGTATTAGCGGCGGCGGGACCGCTGGGCACGGCGGAACCGGCGGCGCTGGGGGCAGCGGCCTTGGCGGGTTCGCCTCAGCCGGTGGCGGTGGCGGCGGGGGCGGCGGCGCCGGCGACGGTGGTACCGGAGGAGCCGGCGGTAACGGTGGCACCGGTGGCACCGGTTTCGGCAACACCACCTTGCCCACCACGTCGGTAACCGGCAACGGCAATGCCGCCAACCTGCCCACCCCGCCTCCTCCCGGCGCCTTGCAGAGCGGCGCCGGTGGCGACGGCGGAACCGGCGGGGCCGCTGACGGCGGCACCGGCGGGGTCGGTGGAAACGGCGGGAACGGCGGCATCGCCGGCGCAGGCGGCAATGGTGGTGACGGCGGGCAGGTCGGCCCGAACGGCGACGGTGCCGGTGGTGCCGGCGGCAACGGCGGCGTCGGTTTCGGCACACCAGGAATCGGCGGCGCAGGTGGTGTCGGCGGGGCCGGCGGCACGCCCGGGGCGCCCGGAACGCCCCGAATACAGCTGACACTTCCCACACCGCCCGCCCCGACGAACCCTGCCAGCCCGTAGACATCCGCCGCTAACACCGTCGGCCACGGCCCGCGGGTGCGCGCTACCTGCCGTGCGACCCTGTTGGTGGCAACGGCATCTGCGGGGCCAACGGCAAAGGCGAGCAACAACAAACGACTACCATCCCGTCACCCCAAGTGGTGCTCTTGGTTTCGGTGACGGTTGCTGAGGCGCCGTCAAAACGAACCGCGCAGCTTCACGACCGTCGCTCGGTAGGCCGTCGAGCCAGCTCAAAGAATGGCCGCGCGTGATTAATCTCGTTCAGGCGCAACGTGTTTAGCGCTAGACGTTCAGGTGGTTCGCGGCCGTAGCCCTGGGCGGCTGATGGCGGGGTAGGTGGCCATGGGGACTGCGGCGCGGGCGGCGTGGATGTTCATGACTTGGGTGGAGTAGCCGAGGAGGTCGGCGAGTGAGGCGGCGTCGATTTCCTTGGTGAGGTCGTGCAGTGCTGCGTTGCGTGCGGCCGTGATGTCGATTCCGAGGCCGCGAAGCCGATGCATGAGTGATTGTTCTGAGATATGTTGCCCTGCAGTATATCCAGGGAATAGCCATGCGGAGCGGTGGTTCATCGTCCGTCTGTTGGCCCGCTGCTCAAGGTGCCGGTGAAACAGGGGGAGTAGGGCCGGAGGGATGGGGGCGGGCACATCGCCGAGGGCGATGGTGGTTCGCGTGGGGGTCGTGGCGATGTCGTCGAGGGTGAGTCGGCAGATTCGGTCAAGGGGTGTGCCGAATAGCATCAGCAGGAGCGCGGCGATTCGGGTGGAGAGGATGACGTGGTCGGCTTCGATGACGTGTTTGATCAGGTCGAGGTGCTGTCGTGTGGAGGTCAACGGGGTCTTACGGGCCACGCGGTAACGGGTCTTGAAGGCCGGGGCGATGCCGGCGCGGGCGCGCCACTGGAAGAAGTTGCGAATGGCGGTGCGGGTCGTCGTACCCTCGCTGAGGTAGGTGTCGAGCTGGCCTTGGGTGAGGTCGTCGATGGTGGTGTCGTGTTCGGTGAGTAGCCAGGTGAGGAACTTGCCGGTTTCGGTGATCTCTTGTTTGGCGCAGCGCGTGGCGTTGTCCATGTTGCGTGTGGGGTCGTCGTCGTCGCGCAGGCGCCGCAGGTGATGCCATCGGGCGAATTGTTCGATGGGGGTCGCGATCGTGGGGGTTTCCTGGAGCGTCTGCAGCCGTTGGTCTAGCCACTGCTCGAAACGGGCGAGGTACCGGTCGCCGCGGTCGGGCATCATGCGGTGCGCGATCAGCATCTCGCGCAGGTGCTCAAGGCCCTTTGATGGTGGCATCGCGTCGAAGGCGTCGTGACTCAATTGCAGTTCGCGAGTGCCAATTAGGGTGAGCAGTTCGGAGGTGGCCGGTTGGCGCATCCAGGTGATGATGCTTTCCGGGCGGGGGACTGCGGCGAGCTCGACGATGAATCGTTTGAGGCGCATGTCGGGTGGGTGGTGCGGTGCGAGGATCTGTTCGAGGTCGGCGGTGACGACGCAGCGGGCGCAGTGGCCGCCGCGCAGCCGCTCGGCTTCCCGGCCACAGTTATCGCAGTCGAGGTTGGTGGTGATGCCGGCGCAGTCGCGGCACAGCGCTGCGCCGGTGGGTGTTTGGCCGGGCACGAGGCGGTCGGCGCCGCAGAACGAGCACAGGCCGTAGGTGCGGGCGGCGGTGGTGAAGCACGGTCCGCAGATGGCGCCCTCTGGCCAACGCGCCCGGATCTTGGGCACCAGGTGGTGGCATCGACTGCATTCGATGTCGCCGATGGTGCGGGGGCGCCCGCGGCGGCGGGGTTCAGTCATCGGAGACGATGCGGGCCTTCACC
>CAXYUC010000234.1:0-5091 GCA_964292075.1 uncultured Mycolicibacter sp.
GGGAACCGCCGAAGCGCGCTCCGTCATGGGGGTAGATTGCCGACTTGCAACCAAGCCCGCACTAGTGGGCCTGCTGGCGATTCCGGTCCTGGCACCCGACAGGGACGGCACCGGCTCCGGCCACATTCCGCGAATCGGCGGGCGCATATACCGCGGACCGGCGAAATAACTGCCGCGAATCGGCGAGATTGTTCTCGCGAATCGGCGAACTCGAGATACGCTGTTGTGGTGAGTGCGCCGTCCCGCGTTGCTCGAAACCTGCGTCCGAGGGTCGAGGAGACACTGGCCGACACACGGATCGTCGTCGTTCAGGGCGCGCGACAGGTTGGCAAGTCCACCCTGGCGGCCGAGATCACCCGCCACCGCGGCGGGCGATTGGTCACGCTCGACGATGACGTGACCCGAACCGCAGCGGCCACAGATCCCCACGGCTTCGTTCGTCAGTTCCCCGACGGGCTGCTCACGATCGACGAAGTGCAACGAGTCCCAGAACTGGTCCTTGCGCTCAAGGCCGCCGTTGACGCCGACCAGCGGCCGGGGCGGTATCTGCTCACCGGATCCGCCAACCTCTTGCAGCTTCCAGCGACCGAGGACAGTCTCGCCGGCAGGGCCGAGAGCCTCGAGCTCTTCGGATTCAGTCAAGGCGAACTCGCCGGAGTCGCCGAGACCTTCATCGACCGGCTGTTCGCCGGTGATCTCTTTCTCGGTCACGAAAGTGATCTGACCCGTCATGACTATCTCACCCGCGCCTGTACCGGCAGCTACCCCGAAGTCGTCAATCGACCATCGACCAGACGCCGAAATGCATGGCTGGACAACTACGTCGACCGCATCGTCAAACGCGATGCACCTGACGTCTCCAATCTCCACCGCATCGCCGACTTGCCGCGGCTTCTGCGACTCCTGGCTGCGCGCAGCGCATCCGAGCTCAATCTGAGTTCCCTGGCGACCGGCGCCGAGATCCCCGTACGGACCCTGCCGCCCTACCTCGATCTCCTGGAGACCCTGTATCTCATCGACCGCGTACCCGCGTGGTCGACCAACCTTTCGAAGCGCGTCGTTGACCGACCGAAGGTCCTGCTCCTCGACTCCGGACTGGCCGCTCGCCTCGTCAATGTCTCACCTACTGGAGCCGGACCGAATGTCAACCCGGACGCAGCCGGAGCCATCATTGAAACTTTCGTGATCTCAGAACTCCGGCGCCAACTCGGCTGGTCTGAGCTGACACCTCGACTGTTCCACTATCGCGATCGAGATGGTGCTGAGGTCGACCTGATACTGGAAACCGCAGACGGCAGCATCGCCGCGATCGAGATCAAGTCTGCGGCAACTCTGCGGGGCAGAGACACTCGCTGGATCACCCGACTCCGTGACAGCGTCGGCGCACGCTTCGCCGGCGGCCTCATCCTCCACACCGGCCCGCTAGCCCAGCCACTCGGCGACCGGCTTGCAGCCGTCCCCATCGACGCCCTCTGGGCTCCCAGGGGGTAGTTTCCCGACTTGTCAGCAACCTGGTGCTGGTCTGCCCGTATCACCACCGACTACATCACCGTGGTGGCATCACCATCACCGGCGACGCCACCCACCTCGTCGTCAGCGACCTCACCGGTCAATCCCTGCAGCCCGGTTCGCTGGCCCGCCCCCCGCAGAAACCCGCGCCAGCGGTGCGGCCCTGTAAAGGACCGACCGGCGAACGCGCCCAATGGTGGTGGTACCAACCCTTCCAACCCCTATCACCACCAACCACCAACTGACCTGCCGCCGCATGCGTGCCGAGCCATGGTCCACCGATGCTGGTGCTCAGCCCAACGACCGCGGCTCCCAGACCGGTCTGCCGTCGCGACCCGCCTTTCGTGCCAAGCGGTGATTGCGACCTCGAAGTAGCCGAAGCTGCAACACCGATTCAGTCCAGAACGTCCGGCGAGTGGATGCCGTCCACGTCGAGTGGAACAGCTTCTTGGTCGCCGCCAACGCATCGGGTGACCGCTCGGCGAGTTGTGCTGCCAAATCCTGGGCGGCGGCAACGGGATCGTCGGCAACCGAGGTCACCAGCCCGTACCCGAGGGCCTCGGTACCCGAGAACACTTCTGCCGTCATGGTCAGGCGTTTGGCCACATCCAGGGAAAGCAGCTCGCGCAACGTGACGGCTCCGGTCATGTCGGGAATCAGGCCCCACTTGGCCTCCATGATCGAAAGCTTGCAATCCGGCGTCGTGATCCGGAAGTCGGCAGCCAACGCCAACTGCAGGCCTCCGCCGTAGCAATGGCCGTGCAGCGCCGCAATCACCGGAACCGGCAGCTCGCGCCAGGCCCAGCAAGCCTGCTGAAACAGGTTGGTCTTCTGCCAGGGCAACTTGCCGAAGTTGCGCACGCCGGCCAGCCCGGACAGTTTCGCTCCGGCGAAGTCCAGCCCGGTGCAGAACGCCCGGCCGTCGCCGCGCAGGATCACCACGCGTATCGAACGGTCACGGGCCAGCTGGTCGGGGACTGACGCCAGTGCTTGCAGCATCGGCAGGTCAAGGCTATTCATCTTGTCGGCTCGGTCCAGCGTCACGTAGGCGATGCCGTCGATGACCTCCACACGGATGCGTTCCTGTTCCATCGCAACAGAATAGAACTGACCAATATGCGACGGACAAGCCTGTGAGCAGAGGGGTGGTCGCGGCAGATTTGCGCGAACCTGTTGGGATACGGTTGTGGCGTCTCACCGCGGATGTCATCTCCCCAGCGGGTGGTGTCATGACTTTGTAGGGCCGCACTCTCCGTGGCATTTCTCAGCGGGGATGCCACCTCGTCGTAATGTGTCTCAACTCGTCTCATGCGGGCGGGAGCATACGGAGGAGAAGAAGTGACAGCGAAGGCCCAGCGAATCTGCGGCCGCCGACACTCGCACGCAGTGAACCGACTGCGCTCGGACCATTCAGCCGGTGCGACCATGTACCGATGACCGCAACGCTTGTCGCGAAGGATGTGGCCGGCGGGTTCGCCCACCGCACCCTCTTCGAGGGACTCGACCTGACCGTGGCGCCGGGCGACGTGATCGGCGTGGTCGGCGTCAACGGCGCGGGTAAGAGCACCCTGCTGCGGATCCTGGCCGGGCGACTGGAGCCGCTCGAGGGGACGGTCGACGTCGCCCCGGCCGACGCGTTCGTTGGTTGGCTGCCACAGGAACACGAGCGGGTGCCGGGGGAAACCGTCGCCGGCTATATCGCGCGCCGGACCGGATGCGCGCAAGCGACACGGGACATGGACGCGGCGGCTGCGGCATTGGCGGATCCGGATCAGGTTGCTGCGCACACCGATCCGGCCGAAGCTTACTCCGCGGCACTGGATCACTGGTTGGCCAGCGGCGCGGCTGACCTCGACGAACGGGTGCCGGCGGTGCTGGCCGACCTGGGACTGGACTGCGAGGCGGTCCGGCCGGAGTCGACGCTGATGGTCGGGTTGTCGGGTGGGCAAGCGGCGCGGGTGGGCCTGGCGGCATTGATGCTGTCGCGCTTCGACATCGTCCTACTCGATGAGCCGACCAACGATCTCGACCTCGACGGGCTCGCCCGCCTGGAGCAGTTCGTCCGCGATCTTCGCGGCGGTGTGGTGCTGGTCAGCCACGATCGGGAGTTCTTGGCCCGCAGCGTCACCCGGATCCTCGAATTGGACCTGGCGCAGAACACCACCACCGTCTTCGGCGGCGGGTACGAAAGCTATCTCGAGGAACGGGAGATCAACCGCCGGCACCGCCGTGACCAGTACGAGGAGTTCGCCGAAAAGAAAGCCGACCTGGTGGCGCGGGCCCGCACCCAGCGGGAATGGTCGAGTCAGGGTGTCCGCAACGCGATGCGTAAGGCGCCCGACAACGACAAGATCCGGCGCCGGGCCGCCTCCGAGTCCAGTGAGAAGCAGGCGCAGAAGGTGCGTCAGATGGAGAGCCGGATCGCCCGTCTTGAGGAGGTCGTCGAACCGCGGAAAGAATGGACCCTGCAGTTCACCATCGGCGCTGCGCCGCGGTCGAGTTCAGTCGTCGCGACACTGGACAATGCTGTTGTGCGGCAAGGCGAATTCGTCTTGGGTCCGGTGTCGCTACAGGTGGATGCCGGCGAGCGGATCGGGATCGTCGGGCCCAACGGGGCGGGGAAGTCGACGCTGCTGCAACTCCTCCTGGGCCGTCGACAGCCCGATGAGGGCCGCGCAAGTTTGGGCGCGAACGTGGCTGTCGGCGAGATCGACCAGGCGCGCGCCGCTTTCACCGGCCCCACCCGGCTGGTCGATCGCTTCGAGCAGCGGGTGCCGGAATGGTCGACCGCCGACGTGCGAACCCTGTTGGCGAAGTTCGGGCTGACCGCTGACCATGTGGAACGCCCGGTCGACGACCTCTCGCCTGGGGAGCGCACCCGCGCCGGCCTGGCGTTGCTGCAGGCCTGCGGCACCAATGTGCTGGTTCTCGACGAGCCGACCAACCATCTTGATCTTGCCGCCATCGAGCAACTCGAACAGGCTCTGGAAACCTATGACGGTGCCTTGTTGCTGGTGACCCATGACCGGCGGATGTTGCAGAACGTCCGGTTGGACCGCTCCTGGCGGGTCGAGAACGGGCGGGTCGCGGAGCTGTAGCCGAGCCTAACTGTCATAAAGGTGCAGGGCCCGGGCGGTCACTGTGGCGACATCGCCACTGAGGTTCGCGATAGGGGGACCGCCGCGCTGGTGGATCACGTTCGCCAGGACGACCACGTAGGTGTCCGACCCCGGGTCCATCCACAGTGTCACGCCGGTGAAGCCGGTGTGACCGAAGCTGCCGACGGGAAAGATCATGCCGCGCGGGCTGGACTGGACCGTATCGATATCCCAGCCGAAGCCGCGCAGGTCCTGTCCCGCTATTGCCGGGTAACTCGGTGCGAGCAGGGGATCTCTTGTGTGGGGCGACTTTTCGATGGCTTGTTGGGTGGCGTTGTTGGCCGCGTCGAGTTGTGCAGCGCTGTGCCCGGGCTGCTGCGGAGTGGTCATCAGCTCCAGGGTCGCCTTCGTCAGCGGGAACGGGCTCGGACGGGTCTGCTGCACGGATAGGTGACAGTTTCGGTCACGCGGCCTGACTGGCCGG
>CAXYUC010000235.1:0-5040 GCA_964292075.1 uncultured Mycolicibacter sp.
TGTGCAGCTGCACCTGCTTTTCCGCAAACAGCTTGCGGGCGTAGCCGGGGTAGCCTGCCGGGTCGGGGCGGGCCGGGGCGCCCGGCAGCCCAAGCGGGTGACCGGCCCGGCCCACCCGAGCCGATCCGGGTCTTCGGGAGGCTCCCAAGTATGCGGCAGCATCGGGACGGTAAGGCCCGCGGCGCTCTCGGTCAGGGTGGTCAAACCGGTTACCGCAGAGCCGGTCTCATGTCGGACGGTGCCCGAGAACCCCAGCTGGCCCGCGCCGTGTTCCGACGCCGCGGTCATATCGTCCGGGTCGAGGTATTCATAGCGGTAGCCGGGATCGGTCAGGGCACCGCGCCGACGTCGGCGGGTCGTTTGTGCTGATGCAGTGGTGGCCATCGTGGTAGCGGTGACGGGGGGTGGTGTCGCTTGTGCTCCGCCCCCTGGCGTGGGCATCCGCGCCTGCACTCGAACACCGGGACCGCCACCGATCAGGTACGGGAATGCTGCGGCCACCCCGGTGGCCGGCGGCGGCATCACCGGGACGCCACCGGCGACGGTGGCGGCGGGCGGGGCCAGTGTCGGCGGGGCCATGGCCGGGGGGGCCGCCGGGGCGGGGGCCGGCGGGGCCGGCAGAGCCGATGGCGCGGCGGCGGGCACGGGCTGTGGGTTCAGGGCGGGCAACGCCGGTGCGGCGGGAACATTGATACCCGCCAGGCCGGCCAGACCGGCGCCGCCTGCGAAGCCGGCCAGCGGTGACACCGGTGCGACCAGGCCGAGCATGGTCTCGGTCAGTGCCGTCACTGGAGGCGCCATTCCGAGCACGATCTCCCCCGCGTAGTGCGGCGCGATCGTCATCAGCACCGGATCGCTGATCAGGCTGGCGAGCGGATTGTTGCTGGAAAGATCGGCCTGGATGGCCTCGTTGATCTCGGCGATCCGGGTGGTCCACCAGCTCTCCTGGAAGATGTTGCCGAAGTCCTGGGTGGGTGCTTGGTCGGTCCGGTGCTGGTGGTCGCGGTGCTGAGGAGTGTTGGGGTTGAGCACCGTCGGGGCGGTCGACGCCGCCGGGGACGACGCCACCGCGGCGCCAGCCACCACCTGATACGTCGACATGGTGGTGGCCGCCTGCACCCACATCCGGGTGTAGTCGGCCTCATTGAGAGCGATCGGAATCGCGTTGATCCCAAAGAAGTTCGTCGCCACCAGCACGGCGTGAATGGTGTGGTTGGCAGCCAGCTCGGCCAGCGTCGGCATGGCGGCCAGCGCAGTGGTGTAGGCGGTGGCGGCGGTCTGATGCTGGGTGGCCAACGTCATGCTGTCCGCGCCGGCTTTCGCCAGCCAGGCCAGATACGGGACATTCGCCGCCACATAGGATTCCGCGCTCGGGCCCTGCCATGATCCCGCCTGCACCGCCGAAAGCATGGTGGACAGTTCTTGTGCCACGTCGGTGTATTCCGTACTCAACGCATCCCACATCGCGGCAGCCGCCAACAATGGCCCCGCGCCCGGACCGCTACTGAGCAAGGCTGCGTACACCTCCGGTGGTGACGCCATCCAGATCGGCTCCGTCATTGCCGCCTTTCGCGCGGTGGATAGCCGAAAGTCTAAACCTCAAATCTTGGCCATTACCTGGAAATTTCCTCGGAATGCGGGACCCCAACTCTGGATTCGTTCGCATTTATGGCAGGTCATGTACCTCGGCGGGTTTAACGGGCGGGTGGCCGCACCAGAAAGCCACTCATGATCAGGCCGCGGACCAGCTCAATCTGTTGCGCGGCGGCCAGTCCGGGAAGTTCGCCGACCCGGAACGGCTCGGTGCGTTCGGACAGAAATCGCATCGCGGACTCGTGGTCCGGACGGGCCGTGACGATCAGCTGGGCGAACTGCAGGCCGACACCGTCGGCCGTGGTGGTCACTCGGGAGTACAGCGGCTGTTGCTTGCGCACCCAGGTGTCGACGTCGAGCCCGACGGTGTCGCTGACCTGCCCGACGACCGGACAGCGGGCCCGCCGCACCAGAAAATCCTGCATGGCGCCAAGGCCTTCCGCGAGGGAGTCGGGGGACTCGATCGCGGACAGTCCGGCATGGATCAATGTGCCCAGGCTCGCCCGCACCTGCGGGTCGTCCAGGTGCTTCGCTGGCAACCGGGTGTGCACGACGTCGTCGCGCAGACTCAACATGTGCAGGGCGTGGGTCAGCAGCGTGAGCACCGTCGGGACGTGGATACCGACGGTCAGGTGTACCGACGGTTCGGCTCCCGTCTCGGCGGAGTGCACCCGGCCTCGCGGTAGGTAGAGGGTGTCCCCGGCTTTCAGGTGCAGACTCGTCGGCTTCGGAAGACCGGCCGGGTCGACCTCGTGCATCTGTTGCATCAGGTGCGGTGGGACCGGATCGTCGCCGTAGAAATACCAGGTCTTGCTGCCCTGGATCTGCAGTACCAGCACGTCGTGGTGGTCGTAGTGCGGCAGGAAGCCCGTGGCGGCCGGCGGGGTGATGTAGGCGTTGACATGGGTGGGAAAGTTCAGTTCGACCTCGACTCCGTGGGTGAGCGTCGACATGGTGCGCAGGTACTTCTCGATGTTGTTGCAGATGATGGTGTAGCCGCTGTGCAGCTCAGCGCGTACCCGCGCCGCGTCCAGGGTGCCGTCGGGCAACGTGTACTGCTCGGGCTGCAGGTGATCGGCGCCGCGCACCAGGCGCACGGCGGACGGCTCGGTGCCCAACGCCGCCAGCAGATGCTCGACCGCCGATGGCCCGGCCAGCAGGCGGTCAAAGTAGTCGGTGCGGCCCCGGCCGATGTGGTGCGGGGCGGCGCCCCACAGCTCGTCGAGGAAGGTCGGCACCGTCACCGGCGCCAGCAGCCACGCGAGCGCGCAGTCCGGGGTCTCCGGAACGTCGACGTCCGACATCGGCCTCAAGCGCGGGTGAGCAACAAGGTGTGCGGTACCCCGGCGCGCCCGAGCAGCTGCCGCCAGGGCGCCTTCAGCAGCCCTAGCGCCTCCTCGGTCGGCACCACCTGCGGGTTCGTCACGGTGAACGTCTTCCCGCCGACCCTGACTCGTCCGCCGTCGGCGGCCTGGAGGTTCTTCACCCAGTCGCGGCCGGTTCCGTACGGAAGCAGCACCGCGACGCCGTCGGCGGTGTGGAACATCGAGACCGGGGTGCGGTAGGTTGCGCCGGAGCGCCGGCCGGTGTGCTCGACGATCGACCACATCGGCACCCAGCCGGAGATCGGGCGGAACAGCGGATTCGTCACGACCCGGTTGAACCGGGCGCGTCGCTCGGAGAACTGCACCGCTAGCCCTGCCTGGTGAGCAGCACCGCCTGCTCGAACGGCAGCCGGGCGAAGACCCTGCGGCTACCTGGGCTCACGTGCTCGGCCGCCTCGTCGCGGCTCACCACCCGCGGATCGGTGACGCCGAAGGTCTTGCCGTGCCGGCGCATCCTGGCACCGCCGGCGGCGGCGATGTTCTTCAGCCAGTCCCGGTCCGGGCCATAGGTCAGCAGAATGGCCACCCCGTTATCGGTGCTGAACACGCTCAGCGGGGTGCGGTAGGGCTTGCCGGAGCGCCGCCCGACGTGCTCGAGGATCCCGAAGGAGGGCGCCCAGCCCGCCCACAGTCGCTGGATCGGGTTGGTGACGCGCCGGTTGAAGCGGGCCAGTCGCTGCGGTAGTTGCATGACTGCCATCCAACCCCGGCCGCCGACCCACTTCAACCCTCAACTACACCCTGTAGTCGAGTGAGGTCGCGCGAGCTGGGACACTGGTCGCCGTGGGTAATGCGGATCGAGCCACAGCGGTATCGGAGCGGTTGTTCTCCGAGGCCTGCGCGGTGATCCCCGGCGGAGTCAACTCACCGGTCCGGGCGTTCGCAGCGGTGGGGGGCACGCCCCGCTTCATCACCGAGGCGCAAGGCTGCTGGCTGATCGACGCCGACGGCCACCGCTACGTGGACCTGGTCTGCTCCTGGGGGCCGATGATCCTGGGTCACGCCCACCCCGCGGTGGTCGACGCGGTCCGCGACGCCGTCGGAACCGGCCTGTCGTTCGGGGCGCCCACCCGCGGTGAGACCGAGCTGGTGACCGAGATCATCGCCCGGGTGCCGGCGGTGGCCAAGGTCCGGCTGGTCAACTCCGGCACCGAAGCCACCATGAGCGCGCTGCGGCTGGCCCGCGGCTTCACCGGCCGGGCCAAGGTCGTCAAGTTCTCCGGCTGCTACCACGGCCACGTCGACGCGCTGCTCGCCGACGCCGGATCCGGGGTTGCCACCCTGGGCTTGCCGTCGTCGCCAGGGGTCACCGGCGCCACCGCCGCCGACACGATCGTGTTGCCCTACAACGACATCGACGCAGTCCGCGGGGCCTTTGCCGAATTCGGCGACCAGATCGCCGCCGTCATCACCGAGGCCAGCCCCGGCAACATGGGCGTGGTGCCGCCGGCGCCCGGCTTCAACGCCGAACTGCGGACGATCACCGCCGAACACGGGGCGCTGCTGATCATCGACGAGGTGATGACCGGCTTCCGGGTCAGTCGAAGTGGTTGGTATGGCATCGATCCGGTGGATGCCGACCTGTTCACCTTCGGCAAGGTGATCAGCGGTGGACTGCCGGCCGCGGCATTCGGCGGGCGGGCCGAAGTAATGGACCGGCTGGCGCCGCTGGGGCCGGTCTACCAGGCCGGCACGCTGTCGGGGAACCCGGTGGCCACCGCAGCCGGCCTGGCCACACTGCGCGCCGCCGACGACGACGTGTACGCCGCGCTCGACAAGAATGCCGACCGGCTGACCGCGATGCTGGCCGACGCGCTGACAGATGCCGGTGTGCCGCACCAGATTCCGCGAGCCGGAAACATGTTCAGCGTGTTCTTCGCCGACGAGCCTGTCACCGACTTCGCCGCCGCCCGCGCGAGCGCGACCTGGCGCTTCCCGGCGTTTTTCCACGCCCTGCTGCAAGCCGGCGTCTACCTGCCGTGCAGTGCCTTCGAGGCCTGGTTCGTCTCGGCCGCCCTTACCGACGAAGCCTTTGACCAGATCGCCGCTGCGCTACCCGCCG
>CAXYUC010000236.1:0-4988 GCA_964292075.1 uncultured Mycolicibacter sp.
GCCCCCCACGGCGGACCCGGCGCGGAAGATCGTGGCGCCGCCGGCTCCCTCCAGCCCGCCCACCGGCGGGGCGGCGGTGCCGGGGGCCCCCACGCCGACCGCGGACGGCTCGCCGAGCTCCCGCGCGGCGGTGATCAGTTCGGAGCTGACCTTCTTCAGCGCTCCGTCAGCGTGCTCAACGAGCACAAGTACTTCAGCCATGTTTTCTGTTCCTCAGAGTCCGGGGATCGCTTAGATGATTTTCTGGGCAACCAGGTACCCGGCGATCTTGGTGCCACCATCGCCCTCGTCGGTCACCTTCTCGCCAGCGGTCTTCGGCGGCTTCGGAGTGGAAGCGGTCACCTTGGTACCGGCGTTGGCGACACCGACCTCGTCCGCCTCGACGCCGATCTCGGCCAGGCTGAGCACGGTGACTTCCTTCTTCTTGGCGGCCATGATGCCCTTGAAGGAGGGGAAGCGCGGCTCGTTGATCTTCTCGTTGACGCTCACCACGGCCGGCAGCGAAGCCTCCAGGGTGAACACGCCCTCGTCGGTCTCTCGCTCGCCGGTGACCTTGCCGCCCTCGACGGTCAGCTTGCGCAGGTGAGTCAGCTGCGGCAGACCCAGGTACTCGGCAATGATCGCCGGAACCGCACCACCGACACCGTCGGTCGACTCGTTGCCGGCGATGACCAGCTCGGTGCCCTCGATGGCACCCAGCGCGCGCGCCAGCGCCCAACCGGTCTGGACGACGTCGGAACCCTTCATGCCGTCGTCGAGGATGTGCACGGCCTTGTCAGCCCCCATCGACAGCGCCTTGCGGATCGCCTCGGTGGCCCGCTCCGGGCCGGCGGTCAGCACGGTGACGGTGCCTTCGGCGCCTTCCTTCTCCCGGATCTGCAGAGCCTCTTCGACGGCCCGCTCGTTGATCTCATCGAGCACGGCGTCGGCAGCCTCACGGTCCAGCGTGAAGTCACCGTCGGTGAGCTTGCGCTCCGACCAGGTGTCTGGGACCTGTTTGATCAGGACCACGATGTTCGTCATGAGTGTGGTTCGTCCTCCTCGAAGGGGTCCTGCAGCGGCGAGCCACAAGACTGGGTAGCGATTCACGCAGCCGCACGAGAATGTTACTCACCGGTAACTTAGTGCGGTTCGCGTGTACAGCGTAGCGGGTCGTGATAAAGCCATGTGGGGTAGCCGGTTCGTGGACCGCGCCCTTCGCGTTAGCCTGCCTGTGCGATGAAATCAACGAATGCCGCCGGAGACCCCACCGGCACGCCGCCCAGCGATGCCGCGCTGACGCTGACCGGGGAGCGCACCATCCCCGGGCTCGACGTCGAGAACTACTGGTTCCGGCGTCACGAGGTGGTCTACCAGCAGCTGGCGCCACGCTGCAGCGGCCGCGAAGTCCTAGAGGCCGGGTTCGGCGAGGGTTATGGCGCCGACCTGATCGCGCGGGTGGCCCAGCGGGTGATCGGCGTGGACTACGACGACGCGGCGGGGGGCCACGTCCGGGCCCGCTACCCGCGGGTGGAAGCCGTCCAGGGAAACCTCGCCGAGTTGCCGCTGCCCGACGCGGCCGTGGACGTGGTGGTCAACTTCCAAGTCATCGAGCACCTCTGGGACCAGGGGCAGTTCATCGCCGAATGCGCCCGAGTGCTGCGACCCGGCGGGTTGCTGATGGTGTCCACTCCCAACCGGATCACGTTCTCCCCCGGCCGGGACACTCCGATCAACCCGTTCCACACCCGAGAGCTCAATGCCGCCGAGCTCACCGAGCTGCTGCTCGAGGGCGGATTCGAAATCGATGGGGTCTACGGAGTTTTTCATGGGCCCGCGCTGCGGGCGATGGACGCCCGGCACGGCGGCTCGATCATCGACGCCCAGATCGCGCGGGCGGTCGCCGACGCGCCCTGGCCGGCCGACTTGCTGGCCGATGTCGCCGGCGTCACCAGCGACGACTTCGACATCCTCGACGCCGCGCAGCGCGACATCGACGAAAGCCTTGATCTGGTGGCGATCGCGGTGCGCCGGTGACCGAAGAATCCAACGGCTCGGTACCGGGTCTGTTCACCCTGGTGCTGCACACCCACCTGCCCTGGCTGGCGCACCACGGCCGCTGGCCCGTCGGTGAGGAGTGGCTCTACCAATCCTGGTCGGCGGCGTATCTGCCGCTGGTGCGGGTGCTGCGGACGCTGGCCGCCGAAGGCCGGCGAAATCTGCTCACGCTCGGGGTGACACCGGTGGTCGCCGCCCAACTCGACGCCCCGTACTGCCTCGAGGGCATGCACCACTGGCTGGCGAACTGGCAGCTGCGCGCCACCCAGGCCACCACCCTGGCCGACATCCGCCCGTTCGGGCTGCACGAATGCGCCGCAGCCGAACAGGCTCTCGAGGAGTTCGCGCTGCTCTGGCGCCACGGCGCCAGCCCGCTGCTTCGGGAACTGGTGCAGGCGCAGACGGTGGAACTGCTGGGCGGTCCGCTGGCCCACCCGTTCCAGCCGCTGCTGGCGCCACGACTGCGCCAGTTCGCGCTGCACGAGGGATTGGCCGACGCCCGGGCGCGACTGGCCCACACCCCCACCGGAATCTGGGCGCCGGAATGCGCCTACACGCCCGGCCTGGAGACCGAGTACGCGGCCGCCGGCATTTCGCACTTCATGGTCGACGGCCCGTCGCTGCGCGGCGACACCACCCTGGGCCGGCCGGTCGGTGACTCCGACGTGATCGCGTTCGGCCGCGACCTTGCCGTCAGCTATCGGGTGTGGTCGCCGAAGTCGGGCTATCCCGGACATGACGCCTACCGGGATTTCCACACCTATGACCACCGCACCGGGTTGAAGCCGTCGCGGGTAACGGGCCGCAACGTCTCGCCCGAGCAGAAGGCGCCCTACGACCCGCAGCGCGCCGATGCCGCGATCGATGCCCACGTCGCCGATTTCGTCGAGGTGGTCCGCGCCCGGCTGCGGTCCGAGTCCGAGCGGATCGGCCGACCGGCCCACGTGGTCGCCGCATTCGACACCGAGCTGTTCGGCCACTGGTGGTACGAGGGACCGACCTGGCTGGCCCGGGTGTTGCGGGCACTGCCCGAAGCGGGGGTCCGCGTCGGCACGCTCACCGATGCCATCAACGCCGGATTCGTCGGCGAGGCCGTCGAACTGCCGCCCAGCTCGTGGGGTTCGGGCAAGGACTGGCGGGTGTGGTCCGGCGAGAAGGTCGCCGACCTGGTGCAGCTGAACTCCGAGGTGACCGAGACCGCCCTGGGCGCCGTCGACAAGGCCTTGGCGCAGACGTCGGCGCCATCGGGCCCCACCCCGCGCGACCGGGTCGCCGACCAGATCCTGCGCGAAGCGCTGCTGACGGTCTCCAGCGACTGGCCGTTCATGGTCAGCAAGGACTCCGCAGCCGACTACGCCCGCTACCGCGCGCAGCTGCACGCGCACGCCACCCGCGAGATCGCCGACGCACTGGCCGGCGGCCACCGAGACACCGCGCAGCGCTTGGCCGACGGCTGGAATCGGGCCGACGGTCTGTTCGGCGCGCTAGATGCCCGTAGGCTGCCACGGTGACCCCCCGCTTCCGGATCTCGCACCGCGACGGTGCGCGTCAGAACGGACCCGCCGCGTGAAGATCCTGATGGTGTCGTGGGAATACCCGCCGGTGGTGATCGGTGGGCTGGGTCGGCACGTCCATCACCTGTCGACCGCGCTGGCCGCCGCCGGACACGACGTCGTCGTGCTGTGCCGGCGCCCCGACGGCACCGACCCGAGTACGCACCCCTCTTCCGACGAGATCAGCGAGGGCGTGCGGGTGGTCGCCGCGGCCCAAGACCCACACGAGTTCTCTTTCGGCGAAGACATGATGGCCTGGACGCTGGCGATGGGTCATTCGATGGCCCGCGCCGGACTGTCACTCAAAATCGCCGGCGGCCAACGCCTGTGGCGTCCCGATCTGGTGCATGCCCACGACTGGCTGGTGGCCCACCCCGCCATTGCGCTCGCCGAATTCTACGACGTCCCTTTGGTTTCCACGATTCACGCCACCGAAGCCGGACGTCACTCGGGTTGGGTGTCAGGTGCGTTGAGCCGTCAGGTGCACGCGGCGGAGTCGTGGCTGGTCCGCGAATCCGATTCGCTGATCACCTGTTCGGCCTCGATGCGCGATGAAATCACCGACCTCTTCGGCCCCGGACTGGCCGAAACCACCGTGATCCGCAACGGCATTGACGCCGCCCGGTGGCCATTCGCCCGCCGCCAGCCCCGCAGCGGTCCACCGGAAATCCTGTTCGTCGGGCGACTCGAATACGAGAAGGGCGTGCACGACATCATCGCGGCGCTGCCGCGGATCCGGCGCGCCCACCCGGGGACCACGCTGACCATCGCCGGCGACGGCACGCAGCAGGACTGGCTGGTTGAGTGCGCCCGAAAGAACCGGGTACTCAAGGCAACCCGGTTCATCGGCCGAGTCGACCACGACGAGCTGTTGGCACTGTTGCACCGGGCCGACGCCGCGGCACTGCCCAGTCACTACGAACCGTTCGGCCTGGCGGCACTGGAAGCCGCCGCCGCCGGGACGCCGCTGGTGGTGGCCGACGTGGGCGGACTGGGCGAGGCGGTGATCAACGGCGAAACCGGTATGTCGTGCCCGCCGCGCGACGTGCCGGCCCTGGCCGCGGCCGTCTGCCATGTGCTCGATGACCCAGCCGCCGCCCAGCGTCGCGCCGTCGCCGCCCGCGAGCGGCTCAGCTCCGACTTCGATTGGCACACCGTCGCCGACGAGACCGCCCAGGTGTACCTGGCGGCCAAACGCCGCGAACGGGAGCCGCAGCCACGCCGGCCGATCATCGAGCACGCACTGCCGGACCGGTAGACCCGGCGAGATGAGAAGTCGCGCCGCGATCCTGCGAACCTACGGTGGCCCCTGGTCGCTCGAGGAGTTCGAACTCGATCCGCCGCGCGCCGGCGAGGTCTTGGTCCCCATGGCCGCGGCGGGCCTGTGCCATTCCGACG
>CAXYUC010000237.1:0-4907 GCA_964292075.1 uncultured Mycolicibacter sp.
CAGGACGTACCCCGCCCCCGAGGCGGGAGCCAGCCCGCGCAGCGGACCGTACTGCTCGGGGATCGGCCGGGGGGTGGCCTCGGCGACAAACTCCTTCTGCACGTTGGAGGAGTAGATGAGCTTCCAGATGCGCTCCTGCGACTGCTCCCCCCACCGCTGCCCGACACGCTCGGTCCAGCGGCGCGGGCGGCCGATGTGGTCGTGCAACGTGCGCTGGCGAAGTTTCCGGCGCGCCGCTACGAGTCCTGCACCGATTTCGTCGAGGAGTTGTGCCGCGCACTGCTGTCGCATGCTGGGCCTCCCAAGCCTGCCGATACCTGAAGCAGGCGCACGAAGTCGGCGATCGCCAGTGTCTCGCCGCGGCTCATCGGATCGATGCCGGCCGCCTCCAACAGCTCGGCAGACCGCGCGCCCGATCCCGCCCAGTCGGCGAATGCGTTGCGAATAGTCTTGCGGCGCTGGGCAAACGCGACGTCGATCAGAGTGAAGACCTGCCGGCGAAATGCGTCGTCGATCGGCCACGGAGCGGCGTCGTACCGGTCGATGCGCACCAGCCCGGAATTCACCCGCGGTACCGGCCAGAACACGCTCGGCGGCACCGTGCCGCAGCGGCGCACCGCACCGAAGAACCTCGCCTTGGCGCTGGGCACCCCGTAGTCCTTGCCACCCGGCTCGGCGGCCAGTCGCTCGGCCACCTCCAGCTGCACCATGACCGTCACGGTGCGGATGGAGTCGAACTCCGACAGCAGGTGCAGCAACGCCGGGACCGCCACGTTGTAGGGCAGGTTTGCCACCACCGCCGTCGGGGCGGTCGCCACCTCGTCGCGGCGCAGGGTCAAGACATCCCGGCCGAGCACCTCCAACCGGGTCGCGTCAGCGGGCGCGTGTTCGGCGATGGTCTGCGGCAACCGGGCGGCCAGCACCGGATCCTTCTCGACGGCGATCATCGTCGGGCCGTGCTCCAGCAGCGCCAGGGTCAACGAGCCGAGCCCGGGCCCGACTTCGAGGACATGATCGTCGGCGCTGATACCGGCGCCGTCCACAATCCGGCGCACCGTGTTTGCGTCGTGAACAAAGTTCTGCCCCAACGATTTCCGGGGCCGCAGGTCGAGTTCGTTTGCCAGGGCCCTGATGTCACCGGCCCCGAGTAGCCCGATGGTCAGCGCCTCCCGCTGCACACTGGCCAGGCGCCCCAGCCTTGGCGGGCCTGGGTGACCTCCGCGATCGCGATCTGCTCTTCGCGGGTAGCCATGTCTGCGCGCGGAGCGTATTTCAGCCCGCCGTTGGCCACCCACGTGCCGTAGTCGAACTGCACGCCGCCGTAGAAACCGTTGCCGGTGTTGATCGCCCAGTTCCCGTGCGACTCACAGTTGGCGATGCGGTCCCACGCAGCGCCGTACACCGACGGCGGCACCTCGGTGCCGGGCTTGGCACCGACCCGCAGCACCGAGTCGCGGGCCGGATCCACCACCGCGTTCGCGACCGGCAGCCGGCCGGTCTCGGCGCCGTTGACGGTGGCCACCGAGTAGGTCACGTCCTGGGTGCCCGGGGTGCCCGGGTCGTCGACGACCTGGCGGCTGACGTTCATGGTCGGATCTTCGATGCGACGGGCGGGCGGGGGAAGCGGCACCCGCTCGGTGACCTGCTTGACCCGGATCCGGGTCACCAGGATCGACATGCCCTCCGTAACCGGGCTCGATGCCGCCGGGATGACCTTGTCGGCCTGCTCCAGCGGGGCGCCGTCGGCGGCCAGCAGTTCGGCGACATTGGGCGCGGCCAGGTGCACCGTGCGCATCACGCCACCGTCGTCGATCGTGACGGTCTTGGCGCTGACGACCGGCAGCGCCATTCCGGCCAGCGGGACCCGGCTGCCGCGCGACGCCGCAGCGGGGGCGGTGTCGGTCATGGACAGCTGGGCCAGCGCCTCGTCCACCGAGAGCGCCGTTGTCCACACCTGCTGGGGCTCGCGACCGTCCAGGGACACCTGCAGCGGCCTGCCGCGACGGACCAAGATGGTGTCGGAGTCATGTATCGGCGCGTGGCGGGCGGGGCTCACATCGTCGCGCTCGCCGAGGCCGAAGCCGTTCTCGGCGACGACGTCGATGACACGCGAGCGCATGGTGGTCACGGTGATCGGAGTTCCGTCAACGTCCAACGTCACGGTCTTGACGCTGGCGACCGCGAAGCCGCCGGCGAAGGTCAGCACCAGTAGTAAAGCGCCGACCAGAAGCCGCAGCATCGGCGATGGCGCCTGATGCAGTCTGGTCAAAGCGTTCAAGACAAAAACCTCACGACACGGCAATGGGGCCTCAGGTGGCCCAGGTTAGATAACGAGACGGTAACGAACCGACCGGCGGTCGGCAACCAAATGTGACCTGCTCGACCTTCAGCCCAACCCATACACCCGCCGGGCGTTGTGGTTCGTGACCTGCGCCAGTTCGGCTGCCGACGTTCCCAACAGCTCGGCCAGCGCCCTGACAGTGTAGGGCAGACAGTAAGGCTCGTTCGGTGAACCGCGGTACGGATGCGGAGTCAAAAACGGCGCATCGGTCTCCACCAGCAACTGCTCAAACGGGATCAACGGCGCAGCTTCCCGCAGGTCACGGGCGTTTTTGAAGCTGACCGTGCCGGACAGGCTCAGCATCCAGCCGGCGTCGATACAGGTGTGAGCCATCTCGGGACCTGACGAGAAGCAGTGGAAGATCACCGTCTCGGGAGCCCCTTCGGCGCGCAACACATCCAGCACGGCGGCGTCGGCGTCGCGGTTGTGGATCATCAACGGTTTGCCCGTGCGCTTGGCCAGGTCGATATGCCAGGCGAACGCCTCGCGCTGGGTCGGCGGGTCGGCGCAGCCCTCCAAGCGCCCGGGCCAATACAGGTCCATGCCGGTCTCCCCGATTGCCACCACCCTCGGGTGGGCGGCCAGCGCCTCGATCTCGGTGCGGGCGGTATCGGTCAGGGTGCCGGCGCGGGTGGGATGCAGGCCCCCCGCGGGGTAGCCCCGATCGCCGGCGCGGGCGGCCCCGGTCACCCAGCGACCCGAGGCCGGCCCGCCGGCGACAGCCCCCTCCGCCTGCACCCCGACCGCGGCGGCGCGGTCCATGATCGCGCGCACCGACGAGGCGTCGGAGCCGCCGCAGGCGTCGAGGTGGGTGTGGGCGTCGACCAGCGGACTCAGCTCCAGCGGTGCGGGCGGCGGAGTTTTGCCTGATCGTTTCGAGCTCACCCGCACACAATAGGGTGAACGGTGATGAAGCCTTTCTACGTCACCACCGCGATCACCTACCCCAACGGTGACCCGCACATCGGCCACGCCTACGAATACATCGCCACTGACGCGATCGCCCGGTTCCACCGGCTCGACGGGTTCGACGTGCGGTACCTGACCGGCACCGACGAGCACGGGCTGAAGATGGCCGAGACCGCCGCCGCCGAGGGCATCGCGACCGCGGATCTGGCGCGGCGCAACTCCGATGTGTTCCAGCGGCTACAGGAGAAGCTCAACATCTCCTTCGACCGGTTCATCCGCACCACCGACGCCGACCACCTGGAGGCGTCCAAGGCGATCTGGCAGCGCATGGTCGACGCCGGTGACATCTACCCCGGCGCCTACTCCGGCTGGTACTCGGTGCGCGACGAGCGGTTCTTCACCGAGGGCGAGACCCGGCTGACCGACGACGGGACGCGGGTGGCGAACGAAACCGGAGCGCCGGTCACCTGGACCGAGGAGCAGACCTTCTTCTTCCGGCTCTCGGCCTATGCCGACCGGCTGCTGGCGCACTACCAGGCGAACCCGGACTTCATCGCGCCCGACGTCCGCCGCAACGAGATGCTCAGCTTCGTCTCCGGCGGGCTGCGGGATCTGTCGATCTCGCGCACCTCGTTCGACTGGGGCGTGCCGGTGCCCGGACATCCCGACCACGTCATGTACGTCTGGGTGGACGCGCTGACCAACTACCTGACCGGGGTCGGCTACCCCGACACCGACTCGGAATCGTTCCGCCGGTACTGGCCCGCCGATCTGCACATGATCGGCAAGGACATCATCCGATTCCACACCGTGTACTGGCCCGCCTTTCTGATGTCGGCCGGAATCGAGTTGCCACGCCGGATTTTTGCGCACGGCTTCCTGCTCAACAGCGGCGAGAAGATGAGCAAGTCGGTGGGCAACGTGATCGACCCGGTCGAGTTCGTCGACAAATACGGGGTCGATCAGGTGCGCTACTTCCTGCTGCGCGAGATCCCGTTCGGCCAGGACGGCAGCATCTCCGATGAGGCGATGATCGGCCGCGTCAACGCCGACCTGGCCAACGAGCTGGGCAACCTGGCGCAGCGCTCACTGTCGATGGTGGCCAAGAACCTCGACGGGGTGGTGCCCGAGCCGACCGCCCCGGCCGCTGACGGCGACGAGCTGCTGGCACAGGCCGACGCGCTGCTGGAGACGATGCGGTCGGCGTTCGGCACGCAGTCCATGCACCTGGGCCTGGAGGCGATCTGGCAGATGCTGGGCGCGGCCAACCGGTACTTCTCGGCCAACGAGCCGTGGAAGCTGGCCAAGAGCGAGTCGGCGGCCGATCAGGCCCGCTTCGGCACGGTTCTGTACACCACGCTGGAGGTGGTGCGGATCGCGGCGCTGCTGGTGCAACCGGTGATGCCCGACTCGGCGGGCAAGCTGCTGGACCTGCTGGGCCAGACCAGCGAGCAGCGGATGTTCACCGCCGTGCCCGAGCGCCTGGCGCCGGGTCTGACGCTGCCGGCGCCGTCCGGGGTGTTTCCGCGCTACCAGCCCTAACGCCGAGCAGAAGCCGGATCGCCCTCCCCGACCCCTCCCCCGGCGGTTCTGCGGCTGGTCGCCCAGGGGGGGGGGGCACCCCCCTCCGCCGGGCTGCCCAGGGAGGCTTTGCTGC
>CAXYUC010000238.1:0-4900 GCA_964292075.1 uncultured Mycolicibacter sp.
TGACGCGCAAGCGGCATAGGGAATCCCGCGACCTTCAGTCGCGGGAGAAGGTCAACGAGACCGAGTACGCGCGTCGGGGTCTGGCTCCGACCATGCCTGAGTTGATGTCGGCTGCAGAGATCGCTGAGGAGTTGGGGGTGTCGCGGCAGCGGGTGCATCAGCTGCGCGATAGTGCCGCGTTTCCAGCTCCGTTGGCGGATTTGCGGGGTGGTGCGGTCTGGGATGCTGCCGCGGTGCGGAAGTTCGTTCGAGAGTGGGAGCGTAAGCCCGGGCGGCCCGCGGCGGCGCAGGCCGCTGCTACGTGTATGCCGGGCTTGGGGGCCAAGTAGACCGCAGCGGGGTTCGTGGTTGAGCCTGCGCTATGCATCAGCGATAGGGTGTCAGCGGCTGTGCATAACGTTTGATCTGGGGATAACTGACCGCACGGCAGCGGTTTTCAATGCGATTCGGCTCGATGCTGTCAGAGCGGTGACGCAATCTGACTGGCATGACAACCATGACTCGTGCCGAGCTGGGGGCGCTGGGTGAACAGCTGGCCGTCGATCACCTGACTGGTCAGGGCTGGGCGATTCTGGCCCGCAACTGGCGCTGCCGCTACGGCGAACTGGACGTGATCGCTACGGATCCCGGCATGCGAACCGTGGTGTTCGTCGAGGTGAAGACCCGCAGCGGTGACGGGTTCGGCGGGCTGGCGTATGCGGTGCCACCGGAGAAGGTGCGCAGGTTGCGGCGGCTGGCCGGCGCGTGGCTTGCCGGCCAGGAGTCGCACTGGGACAACGTCCGCCTGGATGTGATCGGGGTGCGGATCGGGCGGTGCCGAATCCCGGAGATCACCCACCTGCAGGGGGTGGGCTGACATGGCTCTGGGCCGGGCGTTTTCGGTCGCGGTGCGCGGCCTCGACGGTTTGATCGTGGAGATCGAGGCGGACATCACCTCGGGGCTGCCCGGGGTGCATCTGGTCGGGCTGCCCGACGCCGCCCTGCAAGAGTCCCGCGACCGGGTGCGGGCTGCGATCACCAACAGTGGACAGCGTTGGCCCCAGGCCCGGCTGACGTTGGCGCTGTCACCGGCGACGCTGCCGAAGATGGGGTCGGTCTACGACATCGCTCTGGCCGCCGCGGTGCTCTCCGCGGACCGCAAAACACCGTGGTCCCGGCTGGAGAAGACCGTGCTGCTCGGGGAACTGGCCCTCGACGGGCGCGTGCGGCCGGTGCACGGGGTGCTGCCCGCGGTGTTGGCCGCCAAGAACGACGGCTGGACCGCCGTGGTGGTCCCGGTGGACAACCTCGCCGAAGCCAGCCTGGTGGACGGCATCGACGTCTACGGCGTCGCAACGCTGGGGCAGCTGCACGGCTGGCTGGAGGGGGCGGCACGGCTGCAGGACCGGATCACCACGGTGGCTCCAGTGGTGGAGCCGGCCGCGGACCTGGCCGAGGTGGTGGGCCAGGCCCAGGCTCGGTTCGCTGTGGAGGTGGCCGCCGCCGGCTCACATCATCTGATGCTGACCGGGCCGCCTGGGATCGGCAAAACCATGCTGGCCCAACGCCTTCCCGGGCTGCTGCCGGCGCTGACAGAAAGTGAGTCGATCGAGGTCACCGCCATCCACTCGGTCGCAGGTCTGCTCTCGGGAAGCGCACCGCTGATCACCCGGCCACCCTTCATCGCACCGCACCACAGTTCCAGTGTCGCGGCGCTGGTCGGCGGCGGCTCCGGAATGGCGCGCCCGGGCGCGGTGAGCCGCGCGCACCGCGGGGTGTTGTTCCTCGACGAGTGCGCCGAGATCCGGGTCAGCGCGTTGGAGGCGCTGCGAACACCGTTGGAAGACGGGGAGATCCGGCTGGCTCGCCGCGACGGGGTGGCCCGTTATCCGGCCCGGTTCCAGCTGGTCATGGCGGCCAACCCGTGCCCCTGCGCGCCGGCCGACCCGCGGGACTGCACGTGTAAGTCAATGGAGAAGCGGCGTTACCTCGGCCGATTGTCCGGGCCGTTGTTGGACCGGGTGGACCTGCGGGTGGAGATGCATCCGGTGCGGGCAGGCGCGTTTTCGGCCGCCGACGGCGAGTCGAGCGCAATGGTGCGGGCCCGGGTCGCCAATGCGCGCGCCGCCGCCGCCGAACGCTGGGAGCCGCACGGCTTTCACACCAATGCCGAAGTCAGCGGGGCGTTGTTGCGCCGCAAGTTTCGGCTCGATACCGCGGCGATGGCGCCGCTGCGCACCGCGCTGGACCGTGGCCTGCTGTCGATCCGCGGCGCCAACCGCACCCTGCGGGTCGCCTGGACACTGAGCGATCTGGCCGGGCGGAACTCTCCCGGCCTGGACGAGGTCGCTGCGGCACTGAGTTTCCGGCAGCCCGGGACGTCCCGGTGAGCGCCGACCACGCGACGCTGCGAGCGTGGGCCTACTTATCCCGGGTCGCCGAGCCACCACGCCCGGAGCTGGCTGCGCTGGTGGATCGGGTCGGTCCGGTGGAGGCGGCGGAACGGATTCGGCGCGGTGCCGTTGGCCTGGAGCTGGCCAAGCACACCGAGGCTAGACGGGACATCGATGTTGCCGCCGACGATCTGGAGCTGCTGTCCCGCCGCGGTGGCCGCCTGATCACCCCCGACGACGACGAATGGCCGATGCTGGCGTTCGCCGCATTCGGTGGCGCCGGCGCTGCGGACAAACCGGATTGCCGTCCACCGCTCGTGCTGTGGGCGCTGGGTCCAGCATGCCTCGACGAGATCGCCGAGCGGGCCACTGCGATTGTCGGAACCCGCGCCGCAACCGCCTACGGCGAGCTGGTGGCCGCGGACCTGGCCGCCGGGCTGGCCGAACGCGACGTGGCGGTGGTCTCCGGCGGCGCCTACGGCATCGACGGCGCGGCTCATCGCGCCGCGCTGGCCGCAGACGGCACGACGGTGGCGGTACTGGCCGGTGGCATCGACATTGCCTACCCGGCAGGCCATTCCGCGCTGCTGCATCGCGTAGGCGCCGGCGGTCTGCTCGTCACCGAGTACCCACCCGGGGTACGCCCGGCCCGCTATCGATTCCTGATCCGCAACCGGCTGGTGGCGGCGCTGGCAGGGGTGACGGTGGTGGTGGAGGCGGGACTGCGCAGCGGTGCGGCCAACACCGCGGCGTGGGCACGGCTGCTGGGCCGGCCGGTGGCGGCGGTTCCCGGGCCGGTCACCAGTGCGGCCTCGGCGGGCTGTCACGTGCTGCTGCGCGGCGGCGCCGAAGTGGTGACCCGGGTCGACGAAGTGATCGAGCTGGCCGGTCGGGTCGGGGAGCTGGCGGACGAACCGCCGCGGCCGGTCACCCCGCTGGACGGACTCAGTCTCGCCGAACGTCAGGTCTACGAAGCGCTGCCGGGTCGCGGCGTGGTGACCGTCGATCAGATCGCGGTGGCCTCCGGGCTGGCCCCGGCGCAGGTGTTCGGGCCGCTGGCCATGTTGGAAGTCGCCGGCCTGGTGGCGCGGCGCGACGGCAGCTGGGGGATAGTCCGGGCGAAGCGGTAGCTGAGTAGATCAGGTCTGAAGTGGTCGATGAGGTTCCGATCGGTGCGTCGGGTCGGATCGTTGCCCAAGCCGTAGCGAACGAGCCTGAGATCACTGCTCGGGTAGCCGAAGCTGTTTCCATTGCGGGAGGGCGGCTGGAGCGTCTTGGAACACGACTCAAGACCGTCGCTTCGGTCGAGGGCAAGCTCAGCAGGATCGCCGTACGAAATATGGAGCGGGGCTTGCCCGCTGACCACCTTGAGGATGCGATTCGGTACACGTGTGTCCTGCTGGAACAGGACTATTGGTCAGGTGGCAACCGGCTTCTGGAAGCGCTCGCAGCATCCGGGGCCCGGGTTCTGGTTGACCCACGTGGGTGGCGCCATCGTGGATATCGCGGGCGGAACGTGATCCTCGAGTCCGAGGAAGGCCAGTTGTTCGAGCTTCAGTTGCACACGGCGGCGAGCCTGGATGCCGCCGAACGCGCGCATACCCTCTTCGAACAGGAACGCGATCCCGGGATCGGGAGCGCGCAGCGCAAGCGAATCAAACGAATGCAGACCGCGATCTTCGATTCTGTTCCGTGGCCGGCCGGAGTTCCAGAGTTATGATGAGCGCCATGAATTATTGGATCCAGCACGACGCGAACAGCCCGTTGGCGATTCGCGCTGTCGGTGATCCCTGTGAGGATCCAGATGTCATCCCGGAATATTGGGGATCGGCCAGTCGACGCTGGATATCCGACCCAGATCTCAACGGCGAGATTTTCTGGAACCCGAATATCCGTAGCGCCTCACAAGGCGACGTCGAGAAGCTGATTCACGCGTCGGGTGCCGCCTGATTGCTCAAATCCCCGAGTGCTGAAATCCCGTGCCAACCGTCCGCCTCGTATAGTCGGCTAGGGCAGGGCGAAGACGGGAGACAGCGTGGCGGGACGACCGGTTCATACCTTCGAAGTTGTCCGCACCGAGCAGGTGTCGGCACACATGATTCGAGTAGTGTTGGGCGGCAACGGTTTCGACACGTTCAAGGCCTGCGATTTCACCGATTCGTACGTCAAGGTGATCTTTGTGCGCTATGACGTTGATGTCGCGGCGCTGCCGCAGCCGTTGACCCTGGACAGCTTCGACGGGCTGCCCGAGGAGCAACGACCAGTGGTTCGCACCCTGACGGTGCGCCGCGCCGATCCGCTCGCCCGAGAGATCGCCATCGATGTGTCCGTGCACGGTGACCACGGCGTTGTCGGCCCGTGGGCGGCCAACGCTCAACCCGGCGACGCGGTCTACCTGATGGGTCCCGCCGGCGCCTACGCACCCGACCCCGACGCCGACTGGCACCTGTTGGCCGGTGTCGAGAGCGCGCTGCCGGCGGTCGCGGCCGCGCCGGAGGCCCGACCCGCCGGAGCCGTGGGCAAGGTAG
>CAXYUC010000239.1:0-4896 GCA_964292075.1 uncultured Mycolicibacter sp.
GGGCCCCCCCCCCCGCCCCGCCGGCCCCCCCGGCCGGCGCCCACCCCCACGGGGGGGACCACCCCCCCGCCGACGGGGAGGGCGGGGCCCGGGGAGGTGGCGGCCGCCGTACCGACGGACACCAGCGACATGCCGAGCTGCGGAGCCACCACCGCCGGTGCGGCCGACGCCCAGGCCAGCGGCACCGACAGGCCGCTGATCGAGGTCGCCGAGGCCAGGTTGGCCGAGACCGGCAGTGCGCCGGCCATCGCTGCCCGGAGCAATTCCTGGCCGACCTCGGCGGCACCCATCGCGTCGAACAGGAACGTTCCGAGCGCGTCGACGCCGAACGTGCCCATCGAGTCGACAGCCAGCTCGACCCCGGCGATGCCGAGCTCCATGGCGGGTTCGCTGATCAAGATTGCGTCGGCGCCGATTGCTTCGGCCACGGCCGACGAGGACTCCAGCGCCTGGGTCAGTGTGGTGATGACGCCCTCGCCGTGGCCCTCCGAGGTGGTGGCGGCCGCGTGCATGACGGCCGCTGACTGCGCCGACGCAGCGGTGGAGTTGGTGGTGTGCGGTGGTTGCCGGAACGGGCTCAGCCTGCCTGCGGCTGCGGCGCCGGCGGCGTAGCCGTACATGGCGGTGGCGTCCTGGGCCCACATCTCGTAGTAGTGGGCCTCGGTGGCCGCGATCGCGGGAGTGTTCTGTCCCAGGAAGTTGGTCGCGATCAGGGTCATCAGCAGGCTGCGGTTGGCGGCGATCACCGGTGGCGGCACGGTCATGGCGAACGCGGATTCGTAGGCGGTGGTGGCGGCGCGGGCTGCGATGGCGGTCTCCTCGGCCTGGATCGCGGCGGTGTGCAGCCATTGGGCGTACGGTGCTGCGGCGGCGGCCATTGCCCGCGCGCTGGGGCCCGTCCAACCGGAGCCCAGTTCGGTGAGCACTGAGGTGTAGGCCAGGCCCGCGGTGTGTAGCTCGGCGCCCAGCGCATCCCAGGACGACGCCGCGGCAAGCAAGGGGCCGGCGCCCGCGCCGGAATACATTCGGCCGGAGTTGATCTCCGGTGGCAACAATGCGAAATCCATCAGGTGCTACCGGCCGAGGAGGCGCTGCTTTTCCTGGGTGAACTCTTCTTCGGTGAGGATTCCGGCATCGCGCAGATCGGCCAGTTCCCGCAGCTCGCCGGAGATCCGGGTGATCGGCCCGTTCAACGGCCGCACCGGCGGCTTCGCCGGCTTCTCCGCTTGGTCGCGCTGTTTGACCAGGGCACGCGGCGCCCGCTTGGGGGCGGTTTTCGGGTTCGCGGTGCCAGCGCGGCCACGCCCTACGCCCGCGGTGGCCCGGCCGGCCAGTCCGGCGGCGCCGATGGCGGCCAGCGGCAGTGCCGATGCCCCGGCCGCGGTGGCCGGAAGTGCAGCTTGCGCGGCAGTCGGCAAGGCGCCGCCGACCTGCTGGATCACGGTGGTCGTCGGCGCCGCAGTGGCCCAGGCTTGTGGCACCGACAGCCCGCTGAGCGTGGCCGCTTCGCCCATTTCCGCGCCCACCGGAGTGATCGAGCTGGCCAGGACCATCTCCGGCAGTAGTTCGCTCTCGATCTCGCCGACGCCGATCAGGTCGATCCCGAAGGTGCCGGCCGCGTCCACGCCGAACGTACCGGCCGAGTCGATGACGAAGGTGCCGAACAGGCTGGAGGCCAACGCCAGGTAGGACGCCGCCAGTCCTGGCTCCATTGCCGCCGCCGAACCGATCGAACTCGTCAGCGTCGCATTCGATCCCGCTGCCGCCGATCCCGGCGCGCTGAGGCCCTGCAGGGCCTGGGTGATCGCGGAAGCCGCGGTATCGGCGTGGCTGCCCGCCGCGGTGGCAGTGGCCTGGCCGACCGCACCGGCCTGGTTCGCCGTCCCGGTGGGATTGGTGGTGCGCGGCGGCTGGGTGAACGGGACCAGCCTGGCGGCCGCAGCGGAGCTGGTGGCGTAGCCGTACATGGCGGTGGCGTCCTGGGCCCACATTTCGTAGTACTGGGCGTCGGTGGCCGCGATGGCGGCGGTGTTCTGACCCAGATAGTTGGTGGCAAGCAGCGACATCATCTGAGTGCGGTTGGCGGTGACCGCCGGGGGAGGCACGGTCATCGCGAACGCTGCGTCGTAGGCGGCGGCGGCCGTCCGGGCCGACGACGCGGTGTGTTCGGCCTGGGCAGCGGTGGCGTGCATCCACTGCGCGTACGGTGCCGCGGCGGCGGCCATTGCGGCGGCGCTGGGCCCGGCCCAGCCGGCGGACAGCTCATCAATCATCGAGTCGTAGGCCAGGCCCACGCTGTTCAGTTCGGCGGCCAGGGCGCTCCAGGCGGCGGCAGCGGCCATCAAGGGCTGTGCGCCCGCCCCTGAATACATCCGGCTCGAGTTGACCTCTGGCGGAAGCGTCGCGAAATCCATTGTCAGACAGTCCTGTTGGTAGTAGGCGTCATGGTGCCTCCTGAATTTCCGGTTCGCGCCGGTGCGATGGGCCGCCGGGCGCACTCGGTCACCGTGACCGTAAACAGTCAACTTGAAGTGAACCTGAAGAACGCGGCGGTGGGTGAAAGCCACGCCGGTCGGCTCTCCCCATCGTGGCGTGACGGTGTTATCAATGGACCATGGCCGATTCCCGGTCCGCCGACCGTCGCGGCGGTACTCCCTTCAGCGTGGGAACGCCGCGGGTTCTGGTTGTGGAGGACTCCGAGACCATCCGCGAGATGGTCAGCGAGGCGCTGGCCGATGCCGGCTACCTCACTGACACCCAGCCCGACGGCGAGGGGTTGGAAGAGGTGCTGGATGGATTCCGGCCGGATCTGGTGGTACTCGACGTCATGCTGCCCGGCCGTGATGGCTTCGCCCTGATGGACGTGGTCCTGCGCTGGGGCGAGGTGGGCGTGGTGCTGCTTACCGCACGCGACGGCCTGCCCGACCGGCTGCGCGGCCTCAACGGCGGCGCCGATGACTACGTGGTGAAGCCGTTCGAGCTCGCCGAACTGGTCTCGCGGGTCGGTGCGGTGCTGCGCCGGCGGGGCCGGTTGCCGGCGGCCGTGCAGTTCGGCGATCTCATGGTCGATGTGGACGCTGGAGTGGCCTCCCGTTCGGGCACCCCGCTGGGTCTGACCGCCACCGAGCTGCGCGTGCTCGTCTACCTTGTCGAACAACGCGGCCGCATCGTCAGCAGTGCACAGATCCTCAATGCGGTGTGGGGCTATGAGGCCTACGACCCGAATCTGGCCCAGGTCCACATCAGTGGGCTGAGGCAGAAGCTCGAGGCGCACGGACCACGGATTCTGCATACGGTGCGCGGGATCGGCTACCGGCTGGAACTTTCGGGTTCATGACCGCCACCCCCTCGCTGCGCCGCCGCCTGACGCTGATGGTGCTGGCGCTGCTGGTCATGCTGATGTTGGCGATGGGGCTGGTGATCAATGCCACCTTGACCGCATTTGCGACGCGCAGCGTGCACGAGCGACTGGCAGCGGCGACCGCGCGGGCGGATTCTTTGATGGCGCTGGGAATCTCGGCGGAACAGATGTCGGAGCAACTCAACGGCGGCATCATCGCCGCCCTGGTGGTCGCCGCCGATGGCACCAGCTACGGTGACCCCGCGATCGAGCCCGACGCCACCACCGGATCGAAGATTGCGGCCCCGCCGCTGGAGCCCGACGACACCGCGACGGTCCTGGTGCATCCCCTGGCCAATGGTGATCGGGTGATCCTGGTCGCCGACACCACGGAGTCTGACGAGACGCTGCGCCGATTGCGGCGTTTGATGATCGAGGCCGGTCTAGGGACCTTGCTGCTCGCCTCGACCCTGCTGGCCGGGGCGAGTCGTGCGCTGCTCGCGCCGCTGGATCGTCTTACCGATCTGGCCCACGACATCACCACCGGGGACCGGGGCCGGCGACTGCGCCCCGACCGCCCCAAGACCGAGTTGGGCCGGGCGGCAGAAGCTTTCGACGACATGCTCGACGAATTGGAGGACTCCGAGAAGCGGGCGCAGCACGCCGCACAGGGCGCGCAGCGAGCGGAAGCGGCGGTACGGCGTTTTCTGGCCGACGCTGCCCATGAGCTGCGCACCCCGATAGCGGGAATGCAGGCTGCCGCGGAGCAGATTGCCGGAAACGTCAGTGTGCGTGTCGGCCAGTCCGTCAGCGAGGACGCCATCTCACCCGAGTTACTTCGCCAGCATCGTCGCGCCAGCCTGCTGTTGACCGAAGCACGGCGAGCGACCCGGCTGGTTACCGACATGCTGGACTTGAGCTATATCGATGCTGGATTGCCGTTGGAGCTCAAAGACATCGACCTGATCGGGATTGTCGATACCCAACTGGATCGGGCGGCGCTGCTCGCCCCGCAACTGCGGATCGGGCGTACTGGCCTGGACTCGGTGACTGCCCGGGTCGACCCCACGCGAGTCGCGCAGATTCTGTCCAACCTGCTCGACAACGCGCGCCGCTACACGCCGCCCGGTGGGCAGATCACCGTTGACGTCGGTGAAGGCAGCGGTGGTGTCGCAGTGGTCGTCACCGACACCGGCATCGGTGTGCGCTCCGAGGACGCCGAGCGG
Organism: uncultured Mycolicibacter sp.; assembly: GCA_964292075.1. GTDB lineage: Bacteria > Actinomycetota > Actinomycetes > Mycobacteriales > Mycobacteriaceae > Mycobacterium. The sequence goes on from CAXYUC010000239.1 coordinate 4,567, forward strand.
ATCTTCGATCGGCTGGTGCGCCTGGACAGCGCCCGCGGCCGCGACCACGGTGGGGCGGGACTGGGGCTACCGATCGCCCGGGCGCTGGCCGTCGCGCACGGCGGGAGCCTGACGTGTGTTCCCCACGATGGGGGCGCCTGCTTCAGGCTGGTCATCCCCGCGAGTTCCGGCGCGGCGCGGCCGGGCGGCTAACTGCGCCGCAGCAGGGGTTGTCAGCTGTTGTGTGGTGAGTGGTCGGTAGTTGTCGGTGGTGTGCTGTAGGAACAGGTGTATGAATCTTGCGGCGTGGGCTGAGCGCAACGGTGTTGCGCGGGTGACCGCGTGTCGCTG
>CAXYUC010000240.1:0-4885 GCA_964292075.1 uncultured Mycolicibacter sp.
CGCCCACATCGGCAAGGCTGCCGGCGGCAACGGCGGCAACGGCGGCAAGGGAGGCGGGAGTTCCCAGGACCCCGCCGGCACCGGGGGCAACGGCGGTGCCGACGGAACACCAGGAACACCCGGGACCGATGGCGCGTCCGCCCCGAACCCATAAGCCATTCGGCTCACTGACAGGGTGCCCTGACCACCGGGCTGGGCGACGCCGCGGGCACTAACAGCTATCCCGGTTGACCCCAGCCGCGGGTCATGGGGCATCAGCTGGCCGCCGTCGCACTCGCGGCGGGAACCGGCACCACCAAGGGTCGTCGCCCATGCCGCCGACGCTACGCCGGCGCACCGTCACCCCTCCCGGTCTCCGGCGTTCCACGCGCGAGCTATTCCGCGCAGGCGGGTGCGAACCGCTGATCGGCGATCCTCTGCGCGGTGGTGCCAGTGGCACATCCAGCAGTTGCAGACATTCACGCCGGTGAAGATGAACTGCCAGCGGCAACGGCCGACACGGCCGGCGCTGCGGTTGGGCAAATCACAATCGCGGCCAGCGCAGCGGTGGACAGCGACGACGAAGACTTCGCGGCGTGCGACGCGTACGTGAAACGGAGCATGAGCATCGGTGCGGGACATGCGGATTCCTCGGAAAGGGGTAGCCCCACCGAGTCCGCGATCGATGCGGGGTGGGGCTACAGCGGGTTCCGAAGACCGCCGGCTGAAGTCGCTGATGCCATGCCGTGAAGGTTACTCAGGGAAGGCGACAAGTGTTGGGAGACCGTCACAGCTGCACCCACCGACCGTCACCGTCGCGGGTCCCGAAGCTCGACGCCAGTCTCCTTCTTGTACTCCGCCACGAGATTCGCCTTCATCGCACGCGTCGTCGGCTCAATTCATGTCGGGTGTCAGCGGGCCCTGGAGTCCTCGCTGCGGTTACCAGAACCTGGCGCAGTCGCCGTTCTGACCCTTCCGCCGCCGCCTGCTGCGCGCGAGGGGGCGCCGATGGCGGAAGGGTTGGGGGATCATGGGGCCGAGCCGGCAACCGCTGAGACCGTTCGGAAGTGCCAGCCCGAGGACGCCGATCCAATAGCGTTGCAGACATGTTGGACACCGTGATGTTGGACTCGACCGACCTTGATGCGCTCGACCGTGCGACGCAGTCCTTCTCGCACGTTCTCGCGTCACTTGATACCGACGCCTGTGACCGGCCCACCGCCTGCGGCGACTGGACGATCAAAGACGTTGCCAATCATGTCTGCGGTGGAGCGCTGCGATACGCCCATTACCTGCGAGGCGGCATGCCCGAAGAGATCGTCTGGACCCGTACGGCCGACAACATCGGCGGCGATCCACGCGCCGCCCACGACCGTTTGTCCGCGGAGCTGCGAACACTGTTCGCCCAACCTGGCGCCGGTTTGATCCGCGCACATCACCCGATGCAGACAGTCAGCGGTGGTGCGCTGTTGCGGATGCGGGTCGCGGAACTTGCAGTGCACGGCTGGGACATCACAAGCACCCTCGATCCCACCTCGATGATCGACAACGATCTTGCTATCTACATCCTCGATCGGGGAGCTTCGATCCTTCAGGCGCAACGCGACCGCGGATACTTCGCGGAGGTCGAGCCAGCGAACCCGGACGCTGCCGCCCCGGCTCGGCTGCTGGCGCTCACGGGAAGATCCCAGCCCTGAGACGGCGTGAATGCCTTCTTCCGGTCATGAACACCCTCGTGGCTGCGGCGCCGAGCAACTGGATGCGCAGAACTACTCGATGGGGCGGGGCGCGAACCTACTGTCCCGCAATGAGAACGCGCCCCTCATCCTCGCAGCTCGCGACGAAGTCCGGCGGGGAATCTACTCGGGCGACCCGGCCGCTCTTGAGCGCGTTGCGCAGCAGTGATTCGCAGTATTGGTGCAGGTCGTCAGTGGCTGTCAGCTGTACGTGGCGGCGCAGAACCTGGTCATCGATGGCTTCTTTGCCCTGTTCGCAGGAGGAGCATTCGGGATCGGCCGTCGCGACCGGCGCCAGAACAAGGGCGGCGGTCGCACCTGCCAACTTCCATCCGAGTGTGCAGCTCACGAAGTCGAACATACTCAGTCGGACTTACCGGAACCCGATGGCAACGGAGGCAACGGCAGTGTCGACGGAATACCAGGAACACCGGGGGCCCGATGGCGCATCCGTCCCGAACCCAATCGGCTGACCTCGCGCAGCCGGCACCCCACATCGTGATGGATTCCGGCCTACACGCCCAACTCGCTCATTGACCCGCGCCCCGGCGCCCCCTAGTATTCCAATACTGATAACGCATGTTGTCAGAAGTGGTTAACGATGACTGGGAGTGCGCGCTCGTGACTCAAGACATGTCGGAAACCTGCCCCGCGGCCAGCGAGGAGCCGATCGCTGCGGGATGTCCCGTGAGCAACGGTGGCTACGACGCACCCCCGATTCCGCTCGGCCCCGACTCGCTGACCTGGAAGTACTTCGGCCAATGGACCGGTCTGTTCCAGGGCACCTGGGCCGGCTCGATGCAGAACATGCACCCGCAACTGGGCGCCGCAGTCAAGGACCACTCGATCTTCTTCATCGAGCGCATCCCGCGGCTGATGCGGTCGATCTACCCGATCGGCGGCGTGGTGTTCGATGGCTACCGTGCACCGCAGACCGGCGCCGAGGTCCGCGACTACCACATCGGCATCAAGGGCGTCGACGAGCAGGGACGCCGCTACAGCGCGCTGAATCCCGACGTCTTCTACTGGGCGCATGCGACCTTCTTCAAGTCGACCCTGCTGGCCGCCGAGAAGTTCGCCGGCGGGCTGACCGAGGCCGACAAGCGGCAGCTTTTCGACGAGCATGTCCAGTGGTACCGGATGTACGGCATGAGCATGCGCCCGGTGCCCAAGTCCTGGGAAGAGTTCGAAGAGTACTGGGATCACATGTGCCGCAACGTCCTGGAGAACAACTGGGCGGCCCGTACGGTCATGGACCTGTCAACCATGCCCAAACACCCGTCACTGGAATGGATTCCGGACTGGCTGTGGGCGCAGAACCTCAAGGTCATGCAACGCTTCCTGACGTTCATGACCGTGGCCCTCTATGACCCGCCGGTGCGCGAACTCATGGGCTACACCTGGTCGGCGCGCCAGGAGCGGGTGCACGGGTATCTCTGCAAGGCGATCACCTTCGTGTCCAAGTACGGCCCCAAGCGTGCCTTGATGCATCCACGCAAGCGGTCGGCAATGGATCGCGCCTCGGGCCGCCTTCCGGTGGATGCACCCCTGGTGCAGACCCCGGCGCGTAACCTGCCGCCGGTGGACTACCGTAACGACCCGCACTTCTACTGCCCAAAAGTCGACTGACCCGCTAACGGCTCAGGCGAACCGCCCCGGGTTCGCCGTGACGGCCCGGTGCAGCGTCGGCCGGTTGGCCCGGTAGGCCTGCACGACCGGCGCGAGCTCGTGTGGGCTGGCCCCGTGCATGATCACCGAGTGCACGCCCAGGTCGAACTGGCGGGCGATGGTGCTGGCGCAGTCGCTGGCCGATCCTGACGCCACCGAGTTCAACCACGCGTCGGGAATCAGCTCGGCGATCCGCTGCAACGTCTCGTATGAGGCGCTGGCGTCGATGGGCCCGGCGGTGGCCGCATCGGTGAACAGTTCGGACTGCCGAATTTGGTCCCAGGCGACGGGATCCCAGCCGTTGGCGGAGACCAGCACGTCGGGATAGGCCTGCAAATAGGTCGCCAGGCGGCCGACCCCACGACGCAGTTGATCATCCGGCGACAACGAATCGCACACCGTCGCCAGACAGGCCCAGATACGGATGCTGTCGGGGTCACGGCCCGCACGCTCCGCGCCGCGTCGCACGGCCGCCACCGATGCCGCGGTCGCCTCGTCCGAGAAGAAGGTGTGCAGCACAACGAAATCGGCGATCTCACCGGCGAGTTCCATCGTCTTGGGGCCCACCGCGACCAATCCGATCGGTGGCCCCTCACCCAACCCGCTTGCGTGACGCAGCATCGGCCACTTCCCGGCCGGGCCGTCGTGGTTGAGAATCATCTCGCCGGCCCAGAGCCGGCGCAGGATGGAAAAGAAATCACGCAGCCGCGCCGCGGTCACCGTCGGTAGGCCGATCGCCTGCCAGTAGCCGTCCATACCGCGGCCGAATGCCATCGCGAAACGGCCCTCGGTCAGCGCGTGCATGGTCGATCCCACGGTCGCGGTCACGGTGGGGTGGCGGGTGTGGTGGTTGGTCGAGGGGGCGATACCCAAACTGGAGCTGCAGCCCGCCACGGCGCCGCTGAGCACCGCCGGGTCCTTCACAGTGAAGCGTTCCCCGATGTGGCACGAACCCAAGCCGAGCGCATCGGCCTCTCGGGCTTCGGGCAGCACCACGCGAGCGTCCGCGGGGTGTCGGGTGACGGCGTAGTAGCCGAGTTCGTTCAGTTGGATGTCGGTGCTGGCTGCGCTCGACGGATCGGTGACCTGCGGTGCAGTGCGATTCATCGAGTGCCTTTCAATGCCCAATTACACTACGGTGCGTAGCGTTATATAAGCAGACCGGCTGGCCATCCACAAGGGTCAGAACCGATTACCGACGTCTGCGCGACGGCCACGGCGACGTCGAGAAGCGGGATGTCGACCAGGACCAGGGCCGCGCCAGGCCAGCCCGAGGAGCGCGGCCAGGTGCCGAGAACTCGGCCGTTGGACTTTCGGTGAGATCGTCCCCATCGAGTCGCCCTAGACGGAATTAATACTGAGGCGTCCCGAACGCGGCAGCAAAGGGTACTCAGGATCGGATGCCAGGCGGGTGATGTTCCCGTTGACATTGCGACTCGGGCGGTGTTGGGGCCTTGCCCCCATGTAGTGGACACGGGATTTGTGGTTAAGCAGCTTCGGGC
>CAXYUC010000241.1:0-4827 GCA_964292075.1 uncultured Mycolicibacter sp.
GTGCCCAACGGGCAGTCGGCTTCTTTGGCACAGTCGCCCACGAAGTCGTCGAACGCGCCCTGGAAGGCCTGCGCTTGGCGCAGGTCCTCTTCGATCGGGTCGGCATTGGGGTCCACCGCGCCGTCCAGGATCATCGCGCGCACGTTCTTCGGGTAGGCCTCGGCGTAGGCCGCGCCGATCCGGGTGCCGTAGGAGTAGCCGAGATAGGTCAACTTGTCGTCGCCCAACGCGGCACGCATCGCGTCGAGGTCGCGGGCGACGTTGACGGTGCCGACGTTGGCCAGGAATTCCTTGCCGGTCTTGTCCAGGCAGCGCGCGACGTATTCCTTGGTCTCGCTCTCGATGCGCGCCACGCCCTCGGGGCTGTAGTCGACCTGGTTCAAGGCCCGCAGCCGGTCGTTCTCCTTGTCGGAGTTGCACCAGACCGCCGGCCGCGACGATGCCACTCCGCGCGGGTCGAACCCGACCAGATCGAATTGCTCCCGGACCTGACGCGGCAGCGAGCTGACCAAACCCACCGCGGTTTCGATCCCGGACTCCCCCGGCCCGCCGGGGTTGATCACCAGCGAGCCGATCTTGTCCTTGGTGGCCGGGAATCGGATCATGGCCAGCCGGGCCACGGCGCCCTGCGGCTTGGAGTAGTCCACCGGAACCCCGATGAACCCGCACTGGGCGTCGGTGGGCACTTTGATGTTGGTGTCGGCGGTGAACCGGCACTTGTCCCATTGCACGGGTTGACCGACCCGCGGCACGGCCAGCACCGCGTGGCCCGGCGTCATCCGGGTGCAGCTGCCGACGGTGAAAGCCACCATCGCTATCGCGAGGCAGGTCAGGGCGGTGCGCGTCATCCTGTCGCGGCGCGTCGGCGAGCTCATGACACCACATGCTGCCATGCACGCCTGCGCAAGCCCGGTCACCCGCTGCGCTCAGCGCGTGGCGGTGTGAGGAAATCCACTGCACCGGGAGGTTCAGCTGCGCCGCTGAGGGTGGCACACTGGGCATGTCAGACGACCCGGGGACCCGGTTTAGGGCTTCGAGGATCGACCCGACCAATTCGAGGGACAACGATGTCTGAGCACATTTATGGCTCTTCGCCCGACCCTGTCCGCATCGCACCGCAGACCCGCGTCCATCATCTGCTGCAGATGAAGAACGAGGGCCGCAAGTGGGGGATGCTGACGGCCTACGACTACTCCTCCGCCCGGATCTTCGACGACGCCGGTATTCCGGTGCTGCTGGTCGGCGACTCGGCGGCCAATGTGGTCTACGGCTACGACAGCACAGTCGCGATCACGATCGACGAGCTGCTTCCGCTGGTCCGCGCCGTGGTGCGCGGCGCCCCACATGCGCTGGTGGTCGCCGACCTGCCGTTCGGCTCCTACGAAGCCGGGCCGGGCGCCGCGCTGGCCACCGCCACCCGGTTCATGAAGGAGGGCGGCGCGCACGCGGTCAAGCTGGAGGGCGGCGAGCGGGTGGCCGACCAGATCGCCACGTTGTCCGCAGCCGGCATCCCGGTAATGGCACACATCGGGTTCACCCCGCAGAGCGTCAATACCCTCGGTGGCTACCGGGTGCAGGGTCGCGGTGACGCCGCCGAGCAGACCATTCACGACGCGATCGCGGTGGCCGAAGCCGGTGCGTTTGCGGTGGTGATGGAGATGGTGCCCGCCGAGCTGGCCACCCAGATCACCGGAAAGCTGACCATTCCCACGGTCGGGATCGGCGCCGGGCCCAACTGCGACGCCCAAGTTCTGGTGTGGCAGGACATGGCCGGGATGACCACCGGCAAAACCGCCCGCTTCGTCAAGCGCTTCGGCAACGTGGGCGCTGAATTGCGCCGCGCCGCAGAGCAGTACGCGACCGAAGTGGAGGCGGGCACCTTCCCCGCCGAAGAGCACTGCTTCTAGAACCCCCTGACCGGGCGGTCCGGATGTGACAGGCTGGACGCCGTGTCGGCAACCGATCCGAAAACCTCTCGGTTTCGCGAGGTGGAACGCAAGTTCGACGTTGACGCGTCGGCGATCTGGCCGTCCTTCGACGGCATCGCCGGGGTCGCCCGCGTTGAGCAGTTGCCGGCACAGGCGCTTGCGGCCGTGTACTTCGATACACCCGGGCACGACCTGGCGGCCCACCGGATCACCTTGCGCCGACGCACCGGCGGTCCCGACGCCGGCTGGCACCTGAAACTTCCTGCCGGGCCGGAGACTCGCACCGAGGTGCGCACACCCCTGGGCCCGGAGCTTCCGGACGAACTGCTCGACGTGGTGAGGGCGATCGTGCGGGATCGGGCGCTGGCACCGGTTGCACAGATCCGTACCGCCCGCAGCGTGGTGGCGCTGCGCGACGATCGGGGTGAGGTGCTGGCCGAGTTCTGCGACGACCAGGTCACCGCGTCGGCCGACAATGACGCCGAACAGCACTGGCGGGAATGGGAACTGGAGCTGGGCTGCGGGGACCTCGAGCTGCTGGACCGGCTGAGCAACCGGCTGCTCGACACCGGCGCCAAGCCGGCGGGCTACGGTTCCAAACTGGCCAGGGTGCTCGGCGCGCCGGCGGTGCCCCCGCACCCGACCGATCGCCTGCATCGGGCACTGGCCGAGCAGATCGAGCAGCTGCTGGTCGCCGATCGCGCGGTGCGCGCCGACGCCGACGACGCGGTTCATCAGATGCGGGTGACGATCCGACGGATTCGCAGCCTGTTGCACGGCGAGGAGGCGGCCCACGCCCCGCTGCTCGGCGAACTGCAGGAATTGGGTGCGGTGCTGGGTGTCGCCCGCGACGCCGAGGTCCTGGCCCAGCGCTATCAGCAGGCGCTCGACGAGCTGGCGCCGGAGCTGGTCCGCGGGCCGGTGGGCGAACGGCTGGTCGACGGTTCGCTGCGCCGCTACCAGTCGGGGCGACGGCGCAGCCTGGCAGCGATGCGCTCCCCGCGGTATTTCCGGCTGCTCGACGGCCTCGACGATCTGGTCAGCGCGCCGGCCGCCGAGCGGTACGCCACCGTGGACATCGCCTACCGGCGGCTGCGCAAGGCGGTCAAGGCCGCCAAATCGGCCGCCGACCGCGACGCGGCACTGCACCGGATCCGCAAGGCCGCCAAGCGACTGCGCTACGCCGCCGCAGCAGCGAATAAGAAGAAGATCGCCCAGCGGGCGAAGACGATTCAGACCCTGCTCGGCGAGCACCAGGACAGCGTGGTCAGCCGGGCGCATCTGCTGCAACAGGCCGACGCCGCGGCGGCCGCCGGCCAGGACACCTTCACCTACGGTCTGCTGTATGCCCGTGAGGTCGACCTCGCGGCGCGCAGCCGGGCGGCGTTGCGGCCCGCGCTGCGCGAGCTTGACCGGGCCGTTCAGTGAGGCTCTACGCAGGAGAGCCGAAGTTGGGACCGCCCCATGAACCGGGTGTTGGTCACGTTTGTCGTTATTGAATCTGCCGCGTACCCACTGCGCACCGGCCGCTCGCTGACATAGATCAACCAACAAAATGCACTGCTTCAAAAGGCATTTGACGAAAAATCAACGACCAGCCCGGGCGCCTACTCCCCGGCGGGTGTGCCCGCCAGTGCTTCCAGTACCCGATCGATGAACCGGTCGGCGTGACCACGAAGGCTGTCGTTCGTGTGTTGAGTCGTGTCGACCTCGATCGGAGGCCCCGATTCGAAGCGCACCACCACTGCACGCCGGTACGTCCGGTCCCCGAAAGCGTCCGCTGAGCCATAGGCGTTGACGTAGACCCCGGTGACCTGGCTCAGCGGCCGGATCAGCCCCTCCAGATTCTGCTCCTCCGCAGCGTCCGCGATGTAGTCCAGCTGTCCGATCGCGTGCCCGTCAATCCACACAAGACGGCCCTGCTGATCTGGCAGCTTCTCGCGGGCGAAGCCTTCAACCGGCCATCGCCTGACCAGCTCGCCGATCTGCTCAACCACGATCCTGGGCGGCCGCGACCAGTCCGGGAAAACGTCCCTGGCTATATGCCGGAGTTGTTCTTCGTTCGCCATGGACGTCAAAGTAACCCCCATCGGGCGCGGTCGCCCTAGCTGCCGCCAACCGACCGGGCCGGTCCGGCGCATAGGGGTTGCAGGGAAACCACGGCTGCCTGGTAGGAAGCCGCGGGTTACGGGGCGGACGAGTTGGCCTGTAAGCCGGATTCTGTCCCGCACCACTGATGCGGTGCGGCGGCGACCATCCATCTGGGCACACCGTCGCCGGGTACCTCAAGCGGCCTACCCGCAGATTCGGGCGAGCAGCCCTCAAACACCTGCGCGACCGCACCGAGATGCGGTCTTCTTGGCCTTGCTTCGGGTGGGGTTTACCAAGCCGTCCCGGTCACCCGGAACGCTGGTGCGCTCTTACCGCACCGTTTCACCCTTACCACCTTGCGGTGGCGGTCTGTTTTCTGTGGCACTGTCCCGCGAGTCACCTCGGATTGCTGTTAGCAATCACCCTGCTCTGTGAAGTCCGGACTTTCCTCGACCCGCTGTACGCGGGCCGCGGCCGCCCGGCCAACTCGTCCGCGCTGAACACCGTACCGGCAAGCTTCCGCGCAGACCAGCCGGCGCAATGCTGCAGCGCTGGCGCACACTCTTGTAATGACGACGACCACGACGCTGACGCGCTGGGAGCGGCGGGTGGATGCCGGCGACTGGGACGCCGTCGCCGCCGAACTCGACGAGTGGGGCGGGGCCCTGGTGCCGCGGGTGGTGGCGGGTGCCGAGGGCGGGCACATCGGCTGGCTGTGGCTGGGGGTGCCGCTGGCCACCGACCACCACGCCAGCAGCTGCCAGCGGCGCCGCCCCCGGGGCCCGGGCCCGGGGGGCGGCCCCCGCGC
>CAXYUC010000242.1:0-4799 GCA_964292075.1 uncultured Mycolicibacter sp.
CTTCAAGAGGAAACAGTGCAATGTCACAAAATATCTATGACGAACCAGGGTTTTTTGAGGGCTATGCCCAACTGCCACGCTCCCTCCACGGGCTGGCGGGGGCGCCGGAGTGGCCGGCGCTGCAGGCCATGCTGCCGACACTGGCCGGCAAGCGGGTGCTGGATCTGGGCTGCGGTTATGGCTGGTTCTGCCGGGCAGCCAGAGAGCTCGGGGCTGCCGACGTGGTCGGTATCGATCTCTCCGCGAAGATGCTGGCGCGCGCCGCCGAGCTGACCCGGGATGAGGCCATCCGCTATCGGCAGGGGGATCTGGACGGTCTTGCGCTGTCCGATGAGCCTTTCGATCTCATCTACAGCTCCCTGGCGCTCCATTACCTGCCCGAGGTGACGCCGCTGTTTGCGGTGATCCACCGTGCGCTGGTGGGTGGCGGGAGGCTGGGGTTCTCGGTGGAGGACCCCATCCGGAACTCGTCCATGTGGGTCTTGCCCAGGTTGGGGAGGCCGGCCGCGCGCAGCCGGGCGGTGACGGTCGCGTCGTAGGGCGGCCGCCAGCCTTCCAGGATCTTCGATCCGCAGGTGGTGGGCGCGTCGACGGTGGTGAACACGTCCTTGAGGGCCAGCGGGACCCCGGCCAGCGCCGACGGCGCCTCGCCGGCGGCGATCGCCTGGTCGGCGGCTTCCGCTGCGGCCAAGGCCTCCTCGGCGCCGACGTGCAGGAACGCCCCGTAGCGGTCGTCGGTGGCCGCGATCTGATCGAGGTGCGCGCGGGTGACCTCGACCGAGGACACCTCACGGGCGGCGATCTTGGCCGCCAGGGTGGCCGCGTCGGAACGGATCAGCTCACTCACTGGCTCTCCCCCAGGATCTGCGGAACCGCGAAACGGCCCTCTTCGGCGCGCGGGGCGGCCGCGAGCGCCTGCTGCTGGGTCAGGCAGGGCACGATCTCGTCCGGCCGGGTGACGTTGACGTCCTTGAGCGGGTTATCGGTCGCCTCGACGCCGGTGACGTCGACAGCGGCAATCGTGCTCACATGGGTCAGGATCGCATCGAGCTGGCCGGCGAAGCCGTCCAACTCGGCGTCGGTCAGCGCCAGCCGGGCCAACCGGGCCAGGTGGGCTACGTCGTCACGGGAGATCTGGGACACGGGTGCAAAGCCTAGTCGCCCGCCCGCGTCGAGCGTAAAGCCAGCGTGCGGTGGCGAACGTGAAGTCAGACTCACTCGCGGCGGGCCAGCACACGCTGTGGGAAAGTTTGCCCATGCCTTCCTATCTGCTGCGCGTCGAACTCGACGACCGCCCCGGCAGCCTGGGTTCGCTGGCCGTGGGTCTGGGCTCGGTGGGCGCCGACATCTTGTCGCTGGACGTTGTGGAACGCGGAAGCGGCTCGGCGATCGACGACCTGGTGGTCGAACTGCCGCGGGGATCGATGCCCGATGTGCTGATCACCGCCGCCGAACGGTTACCCGGGGTCCGGGTGCACAGCATCCGCCCGCACACCGGACTGCTGGATGCGCACCGTGAACTCGAGCTGATCGACCACGTCGCGGCGGCCGGCGACCGCAGTGCCAAGTTGCAGAAGCTGGCCAACGAAGCGCCGCGGGTGCTGCGGGTCAGCTGGTGCACGGTGTTGCGCAGCGAGGGAGCCGACGGGACGTTCCGTCGACTCGCAGGCAGCCCCGGAACACCGGAGACCGACGTCGGCTCGGTGCCGTGGCTGCCGATCGAGCAGGCCACTGCCCTGGACAACACCGCCGCGTGGGTGCCGCCGGTATGGCGCGAGATGGATGTCGCCCTGGCGGCCGCGCCGTTGGGCAACCCCCGGACCGCCGTCGTGCTGGGCCGCACCGGAGGTCCGGCCTTCCTGCCCGCCGAAGTGGTCCGGCTGGGCTATCTGGCCGGGATCGTGGCGACGCTGCTGCGCTAATCCGAGGCGGGGGGACCTTCAGATGCGTCGTTTTCGGGGGCTTTCGGGGCCTCCGGACCGTTCGCCAGCAGCGCCCGGAAACCCTCTTCATCCAGGATCGGCACCCCGAGTTCGACGGCCTTGTCGTACTTCGAGCCGGGCGCATCGCCGGCCACCACGTAGGCGGTCTTCTTCGACACCGAACCGGCCGCCCGGCCGCCCCGCGCGATGATCGCCTCCTTGGCCTCGTCGCGGGAGAAGCCGGTCAGCGAGCCGGTCACCACGATGCTGAGTCCCTCCAGCGTGCGTTCGATGCTCGCGTCGCGTTCGTCGGCCATCCGTACCCCGGCGGCCCGCCACTTGTCGACGATCGCGCGATGCCAGTCGACGTCGAACCATTCGGTGACCGCCGCGGCGATGGTGGGGCCGACGCCTTCGACGGCCGCCAGCTGCTCGGTGGACGCTGCGGTGATCGCGTCCAGGCTGCCGAACTCGGTGGCCAGCGCGCGGGCCGCGGTCGGTCCGACATGGCGTATCGACAAGGCCACCAGCACCCGCCACAGCGGCTGGGCCTTGGCCTTGTCGAGGTTGGCCAACAGCTGCCGGCCGTTCTTGGACAGCGCGCCGTCCTTAGTGGTGAACAAATCGGTGCGCAGCAGATCGTCTTCGGTGAGGGTGAACAGATCCCCCTCGTCGGTGATCACCCCGGCACTCAACAGGGCGGTCGCCGCTTCATAGCCCAGCGCTTCGATGTCGAAGGCCCCCCGGCCGGCCACGTGGAACACCCGCTCGCGCAGCTGCGCCGGGCAGGATTGGGAGTTAGGACAGCGGATGTCGACGTCGGCTTCCTTCGCCGGCGCCAACAGCGTTCCGCATTCCGGGCAGTGGGTCGGCATGACGAACTCGCGCTCGCTGCCGTCGCGCAGCTCGACCACCGGCCCGAGTACCTCAGGAATCACATCGCCGGCCTTGCGGATCACCACGGTGTCGCCGATCAGCACACCCTTGCGCTTGACTTCCGAGGCGTTGTGCAAGGTGGCCAGGCTGACCGTGGAGCCGGCGACCTTGACCGGGGTCATGTAGGCGAACGGGGTGACCCGGCCGGTACGCCCGACGCTGACCCGGATGTCGAGCAGCGTGGTCTGCGCCTCCTCCGGCGGGTATTTGTAGGCCACCGCCCAGCGCGGAACCCGAGAGGTGGCGCCCAGCCGACGTTGCAGGGTCCGGTCGTCGACTTTGACTACCACACCGTCGATTTCATGTTCAACGGCGTGCCGGTGTTCACCCCAGTAACTGATGCGTTCGGCCACCGCGGCCATGCCCTCGACCCGGGCGGTGTGCGGCGAGACCGGCAGCCCCCAGGCCTGCATCGCGCGGTAGGCGGCGTGCAGGGTGTCGGGGCTGAAGCCCTCGGCATAGCCGAGGCCGTGGCAGACCATCCGCAGGTTGCGTCGGGCGGTGATCGCCGGGTTCTTCTGCCGCAGCGAACCGGCCGCGCTGTTGCGCGGGTTGGCGAACGGCGGCTTGCCCTCGGCGACCAGGCCGGCGTTGAGGGTTTCGAAGTCCTCCAGCCGGAAGTACACCTCGCCGCGGACCTCCAACACGGCCGGAACCGGGAATTCGGTGTCGGTGTTGAGGAATTCGGGGATGTCGACGATGGTGCGCGCGTTCAGCGTCACATCCTCACCGACCCGACCGTCACCACGGGTGGCCCCGCTGCTCAACCGGCCGTCGCGGTAGACCAGACCGAGTGCCACGCCGTCGACCTTGAGTTCGCACAGGTAGGCGGTGTCGCCGCCGATCTCACCGATGACCCGGCCCGCCCAGGCCGTCAGTTCATCGGGTGAGAACACGTCTTCCAGCGACAGCATTCGCTCCAGGTGCTCGGCGGGTGCGAACTCCGTGGTGAATCCGGCGCCGCCCACCAGCTGGGTCGGTGAGTCGGCGGTACGCAGTTCCGGGTGCGCCTCCTCCAGCGCGAGCAGCTGGTTGAACAGCTCATCGAAGTCGCCGTCGGTGATGATCGGCGCATCTTTGACGTAGTAGCGGAACTGGTGTTCGCGCACCTCTTCAGCCAGGTCGTGCCACTGCCGCCGGAGGTCCGGGGTCACGCTGTCGGCCTCAGGACTCACCCTCGCAGGCTAACGGCTTGGCTACTCTCGCGGTATGGGGCACCCACTCATGTTCCGTGACGACGATCCAGGTCTGGCGCAGCTGCGGCGCATCGCGCTGGGCTTTCCCGAAGCCTTCGAGAAGATCTCGCACGGCCGTCCGGTGTTCTGCGCTCCCAAAATGTTCGCGATCTATGGCGGCAACAGCAAAGCCACCGGCGCGATGGTGCCCTACCCCCATGCACTGCTGGTCAAGGTCGACGAGTCCGAGCGACGGGCGCTGGAACAAGACCCGCGGTTCTTCTCGCCGATGTATCTGGGTCCGTCCGGTTGGCTGGGACTGGATTTCGTTGCAGCTGAAGTGGATTGGGACGAGGTGGCCGAGCTGATCGATGCGTCGTTTCGGCTGACCGCGGCGCCGCGGTTGATCCGGTGTTTGGACGAGTCTTAATCCTCGACGAACGCCCGCTTTCAGATCGCCTCGGGGTCGCCGGCCAGCGCGTCGCCCACTTTGCGCACCAGCCCTACCGCGGTGCGCGCCCACGCGGCGCTGGCGCCGGCCAGCCCGCAGACCGGGCTGGTTCCGACCCGTTGGGCCAGTACCGAGCGGGCGGATCCCATCCGGGCGGTGATCGGTGCGGCCGCGGCCGCGCGGTACTCGGCGATCTGGGCGAAGCTCAGGTAGTGGTAGATGTCGGCAGCCATGCTGTCGATATCCTTCGCGTAGGTCATGTACTCCTCGACGGTCGGCAGCTTGCCGATGATCGAGGAAACGGCGGCCAGCTCG
>CAXYUC010000243.1:0-4709 GCA_964292075.1 uncultured Mycolicibacter sp.
GCCGCGGCACCGACTGACCCCGATCAAACGAAAGCCGCCCCGCCAACCGGGGCGGGTTTCACCTGCCTATTGACAAAGGATGCCTACATATCAGCTGGGCTCCTCCGGGCGGGCGACGTAGTCCGGCCAGTCCAGGCTGGCCACCGGGTCGGCGCGGCTGATGCCGGGCTCATCGTCGGGGAATGTTCGCACCGGGCCGGGGCCCGAGCCGCGCGTCTCGAAACGGACCGTCACCACTCCGTGGCCGGCGCCCTGCACCCAGCCGTGACCGAAGTCAGGGTGGCTGACGTCGTCACCGACTCGCCACGACGCCGCGGTCGGCAGGGAAAGCGGTTCCCGCGCAGTTATTTCCGGTGAGATAGCTGCCACGTCCGGAAACTCCAGATCCGGGAACAGTGATTCCTGGCGAACATCGGTCAGCCCGGAGAATCCCACGCCGAGTAGCCGGATCGGGCCGATCTCCTGCGGATCGAGCAGCAGCCGGCCGGCCGCCGAGGTGAGCGCGGTGGCGTCGGTGGTCGCATAGGGCAGCGTGGCCGAGCGGGTCAGCACACTCATGTCGGCCTTCTTGAGTTTCACCGTGACGGTGCGAGCGCCGCGCCCGTCGCGCAGCAGCCTGCGGTAGGCGTGTTCACCGATCGGACCGATCTCTGCCCGGAGCTGGTCCAAGGTGGTCAGGTCGACCGCAAAGGTGGATTCGGCGCTGATCTGTTTGGCCTCAGCACGTTCGGCGACCCGCCGGTCGTCGATCCCCCGAGCCAACCGGTGCAGTGCGGGACCGATGGTGGCGCCCAGAATATCGGCGACCTCGCTGTCGGTCAGTGCGGCGAGCTGGCCGATGGTGTCGATACCCAGCCGGTGCAGCTTCTCCTCGGCGACCGGACCGATTCCCCACAGCCGGCGCACCGAAAGCCCGTCCAGCAGCAGTCGTTCCTCGCTGCGACTGACGACGCGCACCCCGTCCGGCTTCGCCAGATCGGAGGCGATCTTGGCGATCTGCTTGCCCGAACCCGCCCCGACCGACGCCACCAAGCCGGTCTCCTCGAGCACCCGGCCGCGAAGGCGTTCGCAGAACCGCAGGACCTCCGCGTCGCTCGCGCCGGCCAGCTCAGCCGGTTCGCCGAATGCCTCGTCGAAAGAGAGCTGCTCGACGACCGGAATCACCGCACGCACGGTCTCGAAAACCCGTCGGCTGGCCATGCCGTACACGGCGCCGCGCGGCGGCAGCACCACCGCCGGGGCCCCCACCAGCCGGCGCGCCTGGTGCATCGGCATCGCCGAGCGGGCACCGAAAACCCGCGCCTCGTAACTGGCCCCGGCCACCACGCCGCGACCCCCGACCCCGCCGACCAGTACCGGCCGTCCCCGCAACGTTGGGCGGGTCAATTGCTCGACAGATGCGAAAAACGCGTCCATATCCAGGTGCAGGACCCATCGGGCGTCCACGGGGTTCAGCCTATTGGGCGCGCCGACTCCCGGCCGCATCCGACTAGTGTCGAGACGATGGCGATGAATCTGGTTCACCGGCTGTGTTGCAGTTCGCGGTACTGGGCGCGCAGCGTCGAGCGCGAACTCCTGTCATGGGCGCTGGCAGGCGTCGACCTCGGCGAGAACACCCTGGAGATCGGGCCCGGCTACGGCGCCAACATGCGGTGTCTGGTGGACATGACACCCCGACTGACTGCCGTCGAGATCGACCCACCGATGACCGAACGCCTGCAGGCGAAATACGGGTCGCGCGCCCACATCATCAACGGCGACGGCACCGACACCGGGCTGGCTTCCGACGAGTTCAGTTCAGTGGTGTGTTTCACCATGCTGCACCACGTTCCGACACCAGCATTGCAGGACCGCCTGTTCGCCGAGGCGTTTCGCGTGCTGCGCCCCGGCGCGCTGTTCGCCGGCAGCGACGGCGTGCACTCGAGGATGTTTCAGCTGATGCATTTCCGCGACACCTACAACCCGGTCTCGCCCGATACATTGCCAGACCGCTTGCGCAACATCGGTTTCCGCGACGTGCAAGTGGTCACCGCCGGCGGTCAACAGCGCTGGCTGGCCGTCAAGCCCTGACGGCGGCCTACTTCGACCCGCCGCCCCCCTTATTGAGCTGGTGCGGGCAATAGGTTTTCGCCGCGATCGCCGCGAACCGGGCCGCGTCGGCGACGGTCAGGTCGGGATTGGCCTCGGTGACGTCGTTCAGCAGTTCCAGACTTGTTTCACCGTTGGCCGCCAACCCGCACAGCGCCTCAGCGGCGGCCACGGCTTGAGTCGGGTCATCGAAGACGATCCCGACCTGCCGAAGCGACGTAATAAACTCCGCACTGTCAACCGCGCTCACCTCCACCACATTGGGATCGGCGTGCCCGGGTGCGGCGAGAACAAGTGCGGCGGTAGCGGCTAGCGGGACGAGCAACAGTTTCATAGGGTCCTCCTGGGGCGGCCGAGATCGTGAGGCATTGGGCCGCGTCAGCCGAGCGCCGACTGCGTTCCGGCGAGCGCACTGTCCTCGTCGTCGAGGACGTGCACCGCGTGGATGCCCGGTTTCAGGGACAGCTTCGCGACGAGCTCGTCGAGCCCGGCCTGGTCAACGTTCCAATGCTGCACCACATCCGGCGTCTGCTGCAGCTGCGCGATGACCTGGTCGAGTGGGACCGGTGCCTCGCGGTCCTTGATATTGGTGGACACCACGCGGGCGACCGGGGCCACCGTCCGGGTGGCCGGCGCACCCAACGCGCCACCGGCCGCACTGCCCAGGGCTGCCGGGGCGAGCATGCCCGGGACGACTCCCGCTGCGGGCGCAGCACCGAGCGCCGTCTGGGGCAGCGAGGTGGAGGCCAGCTGGATCGCCGAGGTGGCGCTGGCCCAGTTCGGCGGCACCGACAGCGCCCCCACGCGCATCGCGCTGCCCGCAGCGGCCCCGGCGGCCCTGGTCAGACCGGCACCCGCAGTCAATCCGGAGCTGTGCAGGCCACCGAGCGCCGACTTCGGAATGGCCGGGAGTACCGCCCTGTATCCGGCCCGGAACTGGGTGATCCCCAGGTTGGTACTGGCGTGAACGGCGTTGACCCACCCGGTCTGGCCACTGACTCCCGACAGCAGTGAGAGGTCGCTTTCCAGCAACGAGCTCAGCTGGGGAACGCCGGTGACCGAATCGATCAAATTATGCCACGCAGAGGTGTATCCGGAAGTCAGCGCGTTGATCTGCTGGGTGATCTGCTGTATCAGGTCGGGTGCAGGCGTGGCGGCCGCGCTTCCCGCGTCGCCCTTCGTGGTCTGCGGTGCGGCGGTGAACGAGGTCAGATTGGTTGCCGCCGCCGAAGCGCCGGCGTAGCCGAGCATCGCGGCGACATCCTGGGCCCACATCCGGCCGTACTCCGCTTCGACAGCGGCGATCGCCGTACTGTTCTGACCGAGGATGTTGCTGGCCACCAGCGATGCCAGTTGACTGCGGTTGGCGGCGATCGCCGGCGGCGGCACGATGCCGGCGAAGGCCGATTCGTAGGCGGCGGCTGCGGCCGTCGCCTGGGCGGCGGTCTGTTCAGCCTGAGCCGCCGTGCTCGACAGCCACGTCACATACGGCGTTGCGCCGGCCGCCATGGCCGCCGCTGCCGGCCCCTGCCAGCCGCCGCCGAGGCCTGCCAGGTCCGCCTGGTAGCCGAACGCGGTGGCGTGCAACTCGGCGGCCAACCCCGACCAGGCCGAAGCCGCGGCGAACAGCGGGTCAGCGCCCGGACCCGAATACATCTGTCCGGAGGTGACCTCCGGAGGCTGCGCCGCAAAAATTTGAAAAACCATGAACGCGACCTACTTTCGTTATTTCGCGATCGGCGGGATGACGATGACGGTGGCGGTGGTGGCGATATCCGGCCCCGTCTGCTTGTTGGTGACGTGGCTGATGGCGCTGATGGCGCGGGCGGTGCTGGCACTGGCAGCCTGACGCACCGGTGTACCGATTGCGCGCCCGGCCAGACTCGACAGCGCCATCTGGCCGGCCAGCACACCCTCACCGTTGGCCGCGAGCGCCGGCGCTGCCTCGAACACGCTGGCCTGCAGGGCGACGGTGGCGGTCTTGACCGCCGGAACAGCGCTGGCCCAGTTCGCCGGCACCGATAGCGACCCGATCAGGCCGGCTCGGCCCGCCGCCGCCGACACCGCGGCCGGGGCGGCGTGCGCGCCGCTGAGGAGCGGGCTGGACAGCAGGGGCGCCAAGGCACCGACGATCGGCTTGGGGTTGAGCGTGTTGCTCAGGTTCGCCAGTGCAGTGGCCACCGATGGGATGCTGATGGACATCTGGTAAATGCTCCGTGCCGAGCTGGCCACCCCAATGCCATACGGCCCATTCACGGTGCTCATGACGTTGGCCATGGACTTCACGACGGCCTGAATATCGTCGATAACCTGGGTCACCCCGCCTGGCAGCGTCACGGCGTTGGAGGCGGCCGCGGACTGCAACGCGTTGGTGGCCGCCGCCGGCTGGCTGATGTCCCCGATGGGGTTGGTGGTCTCCGGCGGCTTGCTGAAGGGGCTCAGCTGGGTGGCCGCCGCCGACGAACCGGCATAGGCGTACATGGCGGCCGCATCCTGCGCCCACATTTCGCCGTAGTGGGCTTCGGTGGCCGCGATCGCCGGGGTGTTCTGTCCCAGGAAGTTGGTCGCGGCCAGTGACGCCAGCAGGGGGCGGTGAGGGGCGATCACCGGCGGCGGCACGG
>CAXYUC010000244.1:0-4684 GCA_964292075.1 uncultured Mycolicibacter sp.
GGCGGGTGGAACGGGATACGTCCGCGGCCGCCGACCGGTTGGATCCGGTGGAGCCATCGACCAACCGCGACGACTTGCTGGAGCGTCCGTTCTCCGCCGACCCGCTGCGCCGCCACGACATCGCACCGATCACCGACGGCGCTGCCGCGATCGTCCTGGCCGCCGGCGACAGGGCCCGCGAACTGTGCGAAAACCCCGCCTGGATCACCGGTTTCGAGCATCGCATCGAGTCTCCGGTGCTGGGCAGCCGGGACCTGACCCGGTCGCCGTCGACCACCGCCTCGACGCGCGCGGCCAGCGGCGACGATATGCCCGCGGTGGACGTCGCCGAGATCCACGCGCCGTTCACCCATCAGCATCTGATCCTGACCGAGGCGATGAAGTTGCCGTCGAAGACGAAGGTCAACCTGTCCGGCGGTGCCCTGGCGGCCAATCCGATGTTCGTCGCCGGGCTGGAACGCATCGGCTTCGCCGCGCAGCACATTTTCAACCGTTCGGCCGGCCGCGTGCTGGCGCACGCCACCAGCGGCCCTGCGCTGCAACAGAACCTGGTCGCGGTGATGGAAGGACGCAACTGATGGGCCAACTCGCTGCGGTGCTGGGCACCGGGCAGACCAAGTACGTCGCCAAGCGCCAAGACGTCTCGATGAACGGCCTGGTGCGTGAGGCCATCGACCGCGCACTGGCCGATTCGGGCTCGACGTTCGACGACATCGACGCGGTGGTGGTCGGTAAGGCACCGGACTTCTTCGAGGGCGTGATGATGCCCGAGTTGTTCATGGCCGATGCTGTTGGCGCCACCGGCAAGCCACTGATCCGGGTGCACACCGCCGGTTCGGTGGGCGGCTCGACCGCGGTCGTGGCCGCCAGCCTGGTGAAGTCCGGTAAGTACCGGCGCGTGCTGACCATGGCCTGGGAGAAGCAGTCGGAGTCCAACGCCATGTGGGCACTGAGCATCCCGGTGCCGTTCACCAAGCCGGTCGGCGCCGGCGCCGGCGGCTACTTCGCCCCGCACGTACGCGCGTACATTCGCCGTTCCGGCGCGCCGACGCATATCGGCGCGATGGTCGCGGTCAAGGACCGGCTCAACGGTGCCCGCAACCCACTGGCACATCTGCATCAACCGGACATCACACTCGAGAAGGTGATGGCATCCCAGATGCTGTGGGATCCCATCCGTTTCGATGAGACCTGCCCGTCATCCGACGGTGCCGCCGCAATGGTGATCGGCGACGAGCAGATCGCTGACGCACGGATCGCCGAGGGGCATCCGGTGGCCTGGATCCACGCCACCGCACTGCGCACCGAGCCACTGGCCTACTCCGGTCGCGATCAGGTCAATCCGCAGGCCGGCCGGGACGCTGCGGCCGCCTTGTGGAAAGAAGCCGGTATCACCAGCCCCATCGACGAGATCGACTGCGCCGAGGTGTATGTGCCGTTCTCCTGGTTTGAGCCGATGTGGCTGGAGAATCTGGGGTTCGCTCCCGAAGGCGAGGGCTGGAAGCTCACCGAGGCCGGCGAGACCGCGATCGATGGCAAGATTCCGTTCAACGCCTCCGGCGGGGTCCTCTCGTCCAACCCGATCGGCGCCTCGGGCATGATCCGCTTCGCCGAGTCGGCGATCCAGGTGATGGGCAAGGCCGGCGACCACCAGGTCCCGGGCGCCCGCAAGGCGCTCGGCCACGCCTACGGCGGTGGCTCGCAGTACTACTCCATGTGGGTGGTCTCCGCCGATAAGCCAGCCGACAAGCCCGCCAAGTGAGAGGACACCCCGCATGAACTCAGATCACCCCGCCCACGTAGCCGGTAAGCGCTCCCGTGACGCGGTTGTAGCCCGTGACAAGGATGCCTGGCTGGCAAACTTCGCCGACGACGCGATCGTGCAAGACCCGATCGGACCGTCGCACTTCGACCCCGAAGGCAAGGGTCACCGCGGCCGTGACGCGATCTCGGCGTTCTGGGACAAGGCGATCGCGCCCACCGACAAGATCGAATTCAACTTCTCCGACACCTTCCAGTGCGGTGACGAGGAAGCCAACACCGGAAACATCACCATCACCATGGGCGGCCACCAGATCGTCACCGAGGGTGTGTTCACCTACCGGGCCAACGAGGCGGGTCAGCTCGTCGCGCTGCGCGCCTACTGGGAACTGGACCGCGCGGCCAAGACGGCCAAACCCGTTTAAACAAGCCAGTTCAGCCCGGCGCCGACCAACCCGCGCCGAACGTGTCATCAGACCGATTTTCCAGCGAGTTTCTCGGTCTGAGTACACGTTCGACGAAAACTGCATCAACCGCCCAGTTCAACCGGCTCCATACCTTCGCGGTAGCGCTGCGCGAGATCGCGGTAGTACGGCGGGTTGGCGTTGATCCACATCTCGGCGCCGGTTCCGGCGATCGGGCCCTTGACGACGGCGGGCGAGCCGGTCACCAGCACTCCGGCCGGAATCTTGGTGCCGGCGAGCACCGTCGCGCCGGCCGCCACCAGGCTGCGGCTGCCGATCACCGCGCCGTCGAGCACGGTGGCGTGGTTGCCGATCAGTGCCTCGGCACCGATGTTGGCGCCGTGGATCAGGCACATGTGGGCGATCGTCGCGCCCGGGCCGATGTCCACCGGAACACCCGGCGGCACGTGCAGTACCGAGCCGTCCTGCACGTTGGCACCTTCGCGCACCACGATGGGAGCGTCGTCAGCACGCAGGATGGCGCCGAACCACACCGACGCCCCGGCTTCGATGGTGACGTCACCGATGAGCGTGGCGGTGGGAGCGACGAAGGCGGTGGGGTCGATCCGCGGCGAGCGACCATTGAACGAGAACAGCTGCATCGTTCACATATACCAGGGACCAAAGACCCCGAACCAGCAGGGCTTATTGCGCAAACAGGCGTCAAAACTGTAACGTGTTCTAGTTAGAAGCAAAGGGTTGGAGGCAACAGGTGAGCACTGACAACGCCGAGGTCGGCGTCCGCCACATCGATACCGGAACACTGCCGGACCGCTATGCGCGTGGCTGGCACTGCCTGGGCCCGGTGAAGGACTTCCAGGACGGCAAGCCGCACTCGATTCATGCGTTCGGCGCCAAGCTGGTAGTTTTCGCCGACTCGCAGGGTGAGCTGCATGTGCTCGACGCCTACTGCCGCCACATGGGCGGCGACCTGAGCCGCGGTGAGATCAAGGGCGACGAGGTCGCCTGCCCGTTCCACGACTGGCGCTGGGGCGGCGACGGCCGCTGCAAGCTGGTGCCCTACTCCAAGCGGACCCCGCGGGTTGCGCGCACCCAGTCCTTCCCGACCGACGTGCGCGGCGGGCTGCTGTTCATGTACAACGACCCGGAGGGCAACCCGCCGCCGGACGAGGTGCGGATCCCGGAGATCCCGGAGTGGTCCAGCGGCGAGTGGACCGACTGGCGCTGGAACTCCATGGTGATCGACTCCAACTGCCGCGACATCATCGACAACGTCACCGACTTCGCGCACTTCTTCTACATCCACTACGGGCTGCCCACCTCGTTCAAGAACGTGTTCGAGGGCCACGTCGCCTCGCAGTACCTGCACAACGTCGGGCGTTCCGACGTGCCCGGCCTGGGCACCAGCTACGGCGGTTCGGAATTGGACTCCGAGGCCTCCTACTTTGGCCCGTCGTTCATGATCAACTGGCTGCACAACAGCTATGGCGGTTTCAAGGCCGAGTCGATCCTGATCAACTGCCACTACCCGATCAGCCAGGACCAGTTCCGGCTGATGTGGGGCGTCATCGTGCAGAAGCCCAAGGGCCTCGACGACGCGACGACCGAGAAGATCGCCGACGCCATGACCGACGGCGTCAGCAAGGGCTTCCTGCAGGATGTCGAGATCTGGACGCACAAGAGCCGGATCGAGAACCCGCTGTTGGTCGAGGAGGACGGGGCGGTCTACCAGCTGCGCCGCTGGTACTCGCAGTTCTACGTCGACGCTGCCGACGTCACGCCGGAGATGACCGATCGCTTCGAGATCGAGATCGACGCCACGGTGGCCAACGAGAAGTGGAACGCGGAGGTCGCCGAGAACCTGCGGGTGCAGGAAGAAGAAGCGAAATCCACCGAAACCGTTAACGCAGAGTAGGTCTGGCACCATGGCCCGCGAGGTTCCCGACGCCGGCGAGCTGGCCCGGTCCATGCTGATGTTCTACGGCCCGCACGACGACCACGGTGAGCACGGCGACCGAGACGATGAGTCGGGCCCCGACACCCGCTACTCGCGACAGCCGCTGTTTCCGGTCGACCCGGAACGCTACGAGGCGATTCGTGCGGCGACCGAACGGGACACCGACCGCTATCTGCATTCGGGTCTGATGCCGGTGGAATGCCGGCACTGCACCGCCACCGTCGAGGTCAAGAAGCTGGGACCCGGATACACCTCGGTGCAATGGAATTCGGCGGCGGTCAAGCAGTGCGCTCATTTCGCCGCCGAACGCGAGGTCGGCCACGCCAGTAGCCGTAGCCGCGGCTGCCCGAAGCTGTCGAAGAGTATTTTGCATGCGGTCGCCGAGGGCCATCTGGAGGAGCGCTCCAGCGCTCCCCCGCCCGGCGACGGCATCGACTGAGCTCATTTCACCCCGCGAGCAGACGCCAAATATCACACAACTCGATGGGTGGGTGAGGAGTAGTGGTGGCTCGCGCGGAACGGTTTTGCCCGGCATTGGCGG
>CAXYUC010000245.1:0-4620 GCA_964292075.1 uncultured Mycolicibacter sp.
GCCCCCGCCGCGGTGGCCCACCAGCCAGTCGCCGGCAAAGAAGGCCAGCGCGCCCAGCATGAAGGCCAGGATCGTGCTCCACCCTCCCACGGCCGGCTCAGGAACCAGCTCGTAGGCAATGGCGCTGATCAGCGCGCCCGCGCCGACGACGCCCAGCCCGCCCTGACCACCTTGGCCACCGCGCTGCACTCCGGGCTGGCCGCGGCCCGGCCGCTAACCGCGGTGATCGCCGAATCGCAGGACGCGACAGCGCTACCCGAGCATCCGTTGCCGACCCAACAGCCGGCGGGCGGTTTCAGCCCGGACGTCATCGGCGCGGTTGCCAACGACATCGGCCGGCTGTCGGGCTTGACCTCGGCGTTGACCACCGACGCCCGCACCGGCCTCACCGGTGACCAATACACGGCGCCGCTCGCCGAGGGCATGCTGCGCGCGCTGACCCAGTCCGAGCCGGTCGATGTCCGCAACGGCCTGGCGGCGCAGCGGCTGGCGATCATCGGCAACACCGTCACCGATCTGATCGGCGCGGTCACCATCGTCAACCCCGCCGACTCCTACACGCTGGCCACCGAGCACAGCCCGCTGCCGCTGGCGCTGCGCAACGATCTGGCGGTGCCGATCCGGGTGCGACTGCATGTCGACGCCCCTCCCGGCATGACGGTGACCGATGTCGGGGAACTAGAGCTGCCGCCGGGGTACCGGCCGTTGCGGGTTCCCGTCGAAGTACGCGTCAACCAGCACTTTGTCGTCGACGCCGCGCTGCAAACTCCCGACGGTCTGCCGCTGGGTGAATCGGTGCGGCTGTCGGTGCATTCCAACGCCTACGGCATGGTGCTGTTCTTGATCACCATGACCGCAGCGGCGGCGCTGACGGTACTGACCGGGCGCCGGCTCTGGCACCGCTTCCGTGGCCAGCCCGACCGTGCCGACCTGCCCGCGCCCCCACCAGGCTCGGGCGGAGACCGGTGAGCCCGCCGGCCCAGCAACCCGCGCGCCCGGAGCTGACCGACGCCGCGGTGGTGTCGCGCTCCTGGGGGATGGCATTGGCGACCCTGGTCAGCCGCATCACCGGCTTCATCCGGGTGGTGCTGTTGGCGGCGATCCTGGGGGCGGCCCTGTCGGGCGCCTTCTCGGTGGCCAATCAGCTGCCCAATCAGATAGCCGCCCTGGTGCTGGAGGCGACGTTCACCGCGATCTTCGTGCCGGTGCTGGCCCGCGCCGAACGCGACGACGCCGACGGCGGCGCCGCGTTCGTGCGCCGGCTGGTGACGCTGGCCACCGCCCTGCTGCTGGCCACCACCGTGATCTCGGTGGCCGCGGCACCGCTGCTGGTGCGGTTGATGCTGGGCGGCGACCCGCAGGTCAACGAGCCGCTGACCATCGCATTCGCCTATCTGCTGCTGCCACAGGTGATCTGCTACGGGCTGTCCTCAGTCTTTATGGCGATCCTGAACACCCGCAACATCTTCGGGGCACCGGCCTGGGCGCCGGTGGTCAACAACGTCGTCGCGATCGCCACGCTGGCGCTGTATCTGCTGGTACCCGGCGAACTGTCGGTGGACCCGGTGCGGATGGGCAATGCCAAGCTGCTCGTTCTGGGGCTGGGCACCACGGCGGGCGTCGTCGCCCAGACCGCGGTCCTGCTGGTGGCGATCCGGCGGGAGCGGATCAGCCTGCGCCCACTGTGGGGAATCGACGACCGGCTCAAGCGCTTCGGCGCGATGGCCTCGGCGATGGTCCTCTATGTGCTGATCAGTCAGATCGGTCTGGTGGTGACCAATCAGATCGCCAGCACCGCGGCCGCGTCCGGTCCGGCGATCTACTACTACGCCTGGCTGTTGCTGCAGCTGCCGTTCGGCATGATCGGCGTGACGGTGCTCACGGTGGTGATGCCGCGGCTGAGCCGCAACGCGGCGGCCGGCGACGACCCCGCGGTGCTCGCCGACCTGTCCCTGGCAACCCGGCTGATGATGATCACCCTGATGCCGATCGTGGCGCTGATGACCGTCGGCGGCCCGGCGATCGGCAGTGCGCTGTTCGCCTACGGCAACTTCGGCAACGTCGACGCGGGATACCTCGGCGCCGCGGTCGCCATGTCGGCCTTCACGTTGATCCCCTACGCCCTGGTGCTGCTGCAGCTGCGGGTGTTCTACGCGCGGGAGCAACCGTGGACGCCCATCGCCATCATCGTGGTGATCACCGCGGTGAAAATCCTTGCGTCGCTGGCAGCCCCGCACCTGACCGACAACCCGGATCTGGTGGCCGCCTACCTCGGCCTGGCCAACGGTCTGGGCTTTCTCGCCGGCGCCATCGTCGGGCACCTGCTGCTGCGGCGCTCCCTGCGCCCGGTGAGCGGGGGACTGGTGGGGCCGGACGTAATCCGCACCGTACTGGTCACACTGACGGCGTCGCTGCTGGCCGGCCTGGTCGCCGAAGTGCTAGACCGCGTGCTGGGACTGCGCACGCTGACCGACCACGGTGCGGCGGGATCGATGCTGCGCCTGCTGATCATGACGCTGGTGATGCTGCCGATCATCGGGACGGTCATGGTGCGCGCCGAGGTGCCCGAGGCTGTCGCTGCCCTGGGCGCGGTGCGCCGAAGAATCGGTGTCGGTGCACCCCCGCCCGGCATGCCCAACCCGCCTTCTCCCGATACCAGCGTCCCGTACGCTGAGCACAACCGTTTGCCCACAACCGGCGGGGACGTCCCGAACGATCCCGCCGCGCACACGCCGCCGGAGCACATCCCCGGTGGCTGGACACCGAAAGGCGCGGAGGTGGCCAACATTCCTTCCGAGGGCGCCAGGTCTGCGGCCGCGTCGCAGACCGTTGCTCCGCAGCAGTCTCAGCGCGCCGCCGCGGCCCCCGAGCCAGCCGGCAACGAAAGCTTGTTGACACCGGGCCTGACCATTGCCGGCGGCCGCTACCGGCTGCTGGTACGCCACGGCGGCACCCCGGTGCTGCAGTTCTGGCAGGCACTGGACACCGCGCTGGACCGGCAGGTCGCGCTGACGTTCGTCGACCCGAACCAGACCATGGCCGATGACCAGCTCACCAGCATCCTGTCGCGCACCCAGCGGCTCAGCCAGATCGACCTGCCCGGAATCGCGCGCGTACTCGACGTGGTGCGCATCGGTGCGGGCGGACTGGTGGTTTCCGAATGGGTTCGTGGCGCCTCGCTGCAGGAGGTGGGCGGCACGTCGCCGTCACCGATCGGCGCCGCCCGGGCGCTCCGCCCCTTGGCCGCCGCCGCCGAATCCGCCCACCAAAGCGGGGTGGCCCTGTCCATCGACCACCCGGCCCGGGTCCGGGTCAGCATCGACGGCGATGTCACCCTGGCCTTCCCCGCCACGCTGCCTGACACCAAGCCCGAGGACGACATCCGCGGGATCGGCGCCACGCTGTATGCGCTGCTGGTCAACCGGTGGCCGTTGACCGCCGCCGGGACCGACGTCGGGCTGGAACCGGCCGACCGGGACGAGACCGGCAACCCGGTCAAGCCCGACTCGATCAACCCCGACATCCCGTTCCAGATCTCCGCGGCCGCCAGCCACGCGATCCAGCCCGACGGCGGGATCCGCGGCGCGTCGACGCTGTCGAACCTGCTGCAACAGGCCACCGCCCTGCACGAGCAGACCGAGCTGTTGGGCACGGTCGGCGACGAGACGCCCGCGCCCCGTCCGACGCCGGCTCCACCGGACGACGAGACGCGGGCCGAGCGGCGCCGCCGGGTGCTGATCGGCCTGGGCATCGGCGGGGCCGTCATCCTGGTCGCGCTGCTGGTGCTGGCCTCAGTGCTCAACCGGATATTCGGCGACGTCAACGGGTTGGACAAGACCGAACTGGGCTTGAGCAGTCCGTCGGCGTCGTCGCAGCCGGGCGCGACCGGACCCAGCGGCCTCGTGAAGCCGGTGCAAGTGACGGTCTTCTCCCCCGGCGGCGAGGCGGACCGGCCCCAGGACGCCCATCTGGCGATCGACGGAAACCCGGCCACTGCCTGGTCGACGGACACCTACTCCGACCCGGTGCCCTTCCCGAATTTCAAGAACGGCGTCGGGCTGATGCTGCAACTGCCCAAGCCCACGGTGATCGGCACGGTCACGCTCAACGTCTCCAGCACCGGCACCCGGGTGGAACTGCGTTCCTCCCCGACGCCGAAACCGACGCGGCTCGAGGACACCACCTTGCTGGCCCCGGCAAAGTCGCTCCAGCCCGGTTCCAACAAGATCACCGCCGACTCGGCGTCCCCGACGTCGAACCTGCTGGTGTGGATCTCCACGATGGGCAACACCGGCGGCGAGAGCCGCACCCAGATCTCCGAGATCACCGTGCAGGGAGCGTCCTAGTTAGCGATCAGGGCGTGCCGTGGGCACCGGGGGTGCCGGGGGTGGCACTGCCCGTCCCGGTGGTGTAGGCCCCGCCGCCGTTGCCGCCGTTGCCACCCCCACCGTTGTTGCCGCCGGCCCCGCCGTCACCCCCGGCCGCAGCCGCCGTCGAACCCGCGTTGGCGATGGTCCCGTACCCGCCGTTGCCGCCGTGACCGCCTGCCTCAGTACCGCCGTTGCCGCCGGCCGCCCCAGCACCACCGAGGGCCTTACCCGTCCCGTAGGTGTTCGCATT
>CAXYUC010000246.1:0-4478 GCA_964292075.1 uncultured Mycolicibacter sp.
GCGGCGGGCGGCCAGGGCGTGGCCGGACAGGCCGGCGGCGGCGGAGCCGGCGGCAACGCCGGCAAGGGTGGCAACGGTGGCGATGGCGGTAACGGCGGAGCCGGCGGCAACGCCAACGCGCCCGGGGCGAACAGCAGCAACCTCTACGCCGGCAGTGGGGGCACCGCCGGCCACGGGGCGGCTGGCGGCAGCGCCGGCTCCGGCGTCGGCACCGGTGGTAAAGGTGGGTTGGAGGCTGACGGCAGCTACGCCTCCAACGGCATCAACGGGACCGCCGGGACCGCCGGGACGGCGGGCAGCGATGGTACCGCCGGTAGCGGCGGTAGCACCGGTCAGTAGCGCAGCCGGTGGGTACAGTCGCCCGCCAGTTGTTGTTTACTGAAGCGGCCATGCCTGAGCCCACCCCGGACACCCTGCTGGATCTGCTGCTGCAGCAGGCCGACCGCCGGGCCGACCAGGTTGCGTTTCGGTACTGCCCCGACGGGGACGCCGAACAAGCCCGGCTGACCTATCGGCAGCTGGACGCCCGAGCCCGGGCGATCGCGGCCGGCCTGCAACGTCAGGGCGCCGCGGGTAAGCGGGTGCTGCTGTTCTCCCACCCGGGTCTGGACAGCGTCGCGGGGTTCTTCGGGTGCTTCTACGCGGGCGCCGTCGCGGTTCCGGTCGACGAGCAGTGGCCGACGAAGCGGGCGGCGGCCGTCATCCCGGACGCGCGCGCGGAGTTCGCGCTGTCCACCGCCGACCGGCAGGCGAAGTTGCGGGCCAAGGTGGACACCCTGGCCCCCGGGCCGCTGCACTGGGCGACCCTCGACGAGCCCGAGGCGGACGCCGACAGCTGGGTGCTACCGCCCCTGGACGCGAACATCCCTGCCGTGCTGCAGTACACCTCGGGTTCCACCGGGTCCCCCAAGGGTGTGGTGCTCAACCACCACAACTATCTGCACAACTTGGCGGGCATGTGCGCGGCGTGGCGGCTCGGCTTCGACGGCTCACCGGCTGACGACCCCACCATTGGGGTGTCCTGGCTGCCGAACTTTCACGACCTGGGCTTCGTCGGCGGTGTGCTGGCTCCGCTGTATATCGGGGGCACCATGGTGCTGCTGTCCCGCAGCGCGTTCTTCATGCGTCCCATCCGGTGGATGCAGGCCATGTCCCGATACCGTGCTGAGATCAGCGCGGCGCCCAACCTGGGCTACCACCTGTGCGTCAAACGCAGTAGCGAGCAGGAGCGCGCCGGACTGGATCTGTCGAACTGGAAGGTCGCGGTCAACGGTGGTGACCCGGTGGATGCGGCCACCCTGGGCAGCTTCGCCGAGACGTTCGCGCCGGCCGGATTCCGGCCGGAGGCCTTTCTCCCGGCCTACGGGCTGGCCGAGGCCACCCTGGCCGTCACCGGCGGATCGAACGCACCCACACCGGTGCTGCGGCACATCGACCGTGACGCGCTGGGCGAGGACCGTGTCGTCGAGGCCGCACCCGGCGAGGCCGGGGCCGCGACGGTGGTGGGCTGCGGTCGTCCCGGCGGGGGCCAAGACGTCGTTATCGTCGACCCGGACACCCGGCAGCGGTGCCCGGCCGACGGAGTGGGGGAGATCTGGGTGGCCGGGCCCAGCGTCGCGCAGGGCTACTGGCGCCAGCCCGAGGAGACGGAGCGGGCGTTCGCGGCGGTGCTGGCCGACACCGGGCAGGGCCCGTTTCTGCGGACCGGGGACCGGGGATTCCTATGCGACGGCGAACTGTTCATCGTCGGACGGTGCCAGGACCTGATCACCATCGAGGGCACCCACTATTACCCCAGCGACATCGAGATGACCGTCCAGGACTGCGATCCGGTGCTCTTGCCCGGCCGCGGTGCGGTCTTCGCGGTCCAACCGAGGTTCAACGCCGTCGAACAGTTGATGGTGGTGCAGGAGGTGCACCGCCATCACGAGGTCGAACTCGACGGGGTCATCGACAAGATCCGGGCCGCGATCGCCACCCACCACAAGATCGACGCGCACACCGTACTGCTGGTCAAGCCGATGAGCATTCCCACCACGACCAGCGGCAAGATCCGGCGGACCGCCTGCCGGGAGAGATTCGTCGCCGGTGAACTGACGCCGGTGGCGCAGTGGCGTGCGCCCCGGCCGAATGGCCAGGGCGGCCTCGACAAGGAACAGATGAAGGCCGGTCTGGCCCGGGCCTTCGGCGGGATGCTGGTGCGCCGGTATTGGGAGCCCCCCGAAACCGGGGTATAGCCCTCGCTGCCCTCCGGCGCTCAGCGCCGAGACGGAATCTCACGACGCGACACGCCCATGTCACGTCGCCAGATGCGGACTGGGCCCCAATTCCATCCACCGGTGCACCTGGCAGTCGCTCAAAGGCGGGCAACAGACACCTCCCCTCCCCGGCGGGGCTGCTGTGACAGAGGGGGCCACAACCGCCATCATGGACACCATGGACCTGCCCGTGGCGCCGCCGGTCGATCCGATGCTCGCCAAGGCGGCCGCCAAGGTTCCCGAGGACGCGGGTTGCTGGTCCTACGAACCGAAATGGGATGGCTTCCGCGCGTTGGTGTTTCGCGACGGCGACGACGTGCTGCTGCAGTCCCGCAACGGCAAACCGCTGAGCCGGTACTTTCCGGAGCTACTGGAGGCGCTGCGCGCCGAGACCGCCCCGCGCTGTGTGCTCGACGGCGAAGTGGTGGTGCCGCGCCAGATCGGCGGGCGGACCCGGCTGGACTGGGACTCGCTGAGCCAGCGGATTCACCCCGCCGAGAGTCGGGTGCGGTTGCTGGCCGAACAGACCCCGGCGCAGTTCATCGCCTTCGACGCGCTGGCCACCGGTTCCGCGTCGCTGCTCGACGAACCGTTTCGGGTGCGACGCGATGCGCTGTCCGATCTGCTCACCGGCGGCGCCAGCTGTCACATCACCCGGGCCACCGCCGACGCCGAACAGGCCACGCGCTGGCTCACCACGTTCGAAGGCGCCGGTCTGGACGGGGTGGTCGCCAAGCGGACCGACGGGCCGTATCTACCCGGCAAGCGCGAGATGGTCAAGGTCAAACACCACCGCGACGCCGACTGCGTGGTGATGGGATACCGCATCCACAAGAGCGGCGTCGGCATCGGTTCGCTGCTGTTGGGCCTGTACCGCCCCGACGGCGAGTTGGCGATGGTGGGCGGCTCGTCGGCGTTCACCGACGCCGATCGGCTCACGCTCCTGACCGAGCTGGAACCGCTGCGCCTCGGTGAGATGCGCGACGGCGAACCGAGCCGGTGGAATTCTGCCGCCCACAAGCAGTGGGTTCCGATCCGGCCCGAGCGGGTCGCCGAGGTCGCCTACGACCAGATGGAGGGGGATCGCTTCCGGCACACCGTCAAGCTGCTGCGGTGGCGTCCCGACCGAGACCCGGCCAGCTGCACCTTCGACCAGCTCGAGGTGCCGCTGAACTACGACCTCGCCGACGTACTGGAGACCTGAGGTGGCCGGCCCCGAAGAATTGGATGTCGGTGGCACCGCCGTCCGATTCACCAGCGGCGACAAGGTGTACTTCTCCCGGCTGGGCGCCGGCGGCACCAAGCGGGCGCTGGCCGACTACTACCTAGCGGTGGCGAGCGGACCGCTGCTGCATGCCCTGGCCGACCGGCCCAGCCATCTGCAGCGGTTCCCCGACGGCATCGACGGCGAGGAGGTCTACCAAAAGCGGCTGCCGCGGGGGCACCCGGAAGACCTGGAGTCCTGCCAGGTGACGTTCCCCTCCGGCCGAACCGCCGACGTCCTCAAGGTCACCCGGCCCGCCGACATCTTGTGGGCCGTGCAGATGAGCACGGTGACCTTTCATCCCTGGCCGGTGCGCTGTCCCGACACTGAC
This sequence comes from uncultured Mycolicibacter sp., assembly GCA_964292075.1. Lineage (GTDB taxonomy): Bacteria > Actinomycetota > Actinomycetes > Mycobacteriales > Mycobacteriaceae > Mycobacterium. Next base: position 3,854 of record CAXYUC010000246.1, read on the forward strand.
CACCCCGACGAGCTGCGCATCGACCTGGACCCGCAGCCGGGCACCGGCTTCGCGCAGGCCCGTGCGGTCGCGCTGGAGGTGGTGCGCCCGCTGCTCGACGAGCTCGGGCTGGTCGGCTACGTCAAGACCTCCGGCGGCCGCGGCCTGCACGTCTACCTGCGGATCAAGACCGACTGGGACTTCATCGAGGTCCGCCGGGCCGGGATCGCCCTGGCCCGCGAGATCGAGCGGCGCGCACCGGAGCAGGTGACCGCCTCCTGGTGGAAGGAAGAACGCGGCGCGCGGATCTTCGTCGACTTCAACCAGAACGCCCGCGACCGCACCATGGCGTCGGCCTATTCGGTGCGGGCCACGCCGATCGCCACCGTGTCCACGCCGTTGACGTGGGACGAGCTGGCCGACGGTGCCGATCCGGACGACTACACAATGAGCACCGTGCCGGACTTGATTGCGCGGCGCGGTGACCCGTGGAGCACCATCGACGACCTCGAACAATCCCTTGAGCCGTTGCTCGAACTAGTGGCTGCCGACGAAGCCCGCGGACTGGGGGACATGCCCTACCCGTCGGTGTTCCGTAGGAAGTAGGTATGTGCGGGCGTGTCGCGCCAGATGGACTTTTGATCCG
>CAXYUC010000247.1:0-4427 GCA_964292075.1 uncultured Mycolicibacter sp.
ATTTCGGCACCGGCTACTCCTCGCTGGCTTACCTCAAGCGACTGCCGCTGACCACGCTGAAGATCGACCAGGAATTCGTCAGCGACCTGACCCACGACAGCGACGACGAGGCCATCACCAGCACCATCATCAACATGGGCCATTCGCTGTCGCTCAACGTGATCGCCGAAGGCGTGGAAACGGCCGCGCAATTGCAGTTCCTGCACGACCACGGCTGCGACGAGATCCAGGGCCACTGGATCTCCCACGCCCTGCCCCCCGCCCTCTCCCACTTTATGCAGAACAGCGGGATCAACTGGAATCCCGCCGCCGGCACCCTTAACGGCCAGGTCTACGACTACTACTCCAATGCCGCGCAACCCATCTGGTACCTCGCGCGTTCCCTCGAGCTTTTCGAGGACTTCCTCCATATCACCCAGGATCCGAGCCAGATCATCCCGGCGCTGCAATACCTTGCGGCGCTGGCGCTCTTCGACTGGCCGACGCACATCGCCCAGTTGGCGACGACGATCAGTCAGTCCCCGGCGCTGTTCGTCGCCGTGGCGGGTGCCGTGGTGGCTCCCGCCGGCACTCTGGGCGGCCTCGCCGGTCTGGCCGGACTGGGTCTGCCGCCGCCAGGGGTGGTCGCGGCCCCGGCGCCACCGGTGTTCGTCGCCGACGTGCCGGGCGCCGCGGTCGGTGCGCCGGCGATGGCACCACCGACCAGCCCGCCCGCCGGACCGCCGGCTTCCGCCCCGGCCGGTGCGAGCCCGCCGGCCCCGGCACCCGCGCCACCGGCGGCCGTACCCGCGAGCGCGCCGCTGGTGCCCTACCTGATCGGCGGCGGGCCCGGCATCGACACCGGCTCGGGCCCCGGCGGGCAGGTCGGTGCTCCGGCCGCTGCTAAGAAGAAGGCGCCCACCCCGGCTGCCGACGCTGCAGCGGCGGCCGAGACCGCTCGCCGGTCCAAGCGACTCCGCAGACGCGCGGCCAGGCCCGGCCACGATGACGCGGTGATGGATCTGACCGTCGGAGTCTGCCCGGACTGGGGATCGGCACCGGCATCGGAGCACGGCGCCGGGCAGCTGGGACGCGTCGGCGCCGCACGCGTCGACCACTCCCGGCCGACGGGGCTGACCCGGTTGGCGGCAGCCGAGTTCGCCGACGGTCCGCGGCAGCCGCTGCTGCCGGAGACCTGGGGCGCCCGCTAGGCGTCGAGCACGATCGAGCCCACCGTCTGGCGGCCCTGCAGATCGCGATGGGCTTGGGCCGCATCGGCCAGTGGATAGTGCCGACTCACCGTCACCGTGATCGTGCCGCTGCCGATCGCCTCGAACAGTTCGCCCGCGCGCCAGGTGAATTCCGGTGCAGTACGGATGAAGTGAGCCAGGTTGGGACGTGTCAGGTAGACCGAGCCCGCGGCATTGAGCCGCTGCGGATCGACCGGCGGCACCGGACCGCTGGCCGCGCCGAACAGCGCCAAGGTACCCCGAACAGCGAGGCTGGACAGGCTGGCGTCGAACGTCGCCGCGCCCACCCCGTCGTACACCGCGGCCACCCCGCCGTCGGTCAACTCCCGGACCCGGGCGCCGAACGCCGCGGCGTCCTCGGGGGCCGAGCCGGGATAGTCGAGCACCTCCACGGCGCCGGCGTGCCGCGACAACTCGGCCTTGGCCGGATTCGACACGGTGGTGATCACCCGGGCGCCCAGCGCGGTGGCCCATTGGGTCAGGATCAGTCCCACCCCGCCGGCGCCGGCGTGCAACAACACGGTGTCGCCGGGCTGCACGGGATACACCGAATTGATCAGGTAATGCGCCGTCAGGCCCTTGAGCAGCGCGGCTGCGGCCACCCCGGCGTCGATGCCGTCGGGGATGGGGGCCGTCAAAGAGGCCGGCGCGGTGCAGTATTGGGCGTAGGCGCCGGTCGCAGCCGCCGTCACCACGCGATCACCCACAGCCAGTGCGGTCACTCCCGCGCCGACCTCGGCAACCGTGCCCGCCGCCTCACTGCCCACCACGAACGGCAGCTCGGCGGGGTAGATCCCGGACCGGAAATAGGTGTCGATGTAGTTGACCCCGACGGCCTCGACCCGGATCAGCACCTCACCGGAGGCAGGGGAGGGCTGTGGTCTGTCGACAAGGTTCAAAACTTCGGGGCCGCCGGTCGCGGCCACTTCCACGGCGTACATGGTGACTATCATCTCCGAATGTGAGGTCTGCATGAAGCTGGCCCGGCCCGACATCTTCCATCCGCGCATCGTGCTGGCGGTTGATTCGCGGCGCGGTCACCACGATGGAGTCGAGGCGGCCCCCGACGCCGACGACGACGCCGGCCTGGTCGCGGCCCTGCGCCACCGAGGGCTACACGCTCGCCGATTGCCCTGGGACGACCCGGAGACGCTGGAAGCGGACCTGGTGATCCTGCGTACCGCCGGCGGCGACCCAGCCCGGCACGCCGAATTCACGAAGTGGACGATGCGGGTGGCCCACCTGCTGAACCCGCCGGAAGCGGTGGCCTGGAACGCCGACCGTCGCTACCTGGCGGACCTGCAGTGCGACGGGGTGCCGACGTTGGCGGGGCGGCCGCCGGCACAGCTGAGCACACTGGTGTTTTTCGGCGCCGGCCGATCGCACGCATTCGGCGCCGCAGGCTCCGACCCGGATTTCGAACTGTGGGATGTCGGACGTGCTGCCCTCCGTTCGGCCGCCGAACGCCTGAGCATCCGGATCGAAGAGCTGCTCTACGCGCGCGTCGAGGTAGCCGGGACCGCCGCGGATGCGCGCCTGGTCGCCTTGGATTTGATTGCGCCGCAACTGGGCTTCAGCGAGCTGGACGCCGACGAACGAGACCGGGCGCAGCGCCGCTTCGCCGTCGAGGTCGGGGCCGCGCTAGAGCGACTCGGGCTGGGTCCGCTGGCGCAACGACGCCCATAGCGCCGCGGTCGCGCCGGTGACCAGCACCGCACCCGCCACGTGCAGGGTGACCAGCACAGCCGGCACGCCGGTGAAGTACTGGACCACGCCGATCAGCCCCTGAGCGAAGGTCAGTACGGTCACCACCGCCAGCCGGCGGATCACCGGCTTGGCCGCTTGCACTGCGGCCAGCCCGAAGGCCAGTCCCACCAGCAGGCCGAGGAATCCGATCAGCAGCGACTCGTGCAGGTGGGCGAGCGTGGCGACCTCCACCTTGAGGCGGGCCACCGTGCGGGCCGCGCTCTTGTCGCCGGCGTGCGGGCCGGCGCCGGTCACCAGGGTGCCGGTCACCAGCACCGCGGCCAGCGTGGCGGCACACAGGGCGGTCAACCCGCGCAACGGCCCCGGGACCCGGTAGGTCACCACCGCCGATTCGTCGTCGGTCTGGCCGACTTTCGCGTAGAACTGCACCGCCAGCCACACCATCAGCATGGAGACCAGCAGGTGCACGGCCACGGTCCACCACGCCAGCCCGGTGCGTACCGTGATCCCACCGATCACCGCCTGCAGCACCGTGGAGCCGGGCATCAGCCAGGCGTAGACCAGTACCTCGGTACGTCGCCGGGCCCGGATGACGGCCAGTACGGCCAGCGCCGCGGTGATCACGACCGCGAAGGTGACCATCCGGTTGCCGAACTCGATGGCCTGATGAATCCGCGGAACTTCCGAGACGGCCACCGGGACGTAGCTGCCCGGGAAGCACTGCGGCCACGTCGGGCAGCCCAATCCGGATGCGGTGACCCGCACGATGGCGCCGGTGACCGCGATGAATCCCTGAGTGAAGACGACCGCGGCGGCCAGCCATCGCTGCGTACGCAGGCCCGGTTCGGGCAGCAGGTCCACCAGGCGCATCAGGAACCGTCCCACGGGCCTGATCGTAGAGGATCGGTAACTACATCCCGTAGTAGGTCAGCTGAACCGGAACCACCGCACCGCACCGACCGCGGCCAACAGGCCCCACACCGTCACCACCGCGAGACCGAACCAGTCGACCGAGACGCTCAGCGCTTGTGCCAGCGCCTCGGTGAGCGCCCCCGACGGGGTCAGCCGGGCGAGCCAGCGGAGTGCGCCGGGCACCAGGTCGGTCTCCACCGTCAGCGCGGAGAACCCGCCGAACACGAACCACATCAGGTTGGCGCCGGCCAGCACGATCTCGGCGCGCAGGCTGCCGCCGAGCAGCAGCCCCAACGCCGCGAAACAGGCGGTACCGAGCGCAATGACCACCGCACCCAGGCCGAGGCCGGTCAGTGTCGGCCGCCAGCCCAGCACCGCGCCGATCGCCCCCAGCAGCACGGACTGCAGCAGAACGACCGTGGCCACCGACAGGGATTTGCCGGCGATGACGCCCCAGACCGGCAGCGCCGTGGCGCCCAGTCGTTTCAGTGCCCCGTAGCGCCGGTCGAACGCCACGGCGGTCGCCTGCCCGGTGTACGCGGTGGCGATCACCGCCAGCGGCATGATCACCCGCAACAC
>CAXYUC010000248.1:0-4419 GCA_964292075.1 uncultured Mycolicibacter sp.
AGGGGTGGGGGAGGGGCCCCGTCCCCCCTGTTCCCGCCGTCGCGGGCGACCCCCCCGCCCCCGCGGGCGTCCCCGCCGTGGCGGGCGGCCCCGCCATTGCCGGGCGTACCTGAGCCGCCCAGGATGCCGCCATTGCTGCCGTAGCCTCCGTCGCCGCCGTCACCGGCGCGGCCGCCGACGCCGCTGGCGATGCCCCCGGCCCCACCTGCTCCACCGTCGGCGCCGGTACCGCCGAAAATGCCGGTGGCCGAAGTGATCGGGAAAATGGGGTTCTTGGCCAGCGCGGCGAGCTGGTCGAGAGTGTCCTGGGAAACGGTCACACCTAACGGATTGGGTGAACCGAAGAAGCTGGCCAACGGGCCGGCACCGCCGCCGTCGCCGCCGGCCCCGGCGGGGGCACCCTCACCGCTGCTGGCACCGCCCGTTCCACCGTCACCGCCGACCCCGGCCTGACCGCCGCTGAGCAGGCTGCCAAGTCCGCCTTTGCCGCCATTGCCGCCTGCGCCGGCGACGCTGTTGACACCGGTGACCGCACCGCCGATGCCGCCGGTACCACCGGTGCCGCCCTGGCCGCCGAACAGCATCGTGCCGAGTCCGCCGAGTCCGCCTTCGCCGCCTGCGCCTGCGTTGCTGCCGTCGCCGTCCGCGGCGCCACCGGCGCCACCGTCACCCGCCGCGCCGCCGGTACCGCCGAACATCATCCCGCCGAGGCCGCCCATTCCGCCGTTGCCCCCGGCACCGGCGGAACTGTCGACACCGGGAGCAGCGCCGCCTTCGCCGCCGGTGCCGCCGGCGCCGCCTTGGCCGCCAAACAGGACTCCGCCGTTGCCGCCGTTGCCGCCGTTGCCGCCCGCCCCAGCGGTGCCCTTGTCGGCGGAGGCTGCTCCGCCGTTGCCGCCGCTACCGCCCGCGCCGCCGAGGCCGCCGAAGTTCGAGTGAATGGAGCCCCCGGTACCGCCGTTGCCGCCCGCGCCACCCACGTCGGTGCCGTCGCCACCGGCTCCGCCGTTGCCGCCGACGCCGCCGAAGGAGAACCACTTTCCGCCCGCGCCGCCGCCGTCGCCGCCGTCGCCACCGTTCGAGCCGGCCAGGCCCGCGCCACCGTCGCCGCCCGCACCGCCGATACCGATGAGGGTTCCGCTGGTGCCGCCGTTACCGCCGTCGGCGCCATCGCCACCGATCCCGCCGGCCCCACCATTGCCGAACCAGCCGGCCGCGCCGCCATTGCCGCCGGCGACCCCAGCGATGTCGGAGTTGTAGCCGGCGCCGCCGTCACCGAACAGCCAGCCACCGCCGCCGCCGGTCGGGTCGTCCTGGGTGCCGGCGACGCCGTTGCAGATCAGGCCGCACACGGTGTCGGAGGCGAACAGCGGGTTGATCAGACCGTCGAGCTGCTGCCCGACGGAGCTGGACATCCAGTCCTGCATGCCGGTGTGCAGATCCAGGTAGATGCTCTGCGCGAAGTCATCGAAACTGAACGCCGAGAAGCTGAAGTCGGCTGCTCCCGCACCGTCGAACCAGGTCGACAGATCCCCAAGGCCCAGGGCGCTGGGATCGAACACGGCGGTGCCGACATCGCCCGGCTCGAACCAGCTGCTCGGGTCCAACCAGTAACTCGGGTCAAGCAGATCTTCCAGGTCAGCACTGGCCGTCGGCGCGAAACCCAGCGGGCTCAGCCCCAGGGCCAACGCAGCGCCCACCGCCAGCGTGCGGTGACGGCGGTTGAGTGCAACGGATTTGCGCTGGCGCGACATGAGGTACCTCTCGGAGCGGCGGTAGCGGCCATAACGCCGAACCAGATTTAGGGGTCTACGATGCGGAATTTACCGTAACTTAATAGAGCCTGCAGTCCACTGGAAGGTCGCTGCGCACTGTCTTGAAGAAGACTGTGATGTCACTGTGCGTCCGGCCGATCCGCAAGCACATCCCTGAGCTGGTACTTCACCACTTTTCCGGACTGTGTTCGGGGCAAGGCGTCGACGATCTCCAGCCGGATCGGCAGCTTGAACGCCGCAAGCTTGTCTCGGGCGTGCTCACGCAACTCATCGAGTTCTAACGTCGCGCCCGGCCGCAGTACCACCACGGCCGTCACCGCCTCGCCCCACTTCTCGTGCGGGGTGCCCAGCACGGCTACTTCGGCGACGGCCGGGTGCCCGTACAGCACGTCTTCGACCTCGGCCGGGTAGACGTTCTCGCCGCCGGAGATCACCATGTCCTTCACTCGGTCGAGCACCCAGACGTAACCCTCGTCGTCGGCTTGGCCGATATCGCCGGTGTGAAACCACCCCTCGGCGTCGATCACCGCCGCGGTGGCCTCGGGATTGCGCCAGTAGCCGGCCATCACCTGCGGCCCTTGCACGCAGATCTCCCCGCGCGTGCCGGCGGGCACCGGCCGGTTCTCGAGATCGACAAGCCGTACATCCGACAGGGGCAGCACCTGGTTGCCCGCGGCGCCGATCTTCACGCCGACCTCATCGGTGCGCAGCACCAAGGCCAGCGGGGCGGTCTCGGTGAGCCCGTAGCCCTGCGCAAACGGGATGCCGCGCGCGGCGTAGCGGTGGATCAGCGGCTCGGGCACCGGTGCGCCACCGCAGACGAAGCTGCGCACGCTGGACAGGTCGGTGTCGGCGAATTCTGGCCGCTGGCTCATGAATAGGAACATCGCCGGTACCCCGAACATGGTGGTGATCCGTTCCTCGGCGAGGAGTCGCAGTGCTTCGGCCGGTTCAAAGGTGGGCATCAGCACGATCCGGCCGCCCTTTTGCAGGGTCAACAGCGTGGTGACGTTGAGTCCACCGATGTGAAACAGCGGCGCGCAGACCAGCGACACGTCGTTCTGGCTGGTGTCGAACGTCAGCAGGGCATTGACGTTGTTCCAGAACAGGTTTGCGTGGGTGAGCATGGCGCCCTTGGGATGCCCGGTGGTCCCGGAGGTGTACATGATCACGGCGACGTCATCGGGCTCGGCGAATACCGGGTCGGTCAGCGGGGCCCGCTCGGCCAGCAGCTCGTCGAGCACCTCCCAGCCCGGTGCCGGGGCCAGCGCGATCACCCGGCGCAACCCGGCCTGCGCGCGCACCGGATCGATCACCGTCGCACGCTCGGCGTCGGCCACCAGGGTGTGTACCTGCGCATTGCCCAGGATGTAGCCGAGCTCGTCGGCGGTCAGTCGCCAGTTCAGCGGCACAAAGGCGGCGCCGATCCGTGCCGCGGCGAACAGCGTGACCAGAAAGTCCGGGTGGTTCAGGCCGGCGTAGCCGACCCGACCCCCGCGCTGCATGCCGCCGGCGGTCAGTTCGGCCGCCAGCCGGTCGATCCGATCCGCGAAATCTCGGTAGGTCCAGGTGCTTTCGCCGTAGGTGATGGCCGGGAGCTTCGGCGTCGCTGCGGCCCGCCGGGAGATCCAGGAGCCGAGATCGATCGGGGGTATGTCCACCACACGAACGCTAACCCGCGGGCTGCCGGCGCAGGGGTGGTTCGCCGCACGGGCGCCGTGCGCACCGTTGCCGTGATTTATCGATCATCCTGATTTTTTTATCCAGAAGGGGGCCGATCTTCAATAGAAGATAGGAGGCGCGGGCGCTTTTATGTGGATAGCCGAATTGTTCGCCGTGTGTTCGGCTCCAGCCTTTGTGACGTCGGTCTCAATTATGGGTGTTACCAGGGAAAATGCATTGCTCACGGATGTGCTGGCTGGAGCAGTGACAGAAAGTGAACGCTCTTTGAACATCGTTATTCAACGGGCTTCTGGGTCGCCTAATTCAGCGAGAAACGGCTAAGTTCGTCCTCGCCCGAGCGGAGCGTCGCCGGGCGATGTCTATTGAGGAAGGTCTGGGCGGATGAGCGGTCCCCGAGGTGGCGGCCCGGGCCGAGGGCAGCGGGCGGCTGCCCGAGTGACGGCCACGATTGTGTCCGCCGGATTCTGCTTGCTCGTCGCACCCGCGGCGCACGCCGACCTCGACGACTTACTCGACACGGTGATCGGTGCGGCGAGCGTCGATGCCGCCCCCATCGACGTGGCCGACATTCCTACTGGCCCGGTGGATCTGGCAGCCTCCGGTGTCCTTCAGGACCCGCTCGCTCAGCTCGATCAGGTGTTGCACGACGCGCCTGGACAATCCGGTCCGGACTCGGTGCCCGCGGGCGCGCCCACCGAGACCAACCCGGACAGTCCCTCCGGCACCACTCCGGGCGCCCCCGGCGATACCACCCCGACGCACGCGAATGGCGAGCATCAACCCGGAAACTCCGAAAACTCCAACAATTCCAACAGCTTCCCGAAGTTCAGCATGCCCAGCGGCGGCAATGGCGGCGGCGGCAACGGCGGTGGTTCCGGCGGCGGCGGTAACGGCTCCGGTGCCGCGGCCGGCGCCAACAAACCGACCAAGGCGAACACCAGCGCCGCCAGGCCCGGCACCG
>CAXYUC010000249.1:0-4377 GCA_964292075.1 uncultured Mycolicibacter sp.
CCACGCGCCCCAGGTCGCCGGTGAGCAGCCAGTCGTCCCGCATGGTCTCGGCGGGCGCTTCAGGCTGGCCCCTATACCCCCTGTAGACGCTGGGGGCGCGCGCCCGCCACCCACCCCCTCCCGCGCCGCGGGGGTCCCTGCTCCCGGGCACCTGGGCGGGGGGGCCCCCGCCGGCGGCCAGTGCCGCGACGATCACGGTGGCACTGATCCCCGAACCGCAGTAGGCGCCCACCTCGTCGGCGGCGCCGACACCCCGGTCGGCCAGCAGGTCGGCGATCGCGTCGTCGGGCAGGAAGGTTCCGTCGGCAGCCAGCAGCGCGGTGAACGGCAGGTTCTTCGCGCCCGGGATGTGACCGGCGACCGCATCGAGCGGTTCCACCTCGCCACGGAACCGGTCGTGGGCACGGGCGTCGAACAACGCCACCGAGCCGGTGCGGGCTCCGGCGCCGGCCTCGTCGGCGGTCAGCGTGGGCCGCAGGCCCTCATAGAGATCCTCGGGCAGCAGCGTGACGTTGCCCGGTTCGGGGGAGACCTCTCCGGTCTGCAACTCGCCGCCGGCCCGGGTCCACGCCGGCAGGCCACCGTCGAGAATGCGCACATCGGCTACCCCGGAAGTGGTCAGCAACCACCACAACCGTCCGGACGCAGCCCGATTCCAGTCGTCGTAGACCACCACCGGCCGATTACGCCGTACCCCCCATCGGCGGGCTGCGGCTTCCAGATTGCGGCCGGTCGGCAGGGGATGGCGGCCCCGACCGGGCACGGTGTGGTCGGACAACTCGTCTTCGAGCGAGACGTACACCGCACCCGGAAGGTGGCCGTGAAGATATGCCTGATGCCCGTCCGGCGCTTCTAGGCTCCAGCGGACATCGAGCAGGGTTACCGGATCACCGGCCCGCAGCAGCTCGGTGAGCTCCGCGGCGGTGATCAGGACCTTGCTGCGCGGACCCACCGCGGAGACCCGCTCAGTAGTTGTTGCAGGAGTTGGCGACCTGGGTGATGGTGCCGACGTACTGCTGGGCCTCCGGCATGCCCTGGACCATGCCGGCCAGCTGCTGGCGCTTGGCGGGCGGTGCGCTGAGGAACATCTGCAGCATGCCGGGCCCGTTCTGGCTGGCGTCGAACTCCGCGGCTGCGGCGGGGTTCTCCGCGACCAGGGCCGCATGTACCTGCGAGTAGGTGCAGGTGGTGTTGATGATGGGGCCGAGGTCGGGGCTCGCGGATGCGAACCCGGCTCCGGCGGAGAGCGACAAAGCCAGACTGCCAGCTGCGACAGCGAGCCTGGTCAAGGACAGAGAGGCCATTTTGCGGACGCCTTTCATCAGTGCACTTTTACGGGGATATGAAGACCTAAGTCAAGACTGGCCAAGCTTAGCCGACCTCAGCCCAACCCGCTGAAGTCGCAGCTAGCGGGCGTTCTGGGGTGCTTACGAGCTGTGGCTGGGCTCGGTACGCCACCACGGTGTGGGTTGGCGGGCCGCCCAGCCGTTGATGCCCTCCAGCTCAGCGGCCAACGAGACCAACAAGCCGTCGCTGTTGGCCGGACCCATCAACTGCACTCCGATCGGCAGCCCCTGGGAGGTGAACCCGGCCGGCACGTTGATCGACGGCCAACCCAGCAGGTTCCACGGCCAGGTCACCGGGCAGGCGGCGATCATGGTGCGGTCGGTCTCCCAGCTGCCCAGGTCGTCGAAGGTGTTCACCAGTGGTGGCGGCAGGGCGGTGGTGGGCGCCAGCACTACGTCGACGAGGCGGAAGATCGAGCCCACCCGGCGCTGATCCTGGGCCTCGTGGGCACGGGCTTTGCGCAGCACGGCCTGCGAGAGCAGCCGGCCGGTGCGCATAGTGGCCAGGGTCCGCGGGTCGAGGTTGACCGCGCCGCCGATTCCGTTGGCGGCGCCCCACACTCCGGCGGTGGATCGGGACAGGAAATTCCAGGACAGGCGCAGCCCGTAGTCGGGGTTCCCCGGGACCACGATGTGCCCGAGCAACCGCAGCTGCTCGGCGGTGCGTTCCAGCGCGGCCCTGATCTCCGGATCCAGCCGAGCCGGGAACCCGGTGTAGGGGAACTGGGTCGACAGCGCGATACGCAGTTGCCCCGGCGCGGTCCGCACGTAGTCGGAGACCGTCATCGGCGGCGGTTTGTGCAGGTCGCCGTCGGCATTGCCGGAAACCGCGTCCAGCACCAGGGCCGCGTCTTCGACGGTGCGGGCCAGGATCCCGTTGACGGTCAGCCCGTTGAACGCCTCCGGCAGCGGCCAGGTGGAGATGCGGCCGCGCTGCGGCTTGATGCCGACCAGATGCGTCCAGGCGGCGGGGATGCGCACGCTGCCGGCTCCATCGGATCCGATGGCCGCGGCGACCAAGCCCGCGGCCACCGCGGCGGCGCTGCCCCCAGACGACCCGCCGGGAGTGTGCCGGCGGGACCACGGGTTGCGGGTGTGGCCGAACCCGGGGCCGCTGGTGAACGGCCACTGGCCCAACTCGCAGGTGTTGGTCTTGCCGACGATCACCGCGCCGGCGGCCCGCAGTCGGCGCACCACCTCGGCGTCGTGGCCGGCGGGCTCGACGTACCCGGAGGTGCCGAAGGAGGTGGCCACACCCGCGATGTCGGTGTCGTCTTTGACCGCGATCGGGATGCCCAGCAGCGGGGCGCGGTGGCCCGCGGCCCGACGCCGGTCGGCTTCGGCGGCGCTGACCAGGGCCGACTCGGTGAACACCACCCGGAAGGCGTTCAGGGTGGACTGGCTGGCGTCGATGGCGCGCAGCGCCCGACGCACCAGGTCGACAGAGGTCGTCTCGCCGCTGGCCAGCTGGTAGAGCTGCTCGGTGAGGGTGGGGAAGCGGGTGCCGGACGCCGCGGGCGGGTGGGTCATCGGTGATGAGAGTATCGGCGTGCCGCGCCGGTGGGTGTCCTCGAAACACCCCCTTGCGATGCGAAACTGGTCCGATGCGGCTGTACCGGGACCGGGCGGTGGTGCTGCGCCAGCACAAGCTCGGCGAAGCCGACCGGATCGTCACTTTGCTTACCCGCGACCACGGGCTGGTCCGCGCGGTGGCCAAGGGGGTGCGTCGTACCCGCAGCAAGTTCGGTGCCCGGCTGGAGCCGTTCGCCCACATCGACGTGCAGCTGCACCCCGGCCGCAACCTCGACATCGTCACCCAGGTGGTGTCGGTGGACGCGTTCGCCACCGACATCGTCAGCGACTACGGCCGCTACACCTGCGCCTGCGTGATCTTGGAGACCGCGGAACGCCTGGCCGGTGCCGAGCGAGCACCGGCGACGGCGTTGCACCGGCTCACCGTCGGTGCGCTGCGCGCGGTGGCCGACGGTCGGCGCTCCCGTGAACTGGTGCTGGATGCCTATCTGCTGCGTGCCATGTCGGTGGCCGGGTGGGCGCCGGCACTGACCGAGTGCGCCCGTTGCGCCACCCCCGGTCCGCACCGGGCATTTCACGTCGCGGCCGGTGGCAGCGTCTGCGGGCACTGCCGCCCGGCTGGTTCGACTACCCCGCCGATGGGTGTGCTGGATCTGATGTCGGCATTGCATGACGGCGACTGGGAGGTCGCCGAGCTTTCCACGGCGGCACATCGCAGCCATGCCAGCGGATTGGTGGCCGCACATCTGCAGTGGCACCTGGAGCGTCGGCTGCGAACGTTGCCGTTGGTGGAGCGGGTTCAGCAGCGGCCGGCCGGGCACGACGTCGACGCTGAGGCGCAGGTTCAACCCCGGCCAACCGGCAGCGACGGCTGATCCATCCGGCACCGACCTGGGGATTGTGTCCTTTTCAGTGGACTAAGTGGGCGTCGGCGGTAGGCTGATGCGACTTCACGATCCCTAGGTTCAATCAGGAAGGCAGGCCGAATGTTTCACGACACCGGGTGGGGGCGCTGGGCGCACAGGACGACACCGGGCTACGGAGCCGGTATCGGTGTGGCGGCCGGAGCGCTGCTCGTCGTGGGAATGATGCCGGCCGTGGCTTCCTGCGCACGGGCCGTCGAACCCGGCCCGCCTGCCGGGATTACGGCGCCATTGCCGGGGCACGGCCCCGGGGCGGACGGTGCCGATGGTGCCGACGGCGCCGACGGTGCTGACGGCGCCCACGGGGCCAATGGTGCTGACGGTGCGCCAGGCGCCGGTGGCCAGGGCGGTAAAGGTGGCCAGGGCGGCAAGGGCGGCAAGGGCGGTAAAGGCGGTGCCGGCGGCCGGGGCGGCGACGGCGGACACGGCGGCGCAGGCGGACACGGCGGCGCCGGTGGCGCTGCGGGGCCCGGTGGCCAGCCCGGCCAGGGTGGTGGCGGCGGTCTGGGCGGTGCGCCCGGGCCGGGCGGGACCCCGGGCCAGCCCCGGCAGCCCGGTCAGCCCCGGGGTGGCCG
>CAXYUC010000250.1:0-4363 GCA_964292075.1 uncultured Mycolicibacter sp.
GTGGCCTGCGGCCCCGTCCCGCCGGCCCCCCGGGGGGTCCCCTCCCGCCGCGCCGCGTCCGGGGCCCCCGCTGCCGACATTGATGCCGCCGGGGGCCCCTGCCACGCCGAGTCCGCCAGGTCGGCGACCACCGAGGCGTACGACGTGGCGGTGTAGTGCAACTCCATCGCCATCGCCGACCAATTCGCCGCGGCGGCCAGCAGCGGCGCCGAACCGGGACCGGCATACATTCGCGCGGAGTTGACCTCCGGCGGGAGTGCCCCGAAATCCATGAGTGCCCTGCCCCTCTAGCCACGTAATGAACCGACCCACCCGAGTTGCGTCACGCAACGTCTTGCCAGGTTCCTGGCAATTCGGGTGGGTCAGAACCAACCACAGACAATTGTTCGTATGGCCTGAAGGTTAATCGGGGACGAACGGGCACTGAAGCCGACGTCGGGGCAGTTCAGCGCTGTTTCGCCGATGTTTCACCCACCTCAGCGGTGCTGCCCGCGCACCCCTCCGGAGGCGATTTTTACCACCGCAAGCTGCACTAATGCCGTGTTTGAGCTGCCAACAGTGAACGGCGCAGGCCCCGTCCACCGGCCGGCTCCGACCATAAGAATCTCGGCGCGAGAAAGTCGGACCTGGCCGCGATCGCAATTTTGGCGACTGAACCCTCAGGCCTTGGCGATGGACACCCGCACACCGTCCCCGATTTCCACGGGATTGGCCGGGTCGCCGAATTCGAAACTGGTCGCCAAGATTTCTCCGGCGATCAACTCGGCGTGATTCTGCGCCCATGGCCGCCGCTGCTCGGGCACCGCGATCACCACGCTGATCCGGTCGGAGACGTCAAGGCCGCTGTTCTTACGCAGCTCCTGCAGTTCCCGGATCCGGTCCTTGGCCCAGCCCTCGGCTTCCAGTTCGGGGGTAACCGCGCTGTCGAGCACCACCAAGCCGGCGCCTTCGGGCAGCGCCACGGTGTATTCGGGGTCGGCGGCGACCAGTTTGGCGGTGTACTCGCTCTCCAGCAGCACCACCGGACCCGCGCTCAGGGTCCCGTCCGGGTTGACCACGGCGCCGCCGGCCTTGACCGCTTTGATCGCGGCCTGCACATCCTTACCCAGGCGGGGACCGGCCACCTTCGCGTTGACCGCCAGATCGAACCGGCCGTAGCGGGCGATGTCGTCGGTCAGCTCGACGGCCTTGACGTTGAGCTCGTCGGCGATCAAATCGGTGAACGGTGCCAGCCGCTGCGGATCGTCGACGCCCACCGTGAGCTCCGGCAGCGGCACCCGGACCCGCAACTGGTGCGCCTTAGGCCCCGACGACGCCGCCGAGCAGACCTCGCGAACCTGATCCATCGCCGCCACCAGCGCGGCATCCGCGGGCAGATCGGCAACCTGCGGCCAATCGGTCAGGTGCACCGAGCGTTCCCCGGTGACACCGCGCCAGATCACCTCGGTGGTCAGCGGCAGCAGCGGCGCGGCCAGTCGCGCGGTGATCTCCAGCACGGTGTGCAGGGTGTCGATCGCGTCGGCGTCCTCGTCCCAGAACCGCTGCCGGGACCGCCGGACGTACCAGTTGGTCAGCGCCTCGGTGAACTGTCGCAGTTGCTCACACGCCCCGGAGATGTCGCACACATCCAGGGCCTGCGTCAGGACCTCGCGCAGCGACGCCAACTTGGCCAGGATGTAGCGGTCCAGCACATGCTGCGAATCCGTGCGCCAGACACCGGGTTTCGGGGCATACAGCGTCAGGAAGGTGTAGGCGTTGGTCAGCGGCAGCATCACCTGGCGTACGCCCTCGCGGATGCCCGCCTCGGTGACGATCAGGTTCCCGCCGCGCAGGATCGGCGAGGCCATCAGGAACCAGCGCATGGCGTCGGAGCCGTCGCGATCGAACACCTCGCTCACGTCCGGGTAGTTGCGCAATGACTTGCTCATCTTCTGCCCGTCGCTGCCCAGCACAATGCCGTGCGCCACACAGGTTTTGAACGCCGGACGGTCAAACAGTGCAGTAGCCAGGACATGCATCATGTAGAACCAGCCGCGGGTCTGCCCGATGTACTCGACGATGAAGTCGCCCGGGTAGTGGGGCTCGGCGTCTCCCGCCGCCCCGCCCAAAAACCAGTCCTGGTTCTCGAACGGATAATGCACCTGGGCATACGGCATCGAGCCCGAGTCGAACCACACGTCCAGCACATCGGGGATGCGCCGCATCGTCGAACGGCCGGTCGGATCGTCGGGGTTGGGCCGGGTCAGCTCGTCGATGTAGGGGCGATGCAGATTGTCCGGCCGCACCCCGAAGTCGCGCTCCAGCTCATCCAGGCTGCCGTAAACATCGATCCGTGGATAGGCCGGATCGTCGGACTTCCAAACCGGAATAGGGGTGCCCCAGTAGCGGTTTCGGGAGATCGACCAATCGCGTGCGCCACGCAGCCAGTTGCCGAAGATCCCATCCTTAATGTGCTCGGGGTACCAGGTGATCTGCTCGTTGAGTTCAACCATCCGGTCCCGGAACTGCGTGACCCGGACGAACCACGACGACACCGCCTTGTAGATCAGCGGGTTACGGCAGCGCCAGCAATGCGGGTACGGGTGCTCGTAGGTCTCATGGCGTACCAGCACCGCGCCGTTGGCCGCGGCCGGCCCGGTGCCGTTCTTGAGGTCGGCGATGATCGCCTTGTTCGCATCGAAAACATGCTGGCCGACATAGTCCGGCACGGTGACATCGAAGCGGCCCTTGGCATCCACCGGCGTGACCGGGATGATTCCGGCCGGGTCAGTGGTGTTCTTGTCGTCCTCGCCGTAGGCGGGCGCCAGGTGCACGATGCCGGTGCCGTCCTCGGTGGAGACGAAGTCGGCGGCCAGCACCCGAAAGGCATTCGCCGAATCCATGAAATACGGGAACGGCGGTGCGTAGCGCATATCGAGCAGCTCCGACCCGCGGTAGCTGCCCAGCACCTGCGCCTGTTCGCCCTCACCCAGCCCGAGCTCGCGCGCGTAGGCGCCCAGCCGTCCCTGCGCCAACAGGTATCGCCGCTCCCCCGCTGCGACCAGCACATAGGTCACATCCGGGTTCACCGCCACCGCCTGGTTGGACGGCAATGTCCACGGGGTGGTGGTCCACACCAACAGGTGAGCGCCCTCGAGTTCGCCGGCCGGACCCCCGCCGACGATCCGGAACCCGACGGTCAACGCCGGGTCCTGGCGGCTCTTGTAGACGTCGTCGTCCATCCGCAGCTCGTGGTTGGACAGCGGCGTCTCGTCGCGCCAGCAGTAGGGCAGCACCCGATAGCCCTCGTAGGCCAGGCCCTTGTCCCAGAGCTGCTTGAACGCCCACAGCACCGACTCCATGAACGGCAGGTCGAGGGTCTTGTAGTCGTTGTCGAAGTCCACCCAGCGGGCCTGGCGGGTGACGTAGGCCTGCCATTCGGAGGTGTAGCGCAGCACCGAATCCCGGCATGCCTGGTTGAACGCGGCGATGCCCATGGCGTCGATCTGTGACTTGTCGGTGATGCCGAGCTGGCGCTCCACCTCCAGCTCGGCCGGCAGCCCGTGGGTGTCCCAACCGAACCGGCGCTCCACCTTGTAGCCGCGCATGGTGCGGTAGCGCGGCACGATGTCCTTGACGTAGCCAGTCAGCAGATGCCCGTAGTGCGGCAGGCCGTTGGCGAACGGCGGCCCGTCGTAGAACACGTATTCTTGCGCACCGTCGCGGCGGGCGATGCTGGCCCGGAAGGTGTCGTCGGCGGCCCAGTAGTCCAGGACGGCGGCTTCAGCCCCCCGAAAGTCGGGGGGGCCGGGGGCCGGCTTCGGATAGCTGCGTTCGCTCACGGTGTGTCGTCTCCCAAGGGCCCGGCCCGGGGACGACGCCGCGCGGTTGCGCGAGCGCCGCGGTACCACCCCGCTTGCCGCACTCCCGTCCTAGGGCGCGACCGCTCAATGTAGGGCTGTGACGGGCCGTCCCGTTCGGTTCTACTGAGCCGGCTGCTAGGCGGTGCGGCTGTTCTTCCGAAGGCTCCCCGGTGATTGCCGGTTCAGTGCCGATGGAGAGGAGTCTAAACGTTGCCAACATGCTGACAACTTTGAGTCTCAAAGTTACCAACGCGTTGGCACCTTTGAGCCTCCTAGACTGTTCAGCGTGGCATTCAGCCCGTCGTACGCCCGCGACGTGGTGCTGCCGCTGGCATCGGCGGCCTACACCGTGATGTCCGGCGCTGCGCCCACGCTGCCGCCGGGTTGGCGCCAGACCGCCCTGATCAAAGCCGACCAGGCACACTTGGCGGCGCTGCCTGAGCAGCATCCGGCGACAGCGATGGCCAAGGGTCTGCTGCACGGATAGGTGACAGTTTCGGTCACGCGGCCTGACTGGCCGG
>CAXYUC010000251.1:0-4299 GCA_964292075.1 uncultured Mycolicibacter sp.
AGCGCAAACACGCCGAACCCGCTCACCGGAAGCGAACTACGGCTGTAGTATTAGGGCGCCAGCCGCACACCCACCCGCTCGGTGGCCAGCAGGTCACCGAGGATCTTCGCGACCGTCGCCAACTCGGCATGGGTGTAGCGGGACAGGAAGTCGCTCATTCCGAGGTTCATCTCATCGTGCAGGCGGCGGTGGGCGCGCGCCACGACGTGGCCGTCGGCGGTGAGGCGCAGGGTGATCTCCTTGCGGTTGCCGGGCACCGGCTGGCGTTCGACCAGGCCGGCCGCCACCAGCCGCTGTACGTGCTTGGACACCGTTCCCTTGAGCTGTCCGGAGCGGGCGGCCAGCGTGACGATGTTGACCGGATCGTCGCTGATGCTATCGAGCAGGTGCACGCTCAGGGTGGGCAGTTCGCGCACCACCGCCGCCAGCCGCCGGGGGCAGTGCTGCGTCATGAAGTCGCGCTCGGCGTCGCCGTCTTCGGAGTCGTCGAACTTGTCGCCCACGGCCCGGACCAGGTCGCCGATCCGGGCGATCACGTCCGCTTTGGTTTTCACCGAAACCATCTTGCCATGGCGGCCGGCCCCCAGGTATGGTTTCCGCAGAAACCATAAGGAGGCGTCGATGAAGGCAGCAGTGATCGAAGCGTTGGGGCGGGCGCCGGTATACGCCGACTTCCCCGAACCTGAAGCGCGTGATGACGCGGTGGTCGCGACGGTGGAGGCGGCGGCACTGACCAACCTCACCCGCGGTCTGGTGGCCGGGACGCACTACGGCAGCTCAAGTCTGGTGCTGCCCGGGGTGGCCGGAGTCGACGGGGTGGCCCGTCTCGCCGACGGTACCCGGGTTTACAGCACAGCCGTCTCGCCGTACGGGATGATGGCCGAACGCACCCTGATCGCCCCGGGCCGAACCATAGAGCTGCCCGACGGCATGGATCCGGTGCTCGCCGCGGCCGCACCCAATCCCGGTGTGTCGGCGTGGGTATCGCTACAGCACGCCGCGCAGGTCCGCCCCGAGCATCACGTGTTGGTGCTGGGCGCGACGGGCGTCACCGGGTCGCTGGCGGTTCAGTTGGCCAAGGCCGAGTTCGGAGTGCAACGGGTGGTTGCCGTCGGACGCGACGCCGGCCGGCTCGACTGGCTGCGCGGTGTCGGCGCGGACGAGGTGATCCGGCTGGGACATGACGACTTGGCGGCCCGGGTGGCTGCGGCACACCGGGAGCGGCCGTTCGACGCGGTCATCGACTATCTGTGGGGCGAGCCGGCCGAACAGGTGCTGGCCGCCCTGGGCAACCAGGGCCTGGGAGCGGTCGCCCACGCGACTCAATTCATCCAGGTCGGCACCATGGCCGGTCCCACGGTCAACCTTGCCGGTGGGATTCTGCGCAGCGCAGCGGTGACGCTGCGCGGCGTGGGTATCGGCAGCGTGCCGATGGAGGTACTGCGGCAGGCCAATCGGGAATTCCTGCCCCGGCTGTTCGCCATGCTCGCCGACGGCCACGTGCAGCTCGCAACCCAGCGCCAGCCCTTGGCGGACGTCGAAAAGGTGTGGACTCAGCGGGAACCGTCGGGCACCCGGGTGGTCTTTACGCCCTGAACGCCGCGCGTCAGAACCACTCCGGGCGCATCTGCAAAGTCGTGCGATCCAGGCTTTCCAACAGGTCGAGCTGCGGTCCGGTCTTCGGCAGTTCGTAGCGGAAGAAGTAGCGGGCGGCCTGGCGTTTGCCGTCGAAGAAGTCTCCAATGCGTCCCTCGGCGGCCAACAACTGCTCCAGCCAGATCCAGGCGATCACCACATGGCCGAAGGCCTCCAGGTAGATCGCGCTGTTGGCCAGTGCGGCATCGATGTCACCGGCGGCGAACATGCCCGCCGTGACCGCCACCAGCCGCTGGATCACCGTGTCGAGTTGGGTTGCGGCCTCGGACAGTTCGCCGCCGATCCGATGCGCGGCCGCGGTGCTCTCGGTCACCGCCCGGTGAAGTGCGGCCAAGTTGGCCCCGTCGCGCTGTACTACCTTGCGGCCCAACAGGTCCAGGCTCTGGATGCCGTGGGTGCCCTCGTGGATCGGGTTGAGCCGGTTGTCCCGGTAATGCTGTTCGACGTCGTACTCGCGGGTGTAGCCGTAGCCGCCGTGCACCTGGATGGCCAGGTCGTTGGCGGCCAGGCACCACTGCGACGGCCAGCTCTTGGCGATCGGGGTGAGGATGTCCAGCAGGGCTGTGGCGTGCTCGAGTTCCTCGTCGGATTCGGCGGTGTGCGCGATGTCGACGAGCCGCGCGCAGTACAGCGCCAACGCGAGCGCCCCCTCGACATAGGATTTCTGGGCCAGCAGCATCCGCTTGACGTCCGCGTGCTCGATGATCGCAACCTGCGGCGCTGCGGCGTCTTTCGCCGTAGCCGGTCGGCCCTGCGGCCGGCCACGCGCGTATTCCAGCGACTTCAGGTAGCCGGTGTAGCCGAGCGCGATCGCACCCATACCCACGCCCAGGCGGGCCTCGTTCATCATGTGGAACATGTAGTTCAAGCCGCGGTGCTCGGCACCGACGAGGTAGCCGACCGCACCGGGCTCGCCGCCGGGTTGATAACCGCCCTCACCGAAGTTGAGCACGGTGTTGGTGATTCCGCGATAGCCCATCTTGTGGTTGAGCCCGGCCAGGACGACGTCGTTGCGCTCACCCAACGTGCCGTCGGGATTCACCAGATACTTCGGCACGATGAACAGCGAAATCCCCTTGGTGCCGGCCGGACCGCCGGGGATCTTGGCCAGCACCAAGTGGACGATGTTTTCGGTCAGTTCATGTTCACCACCGGAGATCCACATCTTCGACCCGAACAGCCGGAAGGTGCCGTCGGGCTGCGGTTCCGCGCGGGTCGTGATGTCGGCCAGCGAGGATCCGGCCTGGGTCTCCGACAGACACATCGTCCCGAAGAAGCGGCCGGCGAGCATGGGTTTGACGTAGGCGGCGATCTGTTCTTCGCTACCGAACTTGGCGAGCAGGTTTGCGTTGGCCATAGTCAGCATCGGATAGCCGGCGGTGCTGACGTTGGCGGCGAACAGCCAGGCGAAGCCGGCCTGAGCCACCGTTGCCGGCAGCTGCGCACCGCCCAACGAGTAGTCCATGGCCATGCCGATCAGCTCGGCCTCGGCGCAGGCTGCCAGTGCCTCCTTGACCTCACCGATGATGGTGACTTTCGTCCCGTCGAAGGTGGGTTCGTGGGCGTCGCTCTTCTTGTTGTGCGGGGCGAAATAGCGGGTCGCCAGCTGTTCGCACAGATCCAGCGTGTCGGAGAAGGTCTCTCGGGAGTGCTCGGAGAATCGGTCCCGACTGGTCAATTCGTCGACGTGCAGCCAGTCGAACAGCAGGAAATCGAGGTCTTGCCGGGACAGCAGGGTGGACTTCATCTGGCGAACCTTTCACTGGAGCCCAAGCAGTGCGTTCTCAATAACCTCGGGCAGCGCCGGGTGGATCCAGTATTGACCGCGGGCCATCTCCGGTGCGGTGAGACCGAAGCTCATCGCCTGGATCAGCGGCTGGATGATCGACGACGCTTGGTAGCCCATGATGTGCGCGCCCAGTAGCCGTCCGGTGCCGCGTTCGGCGATGAGCTTGGCAAATCCGGTGCTGTCTTCCATGGCCCAGCCGTAGGCGACGTCCCCGTAGTCCTGGATCTTCACCGAGATATCGAGACCCTTTGCCAACGCCTGTGTTTCGGTCAGTCCGACCGCCGCGATCTGCGGGTCGGTGAAGACCGCGGCCGGCACGTAGCGATGATCGGTGATCCGCATCGAGTCCACGTCGTCCCAGTCGCACAGCAGGTTGTGTTGCACCACCCGGGCTTCGTGGTTGGCGACATGCTTGAGCTCGTAGGGCGAGGACACATCGCCGAGCGCGAAAACCCCGCGCGCCGAGGTTCGTTGGTATTTGTCGACGGCCACCCGCCCGCCGGCGACCGTGACACCGGCCTGCTCGGCATCCAGCAGGTCACCGTTGGGCACCCGTCCGGTGGCCACCAGCATCGCATCGGCCCGCAAGTCCGAGCCGTCGTCAAGCTCCAGGACGACACCGGCTCCATCGTTGCGGGCTGCGACCACGTTGCGGTGTGTGCGCACCTCCCACTTGGCCGCGGCGATCCGGGTGAACCGTTCTGCAACGGTCTCGTCGCAGTGCCGCAGCAAAGTCGCCCCACGGATCACCACCGTGACCCGGACACCCAGGGCGGAGAACACGTGGGCGAACTCGGCGGCGATGAAGCCGCCGCCGACGATCACCAGATGCTCCGGCAGCTCGGTGTCCCGCA
>CAXYUC010000252.1:0-4237 GCA_964292075.1 uncultured Mycolicibacter sp.
GCCCCCCCAGCGTGCCCGCCGCCCCACCCCGGGCCGAGCCTCCCAGCCCGCCCCCGCCTCCGGCGGCAATGCCCTTCACCCGCGCCGGCGCACTGTGGAGCGCGCTGATCGCCGGTTTTCTGGTCCTGATCGTGTTGCTGGTGTTCGTCACCCAGAACACCCGTCCGGTCGACCTGGCGTTCTTGACCTGGACCTGGAGCCTGCCCACCGGCGTGGCGATCCTGCTGGCGGCCATCGGCGGTGGGCTATTGACCGCCCTGGTCGGGACCGCGCGGATCTTCCAGCTGCGCCGCGCCGCCAAGAAGACGCTCACGGCCCGGCGATAGATCAGAACCGGGCCTGATTGCGCGGCAGCAGGTCCCAGACATGCTCCGTGCCGTTCGTCGATGCCACCGCGGCCTGCCCGGACTGCGAGTACAGCAGCCGGGTGATCGATACGTAGTCGATGGGAAACGACAGCAGCCGCTGCGTACCCAGGATCTGGTGCAGGATCACGTTGATCACGCCGCCATGGCTGAACACCGCGACGGTGTCATCGGGCCCCGAATCGGCCACCACGTCGGCGACGGCGGCAGAGACGCGGGCACAGAACGCGGCCTCGTCGACGGCGGCGGGCAGGTGCCCCTGCGCCATCCGAGCCCAATCCTGGGGCCGCTCGGTGCGCAGCTGTTCGACGGGCAGATAGCCGGCCAGCTCGCGGTCGTACTCGGCGAATCGCTCGTCGATGTCGACGCGGTGGCCGAGCTGCGCGGCGAGCGGCTCGGCGGTCTGGATCGCGCGGCGCTGCGGGCTGCTGACCAGCCGGGTGATCGGGAACCGAGTCAACGCATCGGGCAGGCGCTGGGCCTGGGCGAATCCGGTCTCGGACAGCTCGGGATCGGAGCCCTGGCCATACTCGCTGCGGAGCGGGAGGGCATGGCGGATCAGCAGCAACTGCACGCCTGTCACCATAAGGGGCCAGTTCGGCCCGGCCTCACGGGGTGACGATATTGAAGTTCGGGTCGGGGTTGTCCAGTACGTCCAGCAGGTTCGCCCAGGCCGTCTGGTCGCCGGAGACCGCCAGCCCACCATCGCCCAACAGCGCTGCCAGCAGCGCCAGCTTGGTGGGCACCGTGACGGTGACGTCCGCGCTGCCCGGGTCCGCCGCCGTCTTGCGGTGCACGAGCACCCCGTTGCGCAGGGTGAGGCGATAGTTGACGCCGGTGTCGGCGAACGAGACATCCAGGGCCAGCGCCAGCTCCCAGGCCCGCGGCCCGTTGATCCGGATCGCCAGGGCATCGAAGAGTTGCTCGGGGCTCAGTTGAGAGACCAGCCCCATCGAGGTGACCTGGGTGGGGGTGCCGAAGTTGCCGGTACGCAATTCGGTGGCGCCAGACAGGAAGAAGTTGCGTCAGGTGGCGTTCTCCGCGCCGTAGGCCAGCTGTTCCAGGGTGTCGGCGTAGAGCTTGCGCGCCCCGGGGTGATCGGCGTCGGTGAACATCGCATGGTCGAGAAGCGTTGCCGCCCAACGAAAATCACCGCCGTTGAAGGCTGCTGCGGCCAGTTCCACGACCCGATCCACCCCGCCCAGCGCCGCCGTGTAGCGCGGCCCCAAAGCCTCCGGCGGGTGCGGCCACAACCGGGCCGGGTTGCCGTCGAACCAGCCCAGATACCGCTGGTAGACGGCCTTGACGTTGTGACTCACCGAACCGTAGTAGCCGCGGGCATGCCAGGCATTTTCCAGCGCGGGCGGCAGCTGGAACTGCTCGGCGATCTCGATTCCGGTGAAGCCGCGGTTGAGCAGCCGCAGGGTCTGGTCGTGCAGGTAGGCATACAGATCGCGTTGCAGCCCAAGGTACTCCGCGATCCGCTCGGCACCCCACGTCGGCCAGTGGTGCGAGGCGAAGACGACGTCGGCCCGCCCGGCGAAGGTGTCGATGGCCTCGGTGAGGTAGCCGGCCCAGGCACGCGGGTCACGAACCAGCGCGCCACGCAGTGTCAACAGGTTGTGCTGGTTGTGGGTGGCGTTCTCGGCCATGCACAGCGCCCGGAATTGCGGGAAGTAGAAGTGCATTTCGGCGGGCGCCTCGGTGCCGGGAGCCATTTGGAATTCGATCTGTACGCCGTCGATGACGTGGGACTCACCGGTCTGGGAGATGGTGATGGTGGGGACGATGACCGATACTTCCCCGGTCGAGGTGTTCTGGCCCAGGCCGCAGCCGACCTGCCCGCGCGGACCGCGGGCCAGCACGGTGCCGTACATGTAGCCGGCCCGACGCAGCATCGCGGTGCCGGCGTAGACGTTCTCGGCCACTACGTGCTCGATGAAGCCCTCCGGGGCGAGCACGGCCACCCGGCCGGCGTCCACGTCGGCCTGCGAGGTCACGCCCAGCACACCGCCGAAGTGGTCGGCGTGACTGTGTGTGTAGATGACCGCGGTGACGGGCCGCTCTCCGCCGCGGTGTTCTCGGTAGAGCTTCAGCGCGGCGGCGGCGACCTCGGTGGAGATCAGCGGATCGATGACGATGACCCCGGAGGCGCCCTCGACGAAGGTGATGTTGGAGATGTCGAAGCCGCGCACCTGGTAGATGCCCTCGACGACTTCATAGAGCCCCTGTTTGGCCGCCAGTTGGGACTGGCGCCACAGCGACGGGTGCACCGAGGTCGGCGGGTCACCGGCAAGGAACTTGTAACTGTCGTTGTCCCAGACCACCCGGCCGTCGGCGGCGGTGATGACGCACGGTGTCAGCGCGGCGATGAAGCCACGGTCGGCGTCGGCGAAATCCGTTGTGTCGCCAAAGGGCAACGCCTTGCGGTGTTCGGCGTGGGCGGCCTCGATGATTACACTCACCGGCTGGTTTTCCATGGCGTCCAGCTTGCCAGCCCATGCCGTGCCGCGGTGCGGCTTGACGCGTCAGCGGCGCCGGCGCACCGAGGTCAGCGCGTTAGGCAGCCGCGTCGGCCACGATGGGCCGGCCGGTCGCTCCGGCCCGGGGGCGAGGGTGCGCAGTTGTACGTCAAACCCAGCGTGTTGCCGGGCAGACACGCACCTTCGCGCGGGTGGGGGTGGCTACCGGGGCAGTCGCACGGTGAACGCGGTACGGCCGGGTTCACTGGTGACACCGATGATCCCCCGGTGCGCCCGAACCACCGCCGATGCGATGGCCAGCCCGAGTCCGGTGCTACCACCCTTGCGCGACCGGGAGGTGTCCCCGCGGGCGAACCGCTGGAAGATCTCCGGCAGGAACTCCGCGGGGATGCCCGGGCCGTCATCGGTCACGCTGAGCACGGCGTCGTTCCCGTCGACACCCAGCCGAAGAGTCACCACGGTTCCCGGGCCGGTGTGGACCCGGGCGTTGGTCAGCAGGTTGGCCACCACCTGGTGTAGCCGGGCGGCGTCACCGGGCACGATCACCGGCTCGTCGGGCAGACCGAGTTGCCACTGATGGTCCGGGCCGCCGACGTGGGCATCGCTGACCGTGTCGACCGCCAACCGGGACAGGTCGACCGGCTCGTGCTCCAGCGGACGTCCGGAGTCCAGCCGTGCCAGCAGCAGCAGATCTTCGACCAGTTGGGTCATCCGCTCGGTTTCGGACTGCACTCGGCTCAACGCGTGCGTCAGGGCTTCGGAGTCTGCGCCGTCGGATGCCGGAATCCGTTGCGCAAGTTCGGTGTAACCACGGATTGCGGTCAGCGGCGTGCGAAGCTCATGACTGGCGTCAGCGACGAATTGGCGCACCCGGGTCTCGCTGTCTTGGCGGGTCGACAGCGCGGTAGCGATGTGGTCGAGCATCCGGTTGACCGCGGCGCCCAGTTGCCCGACTTCGGTGCGGGGGTTGGCGTCGGGTTCGGCGACCCGCACCGGCAGCGTCGCCTCACCGCGGTCCAACGGCAGTCCGGCGACTTCACCGGCGGTCTGTGCGACGCGTCGCAGCGGGGTCAGTGCGCGCCGGATGACCACACTGCCGGCGGTGGCCACCGCGGCCACGGCGACCAGCGTGACCAGTCCGAAGATCAGCACCACCCGGACCATGGTGTCGTCCACCGCAGCCAGTGGCAGCCCGGTGACGATCACGTCGTCACCGCGGCGGGCGGTGGTTGCGACCACCCGGTAGCGGCCCACGCCGTCGAGGCGCCGCGTAACGGGCGGGTCCCCGGCCGCCACATCGGTCAACCGTGGTGTGGCAGGAGGGCTCCGCCCCCCCCCCTGACCCGCGGTGGCCAGATAACCCGCCTCCCCGGTCTGACCCCCCGCCGC
>CAXYUC010000253.1:0-4229 GCA_964292075.1 uncultured Mycolicibacter sp.
CGAGACCCGCGGCCGGCTACAGGGGGTGTCCACCGTGATCGTCGCGGGGGGCCCGCGGCTCGCCGATGCGGTGCACGGTGCCGCCGGAGCGGTGGTGGGAACAGCCGCCGCGTCCGCCGGCGGCGGGGCCCTGGTGATGGTGGGCGTGATGCTTGCGGCCCTGGCAGCGCCCGCTTTCCTGCGTTATCGCCGGCCCGGCGATGTTCGCCGACCGCCGCCACCGGGACGCCGATAGGAGATACCCCGGCCCCGGGCGGGCGCGCCGGCCCGGAACCGACTACCTTTTCCTATACACACCCAATCTAGTCAGCCGAATAGCGCAAAGGGGTTCCTTGTGGCCGCAACCGACGACACCGCCACTCTCCGGTATCCGGGCGGCGAGCTAGAACTGCCGATCGTCAAGGCGACCGAGGGGTCCGACGCTCTCGCCATCGGTTCGCTGCTCGCCAAAACCGGCTACACCACGTTCGACAATGGCTACGCCAACACCTCGCCGGTCAAGAGCGCCATTACCTACATCGACGGTGACGCCGGCATCCTGCGCTACCGCGGCTACCCGATCGAGCAGCTGGCCGAGAAGTCGACCTTTATCGAGGTCAGCTACCTGCTGATCTACGGCGAGCTGCCCACGACCGAGCAGTTGGCCACGTTCACCGGCCGGATTCAGCGGCACACCATGCTGCATGAGGACCTGAAGCGGTTCTTCGACGGCTTCCCGCGCAACGCCCACCCGATGCCGGTGCTGTCGAGCGTGGTCAACGCGTTGAGCGCCTACTACCAGGACTCGCTGGACCCGTCGGACAACGATCAGGTGGAGCTGTCGACCATCCGGCTGCTGGGCAAGCTGCCCACCATCGCCGCTTACGCCTACAAGAAGTCGGCCGGCCAGCCGTTCCTGTACCCGGACAACTCGCTGAGCCTGGTGGAGAACTTCCTGCGGATGACGTTCGGCCTGCCTGCCGAGCCCTATGAGGCCGACCCCGAGGTAGTCCGCGCCCTGGACATGCTGTTCATCCTGCACGCCGACCACGAGCAGAACTGCTCCACGTCGACGGTGCGGCTGGTGGGCTCCTCGCGGGCCAACCTGTTCACCTCGATCTCCGGTGGCATCAACGCGCTGTGGGGTCCGCTGCACGGTGGCGCCAACCAAGCGGTGCTGGAGATGCTCGAGCAGATCCGCGACGAGCAGAACGGCAACGTCACCGACTTCGTTCGCAAGGTCAAGAATCGCGAAGACGGCGTCAAGCTGATGGGCTTCGGCCACCGGGTCTACAAGAACTACGACCCGCGGGCGCGCATCGTCAAGGAGCAGGCCGACAAGATCCTCAGCAAGCTCGGCGGTGACGACGAACTGCTCAACATCGCCAAGGACCTCGAAGAGGCCGCGCTGACCGATGACTACTTCGTCGAGCGCAAGCTCTACCCGAACGTCGACTTCTACACCGGCCTGATCTACCGGGCGATCGGCTTCCCGGCCCAGATGTTCACGGTGCTCTTCGCGCTGGGCCGACTGCCCGGCTGGATCGCGCATTGGCGCGAGATGCACGACGAGGGCGACAGCAAGATCGGTCGGCCGCGTCAGATCTACACCGGCTACACCGAGCGTGACTACGTCGGCATGGGCGGGCGGTAACCACCATGACTAATCCGGCCAAGCCACAGATCACTGTTCCGACCGGCCCGGCACCCGCCGACCTGGTCATCGAGGACATCGTCGTCGGGGAAGGCCCCGCGGCCGTCCCCGGTGGGGTCGTCAACGTGCACTACCTCGGCGTCGACTACGACAGCGGCGCGGAGTTCGACAGCTCGTGGAACCGCGGCGAATCTCTGGAATTTCCGCTGGACGGGCTCATCGCCGGTTGGCAGGACGGCATCCCGGGAATGCAGGTGGGCGGCCGGCGTCAGCTGGTGATCCCGCCCGAGCTGGCCTACGGGCCCGCCGGAACCGGGCACCCGCTGGCCGGCAAGACCCTGGTCTTTGTGATCGACCTGCTCGGCACCCGCTGAGTGCGTGCCCGGCTGATCGGGGCGGCACTGGCAACAGCGCTGCTTGCTGCGATCGGTTACGGCCTACTGGAGCGCGCGCCGCAACTCGTCGCTGAACCGCAACCCGCCGCCGGGCCGGCAGTGCCGGTTACGGTGATTCGGCACGGCGCTGAGTTCATCCTGGCCGGAGACGTGGCCGACCCGGCAGACAGACGAGAGCTGCTGGACGCGGTGATCAGCTCGAGCGACGACGTCACCGTTGTCGATCAGCTCAGGGTGGTGCCCGGAGCGGCGACCGTGGATTTCTCGGCCGCGGCCCCAGTGTTTGAGGCGGCCGCGGGCATCGGCGATTTCACCGGGCCGCGGGGCGGCGCCACCGTGGGGCGGGGCGGGCCCGCGCGGAGGGGGGGGGAGGCGGCTGCCGTACAGGCCGCACCCGAGGACGCCTGGGGGCGGGCCCAGATCGTCAACGAGCTGGTAACCAGCTCTCGGGACGGGGCAAAGCCCACCAAAAACGACTAATTTCCTCCGTTAACAAGTCGAAACTCCTACACTCGCGGTGTCCTGGACTCGCGGGTGTTTTTCGGTCTTCAAGGAGGATCCATGCCAGGCTCAGAAAACCCCACTGTGACTGGCTGGCGGAAGGTCTCGCGGTTCTACCGCCGGCCGCCCGGATTCGGCTGGCTCTTAGCCCTGGCGGCAATTCCCTTGCTACTGGCGCTGATTGGCTACGGAATAACCGATCGTTCCAAGCTCGACATCAACGGGCCCGATATCAATGCGCCGAACGTCGCCGCGCCGACGCTGTCGGTACCGAGTGTGAGCCTGCCGGGCGTGTCCTTCGCCCCGTTGGCGATTCTGCGCAACGGCAACATCATCACTCTCAATGGGGATCTGCCTGACCTTGCCACTCGGACCGGACTGTTCGACATGCTCAAGGGGGTGTTCGGCAGCGGTGTGCAGCTGGTCGACAACCTCAACATCAAGGCCGGCGTCACCGCACCCGACCTGTCCAGCCTGGGGGCGGTGTTCAGGGCCGCAGTGTCCATGCCGGACTTCAAATTCAAGATCGTCGGCGACACCGTCAGTCTGATCGGAACCGCGGCGTCCGATGCGGTCAAGTCCGCCGTCGAGGCAGCGGCGAAAGCGGCGTGGCCGAACCTCAAGCTGCTCAACAACATTGAGGTCTCAGCTGGCGAAACCCAGGCGGCCCCGAGCGCGACTGCGGCACCGGCACCGGCACCGGCACCGGCACCGAGCCCGGCCGGTGACTGCGGCAATCTGCAGGCCGACGTCACCGCTGCGATGAGCGCGCCGGTCAGGTTCGTCACCAACGGCTACACCCTGGCGGCGGGCACGAGGGAGCAACTGAGCCAGGTGGCGGAGAAGGTGAAGGGCTGCCACAACGCCCGCGTCGCGGTCAATGGCTACACCGACAACACCGGCAACGACGGCATCAACGTGCCGCTGAGCGCCGCCCGTGCCAAGTCGGTCGCCGACTTCCTGGTGGCCCACGGCGTCCCGGCCAACAGCGTCACGTCCAAGGGGTTCGGATCGGCCGACCCGGTCGCCAGCAACGCGACACCGGATGGCCGTGCCCAAAACCGTCGCGTCGCGATCACCGTGAGCTAAGGAGGATCTGCAATGGATTTCGTCATGCACTGGCTGTGGTATCTGCTGGCATTCGCGGTGGGCTCGGCGGTTGCCTGGTTGCTCACCATTGTTTCGGTCCGCCGCACCAGCAAGGAAGAAGCCATTGCGGCGCTTCCGGGCTCGCATGAGATAGGAGCCCACTGATGCACGGCGTCAATTGCTGGTTGATGGGGCTGTCATTTCTGTTGGGTCTGCTGTTGACCTTCGCCTTCACCATTCGGCGGGTCAAACGCGAAGTGCCGGTATCGGCGGCATACGGTGCGGCGGGCCCCGCGGCGAACGCACCCACCGCCCCCATCCCGACCGCCGGTGCGAGCACCGGTTCGGGCTCGACCGCGAAAGTCGCCGGTGGCACACTCCCCTCGGAGGCCGAGACGGCCACGATGGCGATCGGTGGAGCGCCCTATGGCGTGGGGTCGGCGCGCGCAGGTGCCGGCGGTGTCGGCCCGATCGGCTGGACGATCAAGGGCAACGAGGACTCGATGCTCTACCACACCACGGACAGCCCCTGGTATGACCAGACGATCGCCGAGGTGTGGTTCGCCCAGGAGAGTGCCGCCGAGGCGGCCGGATTCACCCGCTGGGACAAG
>CAXYUC010000254.1:0-4052 GCA_964292075.1 uncultured Mycolicibacter sp.
GCTGATCGGGGTGCTCCGCCCCGGCGGACGGCTCGGGCTGGTGTGGAACACCCGCGCCGAACGGCGGGGCTGGGTCAAGGAGCCCGGCGCGATCATCGGCCGCGAGGACGCCCGCGACGTGGTCGACGCCGGGGTGAGTCTGCCCGCGCCGTTCGGCGAGATCGAAAGCCACCAGGTCGAGTGGACCAGCTACCTGACGCCGCAGGCCCTGATCGATCTGGTCGCGTCCCGCAGCTACTGCATCACCTCACCGGATGCGGTACGCAGCAAGACACTGGACCAGGTTCGCAACCTGCTGGCCACCCATCCGGCGTTGGTCGGGTCTACCGGACTGGCACTGCCCTACGTCACGGTGTGCTCGAGGGCAACGCTGCACTGAATCTTTTGGCGGCGACCCGCTTCACCCGGCTATGGCCGGCCGCTAGGCGCTGAACAGGTTGGCGAAGTCGTTGGCGACCGACTGGAACGCGCTGATCACACTCAGCAGGTCGAACCCGATCGCCGTGGGGATCAGCCCAGCGTCGGCCGCGATCGGCATGCCAATGGCGTTCGTCAGCATGGTCAGCAGATCGTCGTCGCCCTGGAATGCGTTGAAGAACATGCTGATGTCGTAGGCGGGCATGGTGGTCAGCAGGGCGTTGATGATGTCCGCCGTCGGCAGCAGCACCGAATACAGCGTGGACGCCGCTCTGGAGAACGTGTTGACGACGTCGAGGAGGCTGGGCAACGAGAAGTCCACTGCCGAACCGAGCGCATCGGCCGGGTTCCCCAGCGACAAGTGCCCCAGGTCGTAGATGAAGTCATTGAATCCGTGCTGCGCTCCCTGACCCAGTGAGTTCAGCAGCGTGAACACATCGATGTCCTGCGGGAACACCCCGTAGGTGGTGAGCACATTCGCCGGGCCCTGGTCCCAGCCACCGTGGGTCAGTTCGCCGTCGACGTAGGTGTCGACGTTGCCGTAGCCCAGGTCGACCAGGATCCGGGTGACGGGCTCCAGCAGGTCATAGAGCGGCTCGCCGAGCAGCGGGATTCCGAGCAGCGGCTGCAGCAGCGGCAGGATCTCCGTCGGAATCATGTAGTAGTCGGTGTTGAGGGCGGCCGAGGCGCCCTCGGGCAGCGTCAGGGGTCCGTCGTAGTGGGTGGAGCCCAGCAGCAGCTGCGCGCTGTCGATGGAATCCGGTCGGGTATAGCCGGGGCCGTGCA
Organism: uncultured Mycolicibacter sp.; assembly: GCA_964292075.1. Taxonomy (GTDB): domain Bacteria; phylum Actinomycetota; class Actinomycetes; order Mycobacteriales; family Mycobacteriaceae; genus Mycobacterium. The sequence continues at coordinate 1,204 of CAXYUC010000254.1, forward strand.
CCATCGCGATCCCCAAAACGGCGTTGAGCGTCGAGAGGAAGTTCAGCGGATAGCGCGGGAAGTCGGAGAATCCGTCGTATTCGGCGATATAGATGTCGGTCGCGTACGGGGTGTCGGGCGTTGCCCCGTAGAAGTCGATCCCCATCGACGGGATGTACAGCGGGACTTCTGGGACGGCGAAACGGGACAACAGGCCGCCGTTGGGGAACATCTCGTTGGCGATCAAGACGAACGACAGCTGGTCGGGGTCTGGAGCATTGCCGGAGCTGAGCAGTTGGTTCATCTCAATCGAGGAGAGGACGGCGCTCTGGGAGACGCCGTAGACCACCACGTTATCGCCTGCCGTGATGCGGTCGCGGATTGTTTCGTCGAGCATCCGCACCCCCTGATCGACCGAGGTGTCCAACGGCAGGCTCTTGACGCCGGTTCCCGGGTACAGGCCTTCGGGGGTAAAGACGCCCTGCATGGTGTAGCCGCCGTAGCCGAGGTGCGAGAGGTATTGATCGGCCCAGTGAAAGTCCCATGTCCCCGGGATGGGGGTGCCGCTGCCACCCATGACCAGGGCCACGTTGTCGAGCAGCGCCACGTCGGCGAACATCGTGCGCGCCCCGGAGGTCGAGGCCGCCAAGGCCGGCGTCAGGACCGGCGAGGCAACCACCGCTGCGGCGCTGGTCACGGCCACTGCCGCAACTCCCAGGGCGTGGAACGTGGGGCTTACCTTCATGGCGACCTCCGACAGCGAGCGTGGGACTGCTTATTACTTTGCAGTACCTTAACGCTTACATGATGAGAACCTGAATTAACTATGAATAGTTCAAACTTTCTACTGTAGAAATTTCCACCTAACAGGGCTTTTCTCCGGTCCGGCGCCTACCGGTCTTACGCCGGCTTCACCTGCACGTCGACGGTGGTGGCGCCGTGGTCGGCGGCGATGATCAACACCGAGGACCCCGGTCCCGACACCACGTGCCCGCCGATGACATCCACCTGGTAGCCGTTCGGGTACTGCAGAGCCGGCACCACGATCCGGGTTTGCGCGTCGGCGGCGAAACTGCCCGAGCCGTCAGCCATCGCGGTCGAGTAGCTGAAGTGGAAGATGCCGCCCGCGAACGACCAGGCGTTCGGCACACCGGCGATCGTCTGCGGGTACGGCTCGGCCAGCGCCGCTAGCTTGGCGGCGTCGACGTTATCGCCGACCGGCGGCAGATTCGTGTCGAAGACCAGCGCCTGGCCCTCCGGCGAACTGCTGGCGACGTCACCGCCGGTATAGGCCCACTCCATCCAGCCATAGCGGTAGGGGTTGGTGTGCCGCAACGTATCGGCAATGACCCCGGTATTGGTGGTGGCACCGAACTCGGTCATCAGCGCCGGGATGTTGTGCGAATCGGCATACGTCGCAGCATTGTTCAACAGAATGTCGAAGTTCAGACCGCAACCGAAGTCGATCTCGAACACCGAATTCGCCAGGCAGTAGTTGTGGAAGGCGAAGATCCCGTGCGGATCGTCCACGGCGCCCAACGACGTCGGTATCGCCGTGTTGAACAGGAAAGTCGGTTCGAACAGCACCGGGGTGTTGGGGTCGACAGAGCGAATCGCCGCGGCCATCTGGTTGTAGAACGGCGTCAAGGTCTGTGCGTCGAAGTGCGGACTTCCCAACACGCCAGACAGCCACGGCGAGCCCGGCCACGGCTCGTTGATGATGCCGTAGCCGGCCACACTGGCGTCGTCCTTGAAGTAGTCGGCGACGTACTGCCACGACCGCGCGTAGTGGTTGGCCAGGCCGATGCCATCTTCGGCTTTGGCGTTGGACCAGAACGCATCCCAGGCGTGCAGCTGCGCGGGGTTGAACAGATAGGTACCGATCTGGCCCACATCGGGGTTGGGCAGCCCACCGGTCAGCACCGCCCAGTCCGGTGCACCGTCGCCACCGAAGCCCGCGCTGTAGAAGTCCTGGTGGAAGTCGAGAATGCTGTAGATGCCGTGGTCGGCCAGGGTCTGCACGGTCTGTTTGATCGCGGCGAGGTAGTCGGGATCGAAGACGCCGGGCTGCGGCTCCACTCCGGCCCACAGCACTCCTACCCGAACGGCGTTGAAGCCGTTGGCGGCCAGGAACGCCGCGTCATCGTCGCCGAACCCGTCGGCACCCGGCGTGTACGGCGCGATCTTGTAGACCTGGTTGAGCCCGTGCAGGATCACCACCTTGCCGTCGCTGTCGGTGATCCAGGCGCCGGCGGTGGACAGCCCGGTGTAGGGGCCGCTGTCCGGGGCACCGGCGAGGGTACCGAAGTGCCCGACCGCGCCGTGGATGCCGAACATGCCGGCCGCTCCCCCGGCCCCGCCCAACGCCGGCAGGTTTCCGGCACCGCTATAGACCCCGTTGCCGGCGTCGCCACCGGCACCGCCCACGCCCATCAACCAGCCGCCGGGACCGCCGTCTCCGCCACTGCCGCCGGGACCACCCATTTACTTGCCGCCATGACACAGAGGCAAGAAATCACCATGAGAGTCACGGCGAACGGGCTAAAGCGTGCATCTCGAATCGTCACAAGAGTAACGACAAGAAGTGATCCTCCCAGACCTACAGCAGAAACTGGGAGGAGGTCGTCGAGATCAACGCGAGATCGACGAGTCCATAACGACCTCGCTTTGTCGCGCACATTCATCACTTTCCTCTTCTCACCGCCCGATATACCTCACAGTATGGGAATAGTACCTTCTCGCAAAAGTCTTACCATATTTTCCCCGAAGATATGGTTGAGATGTCAGAGGTCTCACGTGAGATACCAAACTTCACACCACATGGGACCCAAAGACCAGGACAACAGACGGCCACTTTCCCCGCAAATCAC
>CAXYUC010000255.1:0-3943 GCA_964292075.1 uncultured Mycolicibacter sp.
CGGTCCTGCGCGCAATCACCCTCTGGCTACCGCATTTGTCAGACACGCCCTAGTTCCCTCCGCTTTTCCGGGCCCCTCCCCCTTCCAGCGCCTCCCCCTTCCGGTGAGCGTGCGCATTTGTACGCGACACGCCGCGTTCTGACGCGCAAACACGCACCTTCGCGCGGGTGGGGGGTCCCCCGCTTGCGGGGGCGTACCCCCAGCTCGCGGCCATGGGCCCACATCCTTGACACCCGACTGAACGCGTGTTTAGCATACTGAACACGTGTTCAGACCTTGTGGTGAGCGCCTTATACCGCGCTCGACTCGGCCGCCCCGAACGCGACCGCACCAACAGCAGACGGAAGACGACATGGCCATGACCTTTCCGGTTTTCACACCGCTGCAGGCAAGCCTGTGGTTGACGCTCTGCGGCAGAGCGCTCGACAATCGCCTGCCCCACCCCATCCTGGGCGACAAGATTGCCGACGACGTCGTCCGGAATGTCGCTTACGACTACCAGCAGCTCGGCATCCCCAGGAGCAGCGCGATCTACATCGCGCATCGAGCCAAGAAGTTGGATGAGATCGCCCGACAATTCATCGCTCGCCACCCCAACGCGGTCGGCCTGGACCTCGGCGCCGGATTGGACAGTCGGGCACTTCGCGTCGCCCCGCCACCCACCGCAGACTGGTACGACATCGACTTTCCAGAGGTCATCGGTGAACGACGGCGCCTCCTACCCGAACACGCCACGCCCCACGGCATCGGCGCCGACCTGACCGACCCCGCCTGGCTGGACACCCTGCCCACCGACCGGCCCGTCGTGGCGGTCGCCGACGGGCTCATCGCCTTCCTGTCCGAAACGGAAATGATCTCGCTCGTGAGCCGGATCATCAACCACTTTCCCAGCGGCGAGATCGCCTTCAACGGCTACAGCAAATTCGCCGTCTGGGCCCAAAAGCGCTTTCCCGTAGCTGAATCCATCCGCGGTGTCGTCAAGTTCCCCGGCTTCGACGATCCCCGATACCCCGAAGGCTGGCACCCCAAGCTCAAGTTGCTCAACGAGATTCTGTGCACGCGCGAGCCGGAAGTCGCCGAGTTCCCACCGGGCCTTCGCCTGATCAACCGCCTGTCCGCGTGCAGCGCCCCGCTGTCCCGCCGGGGAAATGTAGTCCTGCACTACCGCTTCTAGCCGGACGAAGGGTTGACCATTGACTGACGTGCCGAACATCCGTTCTTCCAACGACCTGACGGCTACGGCGAAAATCCGCGATGCGGCAATCGACCAGTTCGGGCGGCACGGTTTCAGCGTGAGCATTCGGGCCATCGCCGAGGCCGCCGGCGTTAGCGCCGCCCTGGTCATCCACCACTTTGGCTCCAAAGAAGGATTGCGCAGGGCCTGCGACGAGTTTGTCGCCGAGGAGATCCGCAGCGGCAAATCCGAGGCGCTGCAGTCCTCCGACCCGGCGACCTGGTTCGCCGCGATGGCCGAGATCGAGTCCTATGCGTCGATGATGGCCTACCTGGTGCGCAGCATGCAGTCGGGCGGCGATCTAGCGGACACGTTGTGGCGCAAGATGATCGAGAACGCCGAGGGCTACCTCGACGAGGGCGTCCGCGCCGGCACCCTCAAACCCAGCCGCGATCCCAAAGCCCGGGCCCGCTTCATTGCTATCAACAACGGCGGCGGATTCCTGCTGTATCTGCAGATGCACGAGAACCCAACCGATCTGCGCGCCGTGTTACGCGACTACGCAGACGACATGATGCTGCCCGCCCTGGAGCTCTACACCGAGGGCCTGATGGCCGACCGCACCATGTACGACGCTTTCCTGGCGACCAAACAAGGAGGAGCCGATGCGACCTAACAACGGTTGGCCGGCAATCGAGATCCGCGGACTGGAGAAGAGCTTCGGCCAGGTCAGGGCGCTCGACGGGCTGGATCTGACCGTCTACGGCGGTGAGGTGCACGGCTTTCTCGGGCCCAACGGCGCCGGTAAATCCACCACGCTCCGCGTCCTGCTGGGCCTGGTGAAGGCCGACAACGGGACCGTGCGGCTGCTCGGCGGCGATCCCTGGACCGATGCGGTCGAGCTGCACCGCGAGATCGCCTACGTGCCGGGCGATGTCACCTTGTGGCCGTCACTGACCGGCGGCGAGATCATCGACCTGCTGGCCCGGATGCGCGGTGGGATCGACGAACCGCGCCGCGACGAGTTGATCGAGCGCTTCGACTTGGACCCGAGCAAGAAGGCACGCACCTACTCCAAGGGCAACCGCCAGAAGGTCTCCCTGATCTCCGCCTTCTCCTCGCATGCCCGGCTACTCGTACTCGACGAGCCCAGCACTGGCCTGGATCCCCTGATGGAGAACGTATTTCAACAGTGCGTTGCCGAGGCCAGCGGGCGTGGCGCCACCGTCCTGCTGTCCAGCCACATCCTGGCCGAGACCGAGGCGCTGTGCCAGCGGGTGACGATCATCCGGGCCGGGCGTGTCGTCGAGAGCGGTTCGCTGGATTCCCTGCGGCACCTGCGCCGCACCTCGATTCAGGCCGATCTGATGCGCGACCCGGGTGATCTGACCCGCATTCCCGGGGTCGCGGACGTGCACTACACCGGCACCGTGCTGCATGCCCAGGTCGACGGCGGCGGCCTCGGCGAGCTCATCGCGGTGCTCGGCGCCGCCGGTGTACGCAGCCTCACTAGCCAGCCGCCGACGCTCGAAGAGCTGTTCTTGCGTCACTACGACACGGTGCGGGCATGACTGCCGTCGCAGCGCAACCGGCATCACCGCAATACCGCCGGCGCGCGTCGAACCTCACCGGCACAACCGGGATGCTTCGACTTTGCCTGCGCCGCGACCGCATCGTGTTGCCGCTGTGGGTACTGTTGCTGTCGCTGCCGCTGGCGACCGTCTACATCGGCAGCATCCAAGCCATCTACCCCACCGAGGTCGACCGCGCCGGCCTGGCCGCGACCATCATGGCCAGCCCCGCGCAGCGCGCGATGTACGGCCGGGTCTACAACGACTCCCTGGGCGCGGTGGGCGTCTGGAAGGCCGGGATCTTCCACCTGCTCATCGCGGTGGCGGTGATCCTGACCGTCATCCGGCACACCCGCGCCGACGAGGAGACCGGCCGCACCGAGTTGATCGACTCGACCGCGGTCGGCCGCTACGCCGGACTGACTGGCGCCCTGCTGCTGGCGGCGGGTGCGTCCGTGGCCACCGGGGTGATCGGAGTGGCCGGCCTGCTCACCACCGACGTGCCGGCGGCCGGATCATTTGCGTTCGGGGCGGCACTGGCCTGCTCCGGGCTGGTGTTCACTGCCGTGGCCGCGGTGGCCGCCCAGCTGTCGCCCAGCGCCCGATTCGCCCGCGGCGCCGCGTTCAGCGTGCTGGCCGCCGCGTTCACGCTGCGGGCCGTGGGCGATGCCGGTTCGGGCGCCCTCTCGTGGGTGTCGCCGCTCGGCTGGTCGCTACAAGTCCGGCCCTACGCCGGTGAGCGCTGGTGGGTGCTGCTGCTGCATCTGGCGACGACGGCTGGGCTCATCTGCGGGGCCTACGGCCGCCCCCGCCTGGGTGCTGGGGGGGCGGGTCTATGGCCCGCGCCCCGGGGCCCCCGCGGGGCGGCCCCGACGCTGGGCGGCGCCTTCGGCTTGGCGTGGCGGCTCGACCGCGGCGCGCTGCTGCTGTGGACCACCGCCCTGGTGCTCTACGGGCTGTTGGTCGGCAGCGTGGTGCACGGCATCGGTGATGAGGTGGACAGCGACAGCGCCCGCGACATCGTCATCCGGTTGGGCGGCACCGCGGCGCTAGAGCATGCGTTCGTCGCGGTCGCCTTCACCATGCTGGGCATGGTGGCCGCCGCCTTCGCGGTGTCGCTGGTGCTGTGGCTGCACCAGGAGGGAACCGCTACCCGTGCCGGGACCCTGGTCGCCGGGGCGCTCGCGCGAAAGCGTTG
>CAXYUC010000256.1:0-3851 GCA_964292075.1 uncultured Mycolicibacter sp.
CTCCCGTCCCGCCCGCCCCCCCCCCCCCCCCCGCCCCGCGGGGCTGCCCCCCCCCGGCGGGGAAACCAGCGCGGGGACCCCCCCCGGCGTGGGGGGGGGGCGGGGCTTCGCCTGCGCTGGCGGCCCCGGATATGTCCGGCGGCGCCGGTAGGCTCAAAATCATGTTCTCCCTGCTGCCCGGCGCGCCCGGCCTGGATGACCTGCGCGGTGTCGCGCGTCGCATCGACACCGCCCGGCACCACGGTGTGCCCAACGGTGTCGTCCTCGAACTCGATCTGCAGGAACTCCCACACGAGACCGGCGGCTTCGATCCGTTGGCGCTCATCCGATCCGGTGGCCGACCGCCGATGCTGCGCGACGTGGTGGCTGCGATCCACCGGGCAGCGCAAGACCCACGGGTCGCGGGACTGATTGCACGCGTGCGGCTGTCGTCGGCGCCCGCCGGGCCGGTGCAGGAGCTGCGGGCCGCGATCGCCGACTTCACCGCCGTCAAGCCGTCGCTGGCGTGGGCCGAAACCTATCCGGGCACGCTGTCCTATTACCTGGCTTCGGCGTTCGGCGAGGTCTGGATGCAGCCATCGGGGACCCTCGGGCTGATCGGCTTCGCCACCAATGCGACCTTCCTGCGCGGCGCGTTGGACAAGGCCGGCATCGAGGCGCAGTTCGTCGCCCGCGGCGAATACAAGTCGGCGGCCAACCTGTTCACCCAGGACTCCTACACCGACGCGCACCGCGAGGCCGACACCGCCCTGGTGGAGAGCCTGCACGCTCAGGTGCGCGCGGCCGTCGCCGAGTCCCGCAAGCTCGATGCCGACGCCGTTGACGCCCTGGCCGACCGGGCACCGCTGCTGCGTGATGACGCGCTGGCCTCGGGCCTGATCGACCGGATCGGCTTCCGTGACGAGGCGTACAACCGGATGGCCGAATGGGCCGGAGCCGGGGACAGCACCGGCGCCGACGAGGACGGTGCACCGCCGCGGCTGTATCTGGGGCGCTATGCCCACGCGACGGACGGCGGTGCGGGATCGGCCTTGCCGGGGCGCAAGCCCAAGCCGGCGATCGCCGTGGTGACGGTGGCCGGGGCCATCGTCAGTGGCTCGGGCGGGCCGCAGCTGTCACCGCTGGGCAACCGCAATGTCGGTGGCGACACGATCGCCGCGGCGCTGCGCGAGGCCGCGGCCGACGAGGAGGTCGCCGCCATCGTGCTGCGGGTGGACAGTCCGGGCGGCTCGGTCACCGGGTCCGAAACCATCTGGCGGGCGGTGCAGCAGGCCCGCGCCGCGGGCAAGCCGGTGGTGGCCTCGATGGGCGCGGTCGCGGCTTCCGGCGGGTACTACATCTCCGCGGGAACCGACACCATCGTGGCCAACCCCGGCACCATCACCGGATCCATCGGGGTGGTGACCGGCAAGCTGGTCGCCCGCGAGCTCAAGGACCGCCTGGGCGTGGGGACCGACTCGGTGCGTACCGGGGCCAACGCCGACGCCTGGTCGATCAACGCCCCGTTTACCGCCGAGCAGCGGGGGCAGGTCGAGACCGAAGCCGATTTGTTCTACAACGACTTCGTGGCGCGGGTGGCGCAAGGCCGCAACCTGTCCACCGATGCGGTGGACGCGGTGGCGCGCGGGCGGGTGTGGACCGGCGCCGACGCGGCCGAACGCGGGCTGGTCGACGAGCTGGGCGGGTTGCGCACGGCGGTGCGCCGCGCGAAGGTGCTGGCCGGACTCGACCCAGACGCCCAGGTCCGGGCCGTGTCCTACCCCGGTTCGTCGTGGTGGGAGTTCGTGCGGCCGCGCCAGTCGTCGCAGCCGGCGGCAGCACTGTCCGATGCGGTCGGCGGCCTACTGGTGCGGTCGTTGGTCGGGGTCGTTGACCAGGTAGAACGCTCGGTCAATGGTGCGCACGTGCTGTGGCTGGGGGAGTCGCGCTGGTAAAGCGCGTAACTCGGAATCAACAATTCTCTTCGCGACAGTAAAAACTCGGTAACACGTCTTTAACGGGCCCCGGCCATGCTTAGAGCCATGAAACGGTTACTGCTGCTGGCAGGTCTGGGCGCGATGGTCGGCCTGGCCGTTCCCGCCTACGCCGCGCCGACCGGCATCGATGGGCAGTTTCTGGCCACCCTCTCCGGAGCCGGGCTCAGCCACCGCGCCGGCGACGAGGCCACCGTGTCGGCCGGCCGCGCGGTATGCCAGCTGATGGACGCCGGACTGTCCCCGATGGACACCGTCGTCGCAGTGCAGGCCACCAACCCGGGATTCACCATTCAGACGGCCGGCCAGTTCGCTGCGATCTCGACGGCGCACTACTGCCCCCAGTACATGTAGCACCGCGGTCACCCGCCGAGCGAATGCGTCGATAGCCAGTCCGCAGGGCGCCCGAAAGTGCGTTGGTGCGCGGCACTGAACGAACCTGTCCGTAATTTTGCTGGGCCGATCCCCTCCGCAAGGTATCGCGGCCTGACATTTGCCTGGGCGGAACGCGAGGCTCGGTCGATCGCCCACCTTTGGGGCGGCGGCGGCAACGGCCACGATAGTCTGATGAACGCATAAGTCAGTCTGAGAGACAAATTTCCCATTTGAAGAAGTAATGACGGGACCGTAGGTATTTTTACCTAATTGTGGCGGCAGTCACAAACGTCGGTAAACCATGAGGTTGGCCATATGGCGTACCTCTCAATTGCGGCAAATTCTCAGCTCAGGCATGGTTTATCGGGCGACGATCCTCCGTGGAAACCTAAGTTTCGATTCGTCGGAAACGTCAAATTCGGCTACTTTGCTGGACGAGTGACCCAAGTTGTGGTCCATGGGTTCTAGCTGAGCCCGAAATGAATTTGACGTGAATTCGGAATTGAGGGATTCGGCATGAATCAAAGTCGTGATCGCCGGCAAGGCAACCGCTCAGGTGGCGTCAGTCGTCGGGTAGCCGGCGCAGGCAGCGCGGTCGGCGCATTTCTGGCATTTGGCGTAGCTCCGGTGGCAAGTGCCCCGTCTGCCAGTGCTGACTTCGATGACCTCTTCTCGCAGCCGATCCTGGAGATGTTCGACTCCTGGTCTGCGGGGGACTTCACCAGCCTCGACGCCGGTGCCGCGTTCGACTCCAGCCTGTTCGCCTTCGACCCCACCCAGCCGTTGGGCCCGTGGCTGGCGGAGATGGACCACGTGCTCTACTCGGGATTCCAGGACTACGTCTACCTGCCGTTGTACGCCGTCGGTCAAGACCTGATGGGCTACGCCGAGCCGTTGCTCAACATCGTCAACCAGCCTTTTGTCGACCTGTTCGGGCGAGTGCTGATCGGTAACGGCATCGACGGCTTCGACGGCGTCAACGACTCGCTGCTGGGCAGCTCGGGACTCTTCGGCAACCTCGGCGATGGTGGGTTCTTGTTCGGTGACGGTGGCGCCGGCGCGGCCGGAAACGCGATCAATGCCGACGGTGGGTTCGGTGGTGCGGCCGGACTGATCGGCAACGGCGGCGCCGGCGGCGGCGGGGTCGGCGGGGGTGCCGGCGGGGGCGGCGGGGCTGGGGGGGGCGGCGGCGGCGGCGGGGGGGCGCTGGGCAACGGTGGCCTGGGTGGCGCCGGTGGTGCCGGTGGAATCGGCGGTGGCGCCGGTGGTTTCGGTGGCAACGGTGGCGCGGCCATCTTCATCGGCAACGCCGGTGCCGGTGGTGCCGGTGGCGCCGGAGGCTTCGGCGGCGACGGCGCCGACGGAGCCACTTTCGGCGCGAGTGGTGACAACGGCGGCTTCGGCGGTCTCGGCGCCAACGGTGGTGCCGGGGGCCGGGCGGGCGTGGTGTTCGGTGCCGCGGGCAAAGGCGGGCACCGTGGGGGGGGGGGGGGCCGGGGGGGC
>CAXYUC010000257.1:0-3758 GCA_964292075.1 uncultured Mycolicibacter sp.
TGCCGCCCGGCCACGGTCGCGATCAGTTGGTCGCCTTCGACATGGGCGCTGGCGCTGTGGATCTCGCCGTCGCCGATCTGCACCTGCGCGGCCTCGGGCAGCCCCCACACCGACACCGTCTCGGTGCGCAGCGGGGTGTGCATCTCGGTGCGCACCGGCGCCGCCGCGCCGATTCGCCATCCGCTCGGCATCGCCCATAGCGATTTTGGGGCGGGTTTTTCCCCCGGGCGGTGGAGTCCGCCCCGATGCGTTTTCGGGGCGGCACTCCCGGGTGGGCCGTTGACCCCCCGCCGGACTCCGCCCGGCGAGCTGCCATTGTCGGTAGAGCCCACCGGCGGCCAGCACGTCGTCGGGGGCGGGCACCGGTGTGAAATCAGCCGAACGCGTATCCAGCAGTTCGGTGTCCAGGTCACCGGCGATAACCCTCGCGTCGGCCAGCAGGAACCGCAGGAACTCGACGTTGGTCTGCACGCCGAAAACCGCCGTGCCGGCCAGCGCCGCATCCAGGCGCGCCAGTGCCTGCGCCCGGTCGACCCCGTGCGCGATCACCTTGGACAGCATCGGGTCGTAGTCGCTGCCGACGACGGTGCCGTCCTGCAACGACGAATCCACCCGCACCCCCGAACCGCCGGTAACCTCGTGCACCGCCAGCACGCGCCCGCCGGTGGGCAGGAAGCCGCGCGCCGGGTCCTCGGCGTACACCCGGGCTTCCACGGCATGCCCAGTGAACGTGACGTCGTCCTGGGTGAAGGACAGCTTCTCCCCGGCCGCCACCCGCAACTGCCACTCGACCAGGTCCAGGCCGGTGATCGCCTCAGTCACCGGGTGTTCCACCTGCAGTCGGGTGTTCATCTCCATGAAGAAGAACTCATCGGGGCGATCCGCAGAGACGATGAATTCCACGGTGCCGGCGCCGACGTAGTCCACGCTGCGGGCGGTGTTGCAGGCGGCCGTGCCGATCCGGTCCCGGGTGGCGGCCTCCAGCAGCGGCGACGGCGCCTCCTCGATCACCTTTTGGTGGCGCCGCTGCAGGCTGCATTCGCGTTCACCGAGATGCACCACGTTGCCCTGGGTATCGGCGAGCACCTGCACCTCGATGTGGCGGGGCCGCAGCACAAATCGCTCCAAGAACAAGGTGTCGTCGCCGAACGCCGCGGCCGCCTCACGCCGTGCGGTGGCCAGTGCCGGGCGCAGCTGTGCGGGGTCGTCCACCAGGTGCATGCCTTTGCCGCCGCCGCCCGCCGAAGGCTTGATCAGCACCGGGTAGCCGATGTCGCCTGCCGCGGCCACCAGGTCGTCATCGGACAAACCGGGCTTGGCGATGCCCGGAACCACCGGCACCTCGAAGGCGGTGACGGTGTTCTTCGCCGAGATCTTGTCGCCCATCACCTCGATGGCCCGGGCCGGCGGCCCGATGAAGACCACTCCGGCCCGCTCGCAGGCGGCCGCGAATCCGGCGTTCTCGGAGAGGAATCCGTAGCCGGGGTGAATGGCCTGGGCGCCGGTGGCGGCGGCGGCCTCGAGCACCTTGGGTATCGACAGGTAACTCTCCAAGACCGGTGCGGGCCCCAGGCGCACCGCGGTGTCGGCTTCGCGCACATGACGCGCCCCGGCATCGGCATCGCTGTAGACGGCCACCGAACGGATCCCCATCCGGCGCAGGGTGCGAATCACCCGCACCGCGATCTCACCGCGGTTGGCTATCAGTACGGTGTCAAACATGTGAGCTCACATCCGGAATACGCCGTAGGAGACCGGGTCCAAAGGCGCGTTCGAGCAGACCGAAAGCGCCAGTCCCAGCACTGTTCTGGTGTCGGCCGGGTCGATGATTCCGTCGTCCCATAGTCGTGCGGTCGAGTAGTACGGGTTGCCCTGCGCCTCGTATTGCTCGCGGATCGGGGCCTTGAAGGCTTCTTCGTCTGCAGCCGACCACGGCTTGCCGGCGGCGTCGAGTTGATCGCTGCGCACAGTGGCCAGCACCGACGCCGCCTGCTCGCCGCCCATCACCGAGATCCGGGCGTTGGGCCACATCCACAGGAACCGCGGCGAGTACGCCCGCCCGCACATCGAGTAGTTGCCCGCCCCGTAGGACCCGCCGATCACGACGGTCAGCTTGGGCACTCGCGCACAGGCCACCGCGGTGACCATCTTGGCGCCGTGCTTGGCGATGCCACCGGCCTCATAGTCGCGGCCGACCATGAACCCGGCGATGTTCTGCAGGAACACCAGTGGGATCGAGCGCTTGTCGCACAGCTCGATGAAATGCGCCCCTTTGACGGCGGATTCACCGAACAGCACCCCGTTGTTGGCGATGATGCCGACCGGGTGACCGTGGATGCGTGCGAAGGCGGTCACCAGGGTCTTGCCGTACTCGGCCTTGAACTCGCTGAACTCACTGCCGTCGACCAGCCGGACGATCACCTGGCGCACGTCGTAGGGCACCCGGGGGTCGGGGGGAACCACGTCGTAGAGCTCGGCCGGGTCATGCCGGGGCGGGGCGGAGTCGGTGATCTCCCAGGGGCTCTCGGTGCGAGGCCCGAAGGTGGCCGCGATCTGGCGCACGATGCGCAGCGCGTGCTCATCGTCGTCGGCGAGGTAGTCGGTGACCCCGGAGACCTTGGAGTGCAACTCTCCGCCGCCGAGTTCTTCGGCGGTCACCACTTCGCCGGTGGCGGCCTTCACCAGCGGCGGGCCGCCCAGGAAGATGGTGCCCTGCTCCCGAACGATGACGGCCTCATCGCTCATCGCCGGGACGTAGGCTCCGCCCGCGGTGCACGATCCGAGCACCGCCGCGATCTGCGGAATGCCGTGAGCGCTCATGGTGGCCTGGTTGTAGAAGATGCGGCCGAAGTGCTCACGGTCGGGGAAGACTTCGTCCTGGCGGGGCAGGAACGCTCCCCCGGAGTCCACCAGATACAGGCACGGCAGCCGGTTGCCCAGTGCCACTTCCTGGGCGCGTAGGTGCTTTTTGACCGTGATCGGATAGTAGGTGCCGCCTTTGACGGTGGCGTCATTGGCGATGATCACACATTCCCGCCCCGCGACCCGCCCGATGCCGGTAATGATCCCGGCGCCGGGGCACTGGTCGTCGTACATCCCGTCGGCGGCCAGCGGCGCCAGTTCCAGGAACGGGCTACCGGGATCCAGCAGCCGGTCAACCCGGTCGCGCGGCAACAGTTTTCCGCGCGCCACGTGGCGCTGCCGGGACTGCTCGTTGCCGCCGAGGGCCGCGGAAGCCAGCTTGGTGTTGAGTTCGGCGACCAGTCGACGGTGCTCGTCAGCGAATGCCGGTGCGGTCATGACAGTGTCGAAAGATCCAGCGGAGCGTCGGTTTTCGCGACGACCTCATCGACGGTGACGCCCGGGGCGGTCTCGATCAGCTTCAGACCGCCTTCGGTGACGTCAATGACGGCCAGGTCGGTGATGATCCGGTTGACGCAACGGGCGCCGGTGAGCGGCAGTGTGCACTGCTCGACGATCTTGGCGCTGCCGTCTTTGGCGGCGTGTTCCATCATCACGATCACTCGGCGCGCTCCGTGCACCAGGTCCATCGCCCCGCCCATGCCCTTGATCATCTTGCCGGGGATCATCCAGTTGGCCAGGTCGCCGGCGGCCCCACCCCGCATGGCGCCGAAGACCGCCAAGCCGCGGGGGGCACCGCGGGTGATCGGGGTGGTCTCCCCCGAGGCCAAAGCCGAGGTGCCCCGGACTGCCGGAGCCACCGACACGGTGCTCGCCGACGGGTTCCGCGAGGCGGT
>CAXYUC010000258.1:0-3610 GCA_964292075.1 uncultured Mycolicibacter sp.
TGATCTACTACTGGCCAACTAACCAGCAGTGTTGCGACGACCCCTAGAAACCGCCGCTCGTTGCGGGCGTCGGTGAGTTGATAGTAGGCGCCGGAAAAGGTGGTGGTGTCCGCGCTCAACAGGCCGATGAGGACCTGACAGGCCTCCTCGAAGCGGTCGAAGCGCTCGGAGATGCTGCCCAACTCGATCCCGTAGGCGCCGGACTCCTCCTCGTTCCAGCCCGCGCCGATGCCCAGCTCCAGCCGTCCGCCGGAGATGATGTCGAGCGCGGCAGCCATGTTGGCCAGCACGGCGGGATGGCGGTAATGGATGCCGGTCACCAACGTGCCCACTCGCAGCCGGGTGGTGGCCTGGGCCAACGCGGTCAGGGTGGTCCAGCCCTCCAAGCACGGCCCGGTCGGATCGGAGAAGATCGGGTAGAAGTGGTCGAAGGTCCAGCCGGACTCGTAGACGTCGATATCGTCCGCGGCTCGCCAGACGGCCAGCATGTCGGCCCAGGTGGTGTTCTGCGGTGAGGTCTTGAACGCGAAGCGCATCCAGCCGAGCCTAGCGGGTCGCAGTAGGCTCACCCGGTGGTTATGAATCTGGGCATCGACACCAAGGTGACGTTGTTGTCGGCCGGCCTGATCTTCCTGCTGGCGCTACTGCTGGGCGTCTGGAAGTACCAGCAGATCGCCACCTCGAAGGATCACAAGGCGCACGTCTACGTCGACATCGCACATCGGGCGGCGCTGATGTACTCCTTCGCGACCCTGTTGGTCGCGGTGTTTGTCGAACTCAGCGGCTGGCCGACCTGGGTGAACCTGACCGCGGCGATGGTGGTGGTGTATTTCTTTGTCACCGCGATCGGCAGCTACATGCTGCACGGCGCATTGCGCGACACCACCAACCAGTTCGAGTCAGGCGGCTGGTTCCTCCGCGTTGGCATGGTGTTGCTCATCCTGGGCGAGATCGGCGGCTTCTCGGTGCTGCTGGCCGGATTCGGCGCCGCCCAGTTCTGAGCGCCTCAGCACGCCTGGCCGTAGATGCTGCTGACCCAGACGTGCGTCAGCGTGTCGACCACCTGATCGTGCGGCACTGACGGCTGCTCGGCCATCAGCGCGGCCATCATTGTGCGCTCGTTCATCTGATTCAGTGACGTCGCGAGATCCAGAGCGTCGATGGTCGTCGGGGCCGCGCCGCGGTCGCGTTCGGCGGTGATCATCGTGGCGGTTTGGTGGATCCATTTCTGCATGAAGGCATTCCACGTCGCCCGGAACTCCGGGCTGGTGGCCAGCGCCTCGGTGCCGGCCCGGGCGATCGCCCGGTTCGAGCTGAACGCGACGAAGAACGCTTTGATGCCGTTGCGCCAAATTCGGCGCGGGTCGGTCGGCAGTCGTTGCACCGCCCCGACGAACTCCGAGTCGGCCGCCGCGATGAGCGGCTCCAGCAGCGAGAGCAGCACCGCGTCCTTCGACTTGAAATAGAAGTAGAACGTGGGCCGCGAGATTCCGGCGCCTTTGGCCAGGTCGTCGACGGAGATCTCGCCCAACGGGCGTTGCTCCAGCAGCCGTTCGGCAGTGGCCAGGATCGCCTGCTCGCGATCGTCTCCGGACGGCCGCGTGCCTCGGCGTCCATGGCGGGTCGCATTTGGGCTGGTCATGGCGGCTACTTTACACGACGTCGACTTAATCAACAGGGTGTTGACTGACTCAACACACCGTTGATAGCCTGGCGTCATGACTGAACACCTCGATGTTGTGATCGTCGGCGCCGGCATCTCCGGTATCAGCGCGGCCTGGCACCTGCAGGACCGCTGCCCGAACAAGAGCTACACAATCCTGGAAAGCCGGGACAACCTCGGCGGCACCTGGGACCTGTTCAAATACCCTGGCATCCGCTCGGACTCCGACATGTTCACCTTGGGCTTCCGGTTCAAGCCGTGGCAGTCGGCGCACTCGATCGCCGAAGGGGCGGACATCTGGAACTACATCAACGAGGCCGCCACCGAGAACGGCATCGACAAGCACATCCGCTACCGGCACCGGGTCGTGTCGGCTGACTGGTCCGACGCCGACAACCAGTGGACGGTCACCGTCGACAACAACGGCGAGCAAGAGCAGATCACCGCGTCGTTCGTGTTCGCATGCAGCGGTTACTACAACTACGCCGAGGGCTACTCGCCGGAGTTTCCCGGCGCCGCGGACTTCAGTGCCGCCGGCGGCATCATCGTGCACCCGCAGCACTGGCCGGAGGACCTGGACTACGCCGGTAAGAAGATCGTGGTGATCGGCAGCGGCGCCACCGCGGTGACGCTGATTCCCGCGCTGGCCAATTCCGGGGCCGGGCACGTGACCATGCTGCAGCGTTCGCCGACCTACATCGGCGCGCTGCCCCTGGTCGACCCGTTCGCCGTGCAGGCAAACCGGTTCCTGCCGACCAAGGCGGCGCACTTCGCCAACCGCTGGAAGGCGATCGGCTTCAGCACCCTCCAGTACCAGCTGGCGCGGAAGTTCCCGAAGTACATGCGCAAAACGCTGATGACCATGGCCAAGCACCGGCTGCCGGAAGGCTTTGATGTGCAGAAGCACTTCGGGCCGCGGTACAACCCGTGGGACGAGCGGTTGTGCTTGGCGCCCAACGGCGACCTGTTCAAGACTATCCGCAGCGGCAAGGCCGACGTCGTCACCGACACGATCGATACGTTCACCAAGACCGGGATTCGGCTGAGCTCCGGCCAGGAACTCGACGCCGACATCATCATCACCGCGACCGGCCTGAACATGCAGTTGCTGGGCGGGGCGTCGCTGTTGCGCAACGGCGAGCCGATCGATCTGCCCAAGGCGATGACCTACAAGGGCTTGATGTTCTCCGGCGTGCCCAACGCCGCGGTGACCTTTGGCTACACCAACGCGTCATGGACGCTCAAGGCCGACCTGGTCTCGGAGTTTGTCTGCCGGGTGCTCAACTACATGGATGACAACGGTTTCGACCGGGTCGAGCCGCAGCACCCCGGTGCCGCGGTGAAGGAAGAGCCGTTCATGGACTTCAGCCCCGGCTACTTCCGCCGGGCGATGGACGAACTGCCGCGATCCGGGTCGGAGGCCCCGTGGCGGCTCAAACAGAACTATCTGCTGGACCTGCGGCTGATCCGGCACGGCAAGGTGGATGAGGAGTCGCTGCAGTTCAGCAAGCACCGGGCGCCGGTGAGCGTCTAGCTGAGTGAATGGCTGTGGGCGGTGGGCGTCCACGCCAAGCGAATCCTTCATCTGTGATCAGGTGTGGGGCTTCTGGGTGGGGTGCGTTGAGGTGGCCTGTGGCGCAGAGGTGCACTGTTGATACAGCTAACCGACATAAGTCGTGATCATTTTGTCCGACAGGCGATTGAGCGTTGGGCAGCGAACTGTCTACGGCCAGCGGGAACGTCGTTCAGGGGTGACGGCTCGACCTTTGACGTTTGAATTACCGCGTGTGCTTCATGAGTTCGCTGCACCAGCGGTTTACGGGTGTGAACTGTTTGTTTGTGCCCCAGCAGTGGTTGCTGTTCGGCCGGTTGGTGTGGTGAATCGCGACGCGGCTCTCGAAAAGGTTGGGCTTCTCAGGTCTACTCGACACCACCTTGAGCTTGCCT
>CAXYUC010000259.1:0-3562 GCA_964292075.1 uncultured Mycolicibacter sp.
CCCCCCCCATCCCCGCCCGCCCTCCCCGACCCTGCCGTCCCCGCCCCCCTCACACAAAATCCCGCCCCCAACACCCAGGTACGGGTGTAGCGCCGCGCCCGTCAGCGAGCGGGGATCGGGGAACTGCTTCTTCTCCAGTGCGCGGTAGACGTCCAATCGCTCGCCACGTTCGGCACGCAGGGCGACTGCCTGCGCGCGGACCGTGGCGCGGTCGGTGTGGCCGGCGCCGCGGATCTTGACCGCCAGTTCGCGCAGCCGGTTGTCCACCACCGAGCTTCCGCGCCCGGCCAGCGGGGCCGCGATCCAGCGGGCCAGCTCGGCGCGGCCGGCCTCGGCGACGGTGTAGACCTTCTTGTCCGGGCGGCCCTGCTGGGCCACCTCGGTGACCTGCACCCAGCCGTCGGCCTCCATGGTGCGCAGCGTCCGGTAGATCTGCTGGTGAGTGGCGCTCCAGAAATAGCCGATCGAGCGGTCGAAGCGGTGTGCGAGCTCATAGCCCGAACCCGACTGCTCGCTCAACGACACCAGGATCGCGTGGGGAAGTGCCACGCGCGGAAGCATAGGCAGCGCTGAGCCACCTATGCAACTTATTGCACAGCAATTGAGTGCATAGCTGCCGTAGCCCAGTGGGCCGTGGTGGTCGCCACGCCGCAGCGGCCTCTACTATCAGGACCGATGAATCCGCCCTGCGTCGCCGCAGCCTCGTGAGTCCCGTGCGTGGCGGCAGATCGGCCGCACTGCCGACATTTCCGTGGGACACCCTGGCCGAGGCGACGGCGCTGGCCAAGGCGCACCCCGACGGCATCGTCGACCTGTCCGTCGGCACCCCGGTCGACCCGGTCGCACCGGTCATCCGCGCGGCACTGGCTGCGGCGTCCTCCGCGCCCGGGGATCCCACCACCCCCGGCACTGCCACGTTGCGTGCCTCGGCGGTCGCCGCCCTGCAGCGGCGCTACGGCATCACCGGGCTGGCAGAGTCGGCGGTTCTGCCGGTCATCGGCACCAAGGAACTCATCGCCTGGCTGCCGAGCCTGCTCGGCCTGGGCGACCAGGACGTGGTGGTGGTGCCCGAACTGGCCTACCCGACCTACGAAGTGGGCGCCCGGCTGGCCGGGGCCCGCTGGGTGCGCAGTGACACCCCGCAACGGCTCGACGGCCCGCCGCCGGCCCTGGTGTACCTGAATTCGCCGAGCAACCCGACCGGGGCGATCGCGACCGCCGACGAGCTGCGCACCGTGGTGGGCTGGGCCCGCGAGCACGACGTGCTGGTGGTCTCCGACGAGTGCTACCTCGGGTTGGGCTGGGAGGACACCGCCCCACGGTCGGTGCTGCACCCGGCGGTGTGTGACGGTGACCACCGCGGCCTGCTGGCGGTGCATTCGCTGTCGAAGACCTCGTCGCTGGCGGGCTACCGCGCCGGTTTCGTCGCCGGGGACGCCGCGGTGGTGGCCGAACTGCTCGCGGTACGCAAACACGCCGGGATGATGGTGCCCACCCCGATTCAGGCGGCCATGGTCGCCGCCCTCGACGACGACGCCCACGAGCAGCAGCAGCGTGAGCGCTACGCCCGCCGCCGCGCGATTTTGCTGCCGGCGATGCAGGCGGCCGGCTTCACCATCGAGCTGTCCCAAGGCGGGCTCTACCTGTGGGCCACCCGCGGCGAGGCGTGCCGCAGCACCGTCGACTGGCTGGCCCAGCGCGGCATCCTGGTGGCGCCCGGCGAGTTCTACGGACCGGCCGGCGCGCAGTACGTGCGGGTGGCGCTCACCGCCACCGACGAGCGGATCGCCGGGGCGGCGTCCCGGCTGGGTTAGCCTGCCGGCGCACCGCATTCGCCGGTGAGAATCCGCTCGATCGCGTCGTGTTCGGCCTGGGTCACCCACAGGCCGTAGCCGGACTTCACCGCGACGATCCGGGAGACATAGGCGCAGCGGTAGGACTTGTTGGGCGGCAGCCAGGTGGCCGCGTCGCCGTCGCCCTTCGCCTCGTTGATCGGCCCGCTGGTGGCCTGCAGGTTCAGCGGATCATTGGCGAAGTTGCGCCGGGTGAGCTCATCCCAGCCCTGGGCGCCCTTCTGCCAGGCATCCGACAACGCCACCACATGATCGATCTGCACCGCCTGGGACGTACCCCGACCGCGTTGGAAGGCGATCGCGGTACCGGTGTAGGGATCGTTCAAGACACCCGATGCCACCACGCAATCGGTGGTGCCCGGCCTGATCTCGATGTCGACCAGGTCGCGGCGCAGGATGTCGTTGCGGGTGTCGCAGCCGTTATGCCCGCCGGGCACCGTGACGTCGTCGCTCCACGCCTGGCCGAACAGGGCGCGCGAGTAGCCGGTCTTGGGCGCGCGGCCCTTGATCGGCAGCGCGTCGAGCAGGGCCAGCTCGGCCGGTCCGTCGGCGGCACCGACCGCAGCCGGGTCCGCGGCGGCGGCCGGTGCCACGATCAGCAGGGCCGCGGTGAGCGCGGCAAAACAGCCCGGCCACCTGCGTCGCTGGTCGACCACGGCACCTCCACTCCCGGTGAACAGTCGCGGACGCTACCACCCTGTCCCGACACGATCGATGCGCGCTGATCGCCGCGCGCCATAGGCTGAGCCGATGCGCATCCATCCCGAGGTCGCCGATGCGTTGGCCGCCGGTCGGGCCGTGGTGGCGCTGGAGAGCACGATCATCAGCCACGGTCTACCGCGCCCGGACAACCTGCGCATCGCCCGCGCCATCGAGCATGCCGTGCGCTCGGCGGGCGCAGTACCGGCCACCATCGCGATCATCGACGGCCAGCCGCACATCGGCCTCGACGATGACGCGCTGCACCGCATCGCCATCGGTGGCGCGGCGATCAAAGTCAGCGTCCGAGAGATCGCGATGCTGGCCGCGGTGGCCGGCGACGGGGCGACCACGGTCGCTGCGACCGCGCATCTGGCAGCGGCGGTCGGCATCACGGTGTTCGCCACCGGTGGGTTGGGCGGTGTGCATCGCGGCGCGCAGCACAGCTACGACGAGTCCGCGGACTTGACCACGCTGTCGCGCACCCCGGTGCTGGTGGTGTGTTCGGGCGTGAAGTCGATTCTGGACATCGGCGCCACGTTGGAGCGGTTGGAGACGCTGTCGGTGGGGGTGATCGGCTACCGCACCGACCGCTTCCCGGCGTTCTACCTCGCCGACTCCGGCTACCCGCTCGACTGGTGGGTGCAGACGCCGAAACAGGCTGCCGCGGTGCTGCGGGCCCGCGACCGGCTGGGCACCGACGGGTACGGGCTGGTGCTGGCCAACCCGATCCCCGCCGACGCCGAGCTGGACCGCGAGCTGCATGACCGGGTGCTGGCCGATGGGCTGGCCGCCGCCCGGGCCGCGGACGTACACGGCAAGGACGTCACCCCGTTCTTGCTCGACTATTTCCACCGCGAGACGCACGGCGCATCGGTGTCCGCCAACGTCGCCCTGGTGCTGGCCAATGCGCGGCTGGCCGCCGAGATCGCCGTGGCTTACGCGGGCCGCTAGGTGTACTCGGCAGTCAGGTTGGTGACAGTCGGCTGATTGGGGGTTGGCCTCCGATG
>CAXYUC010000260.1:0-3523 GCA_964292075.1 uncultured Mycolicibacter sp.
GTTGCGGGCACCGGCCGCACGCCGGTCCCGGCGACGACAGCCTGACCGCGCTGGTCCGGGTGCTGCGCACGGTGACGTCGGCGCCGTTCGACAACATCCGGCTGGATCCGGTGACCGCGATGATCATGCTCAAGCGCGCCGCGCTGGAGCGGGCCACGGTGCTGATCGGCTACGTCGACGCCGCCGGGGTGGCCACCCAGCGCGAGGTGGCCCCCACTCAGGTGCTGGGTGGGCGGCTGGTGGCGTTCGATTCGACGTCGGGGCAGATGAAGGATTTCGCGATCCACCGCATCACATCGGTGTCGTCGGCGGCCGAGCACGATTAGACCGTGACGACCTCGATCAGGCCGTCGAGGCCGTCGAAGTCGCTGGCGTTGCGGGTATAGAGCCGGGCTGAATGCGCATGCGCCGTTGCCGCAATCAGAAGGTCCATCGAGCGTGCGCGGGGTTGACGGCCAGCCTCGACGACGGCGGCCGCCAGCCGTCCGTAGCTGGCCGTGATGGCGTCGTCCAGCGGCAGCGCATGGAATGTACGTTGCAGGATCAGCAGCCGGCGCAGCCGTTCGGCGCGTACCGACTGTTCCTTCGCCACGAGAACCCCGAAGTGTAGTTCGGCCAGTGTGGCCATGCTGATGGCCAGCTCGCCTTCCAGCGGCGGGACGTCGGTCGCGATCACCACGCTGGTGTCGAGAATCGCCTTCAGCTCGGCCACGGGTCTCGCAGTTCGTCATCGATCGCGGCACGGTCACTGCCCCAGGCGAGGTCGGCGGGACCAGCGAACAGCTCGGCCACGTCGGCCCACCGGCGCCAGGTGCGAGGAACCGCTGGCACGAGTCGCGCCCCCGCTCGACCGGCGACGGTGATAGTGATTTCTTCACCTTCTTCGACCCGGCGAACGAGCTCCGAGGCGTTCTGGCGCAGCTCACGCAAACCGACCGTTCCCATGTCGCCGATGCTAGCACATGTGCTACATCGATGCTGAGGAGTGGCGTTGTCGCCCCCCTCCGGATAATGGGCGCATGAGCACTGACGGGCCGTTGATCGTCCAATCCGACAAGACCGTGCTGCTCGAGGTCGACCACGAACAGGCCGGTTCGGCGCGCGCCGCCATCGCGCCGTTCGCCGAGCTCGAACGCGCCCCGGAGCACATCCACACCTACCGCATCACCCCGCTGGCGTTGTGGAACGCCCGGGCAGCCGGCCACGACGCCGAGCAGGTGGTCGACGCCTTGGTCAGCCATTCCCGGTACGCGGTGCCCCAACCGCTGCTGGTCGACATCGTCGACACCATGGCGCGCTACGGGCGCCTGCAGCTGGTGAAAAGCCCGGTGCACGGCCTGACCCTGGTCAGCCTGGATCGCGCGGTGCTTGAGGAGGTGCTGCGCAACAAGAAGATCGCGCCGATGCTCGGTGCCCGCCTCGACGACGACACCGTCGTGGTGCATCCCAGTGAGCGTGGCCGGGTCAAGCAGATGCTGCTCAAAATCGGCTGGCCCGCCGAAGATCTGGCGGGTTACGTCGACGGCGAGGCCCATCCGATCGACCTGGCCCAGGACGGCTGGCAGCTGCGCGACTATCAGGAGATGGCCGCCGACTCATTCTGGTCGGGTGGTTCCGGA
The DNA here is from genome assembly GCA_964292075.1 of uncultured Mycolicibacter sp. Classification (GTDB taxonomy): domain Bacteria; phylum Actinomycetota; class Actinomycetes; order Mycobacteriales; family Mycobacteriaceae; genus Mycobacterium. The sequence continues at coordinate 1,620 of CAXYUC010000260.1, forward strand.
GTGGTGGTGTTGCCCTGCGGTGCCGGCAAGACGCTGGTCGGTGCCGCGGCGATGGCCAAGGCGAAGGCCACCACGCTGATCCTGGTCACCAACACCGTCGCGGGCCGACAGTGGAAGCGGGAACTGGTGGCGCGCACGTCGCTGACCGAAGAGGAGATCGGCGAGTACTCCGGTGAGCGCAAGGAGATCCGGCCGGTCACCATCGCCACCTATCAGGTGATCACCCGGCGCACCAAGGGTGAGTACCGGCACCTGGAGCTGTTCGACAGCCGCGACTGGGGGCTGATCATCTACGACGAAGTGCACCTGCTGCCCGCACCGGTGTTCCGGATGACCGCTGATCTGCAGTCCCGCCGCCGCCTCGGATTGACCGCGACGCTGATCCGCGAGGACGGCCGCGAAGGTGACGTGTTCTCCCTGATCGGGCCCAAGCGTTACGACGCGCCGTGGAAGGACATCGAGGCGCAAGGCTGGATCGCGCCGGCCGAATGCATCGAGGTGCGGGTCACCATGACCGAGAGCGAGCGGATGACCTACGCGGTCGCCGAACCCGAGGAGCGCTACAAGTTGTGCTCGACGGTGCACTCCAAGATCGCGGTGGTGCGCTCGATCCTCAAACAGCATCCAGGCGAACAGACCCTGGTGATCGGCGCCTACCTCGACCAGCTGGAGGAACTGGGCGAGCAGTTGGACGCCCCGGTGATCCAGGGTTCGACGCGAACGGCCGAGCGCGAGAAGCTGTTCGACGCCTTCCGCCGGGGCGAGATCTCCACCCTGGTGGTCTCCAAGGTCGCCAACTTCTCCATCGACTTGCCGGAAGCGTCGGTGGCCGTGCAGGTTTCGGGCACCTTCGGGTCCCGGCAGGAGGAGGCTCAGCGGCTGGGCCGGCTGTTGCGCCCCAAGGCCGACGGCGGCGGCGCGGTGTTCTACTCGGTGGTTGCCCGCGACAGCCTGGACGCCGAGTACGCCGCACACCGGCAGCGGTTCCTGGCCGAGCAGGGCTATGGCTACATCATCCGCGACGCCGACGACCTGCTCGGCCCGGCGATCTAAGGAACCCGCCAGCGCGGCACTCGCATCGCGGTTAGCCTGAAAAACATGGCCCTGTCCAAGGACGAACGTGAGCAGTTTCTAGCCGAGCCGCACATCGCGGCGCTATCGGTAAACGCCGGCGTCGGCCGCGGCCCCCTGACGGTGCCGATCTGGTACCAGTACGCACCCGGCGGCGAGCCCTGGGTGTTGACCGGGGCCGGGTCGCGCAAAGCGCAGTTCATCGAGGCGGCCGGATGCTTCTCGCTGATGGTGGAGCGCACCGAGCCGACGCTGCGCTACGTCGCCGTCGACGGCGCCGTCAGCCGCATCGAGCCCGGCACCGAAGAGCACCACGTGGAGCTGGCCCACCGCTACCTGCCGCCCGCACGGGCCGAGGAATTCCTCCGGTTCGCGCTGGCCGAACTGGGTGAGCAGGTGGTCATCTATCTGCGTCCCCAGCACTGGATTTCGGCGGACCTGGGGGCGGTCTAAGCCCGGTTGTGCGGCTCATCGCCCGCAGACATCGGCCGGCAGCAGCAGCATCACCGGCCACAGCGCCACCGAGGTCACCGTCGCCACCTCGTAAACACTGGCCGGGGGGACGCCGAACTGCCGCTCGGCCTGTGCTTGAAGGCGTTCGACGCCGTCGGGGTGCAGAAACAGCCACACCACGCCCGCGATCACGTAGGCAAGGCCGAACCACAGCGCCGCCTCGATTAGCGCCCCGATGCTCACCTGGCGGTCGAGGAAACGCAGAATCCCCCGGCAACAGCGGGGTTCGGGGGGTGCCACCTTGTGCCGGTGTCTTAGGCAGCCGCGCCCGGGGGCTGAAACGGGCCCCGCTCCCCGGGGCCAGCCTCTTGGCCCCCGCG
>CAXYUC010000261.1:0-3401 GCA_964292075.1 uncultured Mycolicibacter sp.
ATTCGACGCCCGGCTGCTCTCCGCGAGAACAAGGATGTGCCAGGAGTCGAGTTCGGCGCCGGCACTGGCCGACGCCCGGTTCGACCACGCCGCCACCTTACCGGCCAGCGCATCCGCCGCCCGCCCGGCGTCGACCACCTGGGAGATCACGCGGGTGTCCTGCTCGGTCATCGGGGCGCTCGCGTCGATGAGCACGACCGCCACCTCGGCCTTCTCGATCGCGGCCTGGGGGCGCAGCGCGGCGACCTTGCGTTCGGCTTTGGCCCGCTCCCGCCGGCGACGCTGTTCATCGGTCGCCCGGGCGTCGAGGTACTTCTGCCAGCCCATGTTGTACACGTCGGCCTCGCCGCGCACCGCGTCGAGGAACCACACCCGGTTGACCACGTCGGCCAACAGGTCCACATCGTGACTGATCAGCACCAGTCCCCCGCTGTGGTTCTTCAGGAAGTCGCGCAGCCAGCCGATCGAATCCGCGTCGAGGTGGTTGGTCGGTTCGTCGAGCAGCAGGGTGGTGCCCGAACCCGCTCCACCCGCGCCCCCCTCGCCGGCCGCGAACAGGATGCGCGCCAGCTCCACACGGCGACGCTGTCCGCCGGACAGGGTCCGCAGCGGCTGCGTCAGCACCCGGTCGGGCAGGCCCAGGCTGGTGCAGATCCGGCCGGCCTCACTCTCGGCCGCGTAGCCCCCCAGCGCGGCGAATCGCTCTTCGAGCTGGCCGTAGCGCCGGATGGCCCGGTCGCGCTCGGTGTCGTCGACGACCTCGGCCATCAGCACCTGCTGCTTCTCGAGGTCGGCCAGGATGGTGTCCAGCCCGCGGGCCGACAGCACCCGGTCGCGGGCCAGGACGTCGAGGTTGCCTTCCCTGGGGTCCTGCGGCAGGTAGCCGACCTCGCCGGTGCGGGTGATGGTGCCCGCGTAGGGCTCGCCTTCACCGGCCAGGATGCGCAGCGTGGTGGTCTTGCCGGCGCCGTTGCGACCGACCAGGCCGATCCGGTCTCCGGGCTGTACCCGCAGCACCGAGTCCACCGAGTCGAGCAGGGTGCGCGCTCCGGCGCGGACCTCCAGGCCCGTTGCGGTAATCACGCGCGCGTACTCCTGTCGTGTTCTTGCTACTTATCGTCAGTGAAGGCCGGTGGGCGCTTCTCGGCGCGCGCAGCGACGGCTTCCTCGAAGTTGCTGGTCAGCAGGCGCACGTAGAGCTGTCCGAGCCCCTCGGCCTGCATGTGCCCCTCCAGACTACCGGCGTCGAGTCCGCTCCAGAGCGTCCGCTTGGTCAATTCGGCCCCCAGCCGGGAGAAACCGGCGATCCGCTCGGCCATGTCATAGCAGGTGTCCAGCAGATCCGGCAGCTCCACCACTCGCGAGACCAGGCCGATTCGCTCGGCCTCGGCGGCGTCGACGTCACGGCCGGTGAGCATGATCTCGAACGCCCGCGACGCGCCGATCGCCCGGGGCAACAGGTAGCTCAGGCCCAACTCACTGGCGGTCAGCCCGTTGTTGATGCCGGCCGCCCGAAAATAGGCATCCGACGCCGCGACCCGGATGTCGGCCGCCAGCGCCAAGCACAGTCCACCGCCGATGGCTGCTCCGTTGACGGCAGCGATCACCGGTTGGTGCAGGCGCCGCAGCGCCAGGATGATGTCGTCGAGCAGTTCCATCGACCGCAACCCGAAGGTGGGCCGGGTGAGCCCGGCCACGTGCGGCACCGAACCCGCAGACTTGTGGTCGGCGCCCGAGGAGAACCCCCGGCCGGCCCCGGTCAGCACCACCACCCGCACCGAGTTGTCGTAGCTGACTTCCGCCAGCGCGTCGCGCAGCGGAACCATCACGTCGAACGCCATGGAGTTCATTCGCTCCGGGCGGTTCAGCGTGATCAGGGCGACGTGTGGACGCGGACGTTCGACTTTAACGAACTGGTAGCCGAACTCGGATTCGGAAGACACGGATGCACGCTATCGCGTGCCGGGCCTCAGACCTGCTCGGGCTTGCCCGCAGCGGCCTGCTCAGCCAGCGCCGCTTCGACATCGAGGTCCTTGACCTGCTGGACCAGGTGCTCCAGCGCCGCGGCGGGCAGCGCGCCGGCCTGGTTGAACACCAGCGTGCCCTTCTTGAACGCCATCAGGGTGGGAATGGAGCGGATCTGGGCGGCAGCGGCCAGCTGCTGTTCGGCTTCGGTGTCGACCTTGGCGAACACCACATCGGGGTGCTTCTCGGAGACCGCCGCGAACGTCGGAGCGAACGATCGACACGGCCCGCACCAGGATGCCCAGAAATCGACGAGCACGATGTCGTTGTCGGCGATGGTTTCTTCGAATTTCGCCGCGGTGAGGTCTTGAGTTGCCATGACTGGCCCAACGCTCAGGTATCCCGCGGTGTTCCCGGCTGGGCACCCGCGCTGGTGTGGCCGCGAACGGAAGGCGCCGCCGTGGCTCGGCGGCGACTCCCCCTCACGTGCTACGCGGCATTTTTGGCCTTGTCGACGATTCCCATGGGACGTTGCCCTTTCACATAATGGTCAGCTGCAACTGCAGCCAGCCGCCGCTAGTAGTAGTGGCGACGACCGCCGACCGCGTGGCCTGCTCTGCTGGCGAACATCAGGATCAGGCCGACAACCAACAGGACGACTCCGATGGCAAAGCAAACGTTCGCGTAGGCGAAGGCGGGGACAAGGGCGGGCAGGACGAGCCCGAGGACGATCAGGATGACTCCGAGGGTGATCATGACAGTTACCCGACTTTCTGGAGGCGCCCATGTCAGCCTCGGCCTGGTGGCAATGGTCTGACTCGTGGGTCGTGCTCGCTGTGGGTATGCCCACTTTCCGTTGGCGGCAAACCAATTCCGGGGAACCGTCACGGTGCCGCGTCCCTACCCGGGGAACTTTCCACAGCTCACGCATAGCTCAGAGCAAGGTGGCGGACAGCTGCACCGCCGACGGTGATATGACCTAATACCAGGACAAGCGCACCGGCGAAGTCCACGATTGGAGCATGTTGATGTCTGTCCGTTGTCGCACCACTCTCGCGGTTTTCGCGGTAACCGGAACCACCGCACTGATTTTCCCCGCACTCGCCCACGCGCAGGGCGACCACGTGATGGGTTCGGTCTCCTCGGTGTCCGGCAACACCTTCGAGGTGGCGCGCTCGTCCGGTACCACCACCGTGTCGTTGACCGACAGCACCCGGATCTTTGAGTCGGTGCCCGCACAGCGCGGCGAGATCACCACCGGCACCTGCATCAGAGCCGGTGGCTCGCCCGACAGCACCCCGGCCGACAACGGCGCCATCACCGCGAAGTTCGTGGCGATCAGCACCACGGTCGACGGCAAGTGCCCGCAGCGGCCCGCCGCGGCGGCCGGCGCCCCGGCGCCCCCGCCGTCCCACCACGGCGTCCCCGGGGTGGGC
>CAXYUC010000262.1:0-3339 GCA_964292075.1 uncultured Mycolicibacter sp.
GAGGAACAGGTAGCCGTCCGCGTCGAAGTAGCGGACGGCGCCCGTGGTAAAGAAGTCGCCCACGGGGTTGGCGGCGGTCTTGCCCGGGTCCTTGTAGTACTGGAACCCCCCGCCGGGCGGCAGCTGGTGATAGATGCCGCCGGGGGTGCCCGGGGGATCCCCCGACGGGGTTTGGGGGGGCGGGTGCGCCGGGGGCGTCGACCGCGACCCCTCCAGCGTCATCGGTATCAGCCTGCCGATGCTGCGTCGACTGCTGCGCACAGCCGGGCTCTCGGTCGCTGCGCTGTGGGCGAACAACCCCGTCGCCTGACCCAGGTCACCCGCACCCGACGTCGAGGAAGATTTCCCGACGGGAGTGGCACAACGGTTACCGCCCGGTACGCTCGGCATCGTGCCAGTGCCTGCCGATCCCACCCCCGCCCTGCAGTCCTACGCCCACCCCGAACGGTTGGTGACAGCCGACTGGCTGGCGGGCAATCTGGGCAGGCCGGGCCTGGTCGTGGTGGAGTCCGACGAGGATGTCTTGCTCTACGACATCGGCCATATCCCCACCGCGGTCAAGATCGACTGGGTCACCGATCTCAACGATTCCCCGGTCCGCGACTACATCACCGGCGAGCAGTTCGCCGACCTGATGAACCGCAAGGGCATCTCCCGCGACGACACCGTGGTGATCTACGGCGACAAGTCCAACTGGTGGGCCGCCTACGCCCTGTGGGTGTTCACCCTGTTCGGTCACGAAGACGTCCGACTGCTCGACGGCGGGCGCGACCTGTGGGTGTCCTCGGGCCGTGAGACCACGCTGGACGTGCCGTCGAAGACCACGAGCGGCTACCCCGTCGTCAAGCGCAACGACGCCCCCATCCGGGCCTACAAGGACGACGTGCTGGCCAATATCGGCCAGGTGCCCCTGATCGACGTCCGCTCCCCGCAGGAGTACACCGGCGAGCGCACCCACATGCCGGAATATCCGGAGGAGGGTGTGCTGCGCGGCGGCCACATCCCCACCGCGGTGTCGGTGCCGTGGAGCAAGGCGGCCGACGATGCCGGCCGGTTCCGTAAGCGCGAGGAACTCGAGGCGCTCTACAGCTTCCTCAAGCCCGGGGACAAACCGATCGCCTACTGCCGCATCGGAGAACGCTCCAGCCACACCTGGTTCGTGCTGACCCACCTGCTGGGCCTCGACGATGTCCGCAACTACGACGGTTCATGGACCGAGTGGGGCAACACCGTGCGCGTGCCGATCGTCGACGGCCCCGAACCCGGGCAGCTGACCGGAACCCCGGGGAGCTCCGTCAGCTGATGAGCCTGCCGGAAGGACTGGCGCAGGTGGTGTCCGACTTCGCCGAAGTCGAAGGCCAGGACAAGCTCAAGCTGCTGCTCGAATTCGCCGACGAACTGCCCGAGCTGCCCGACGCGCTGACCGAATCAGCCATGGAACCGGTACCGGAGTGCCAGTCGCCGTTATTCCTGCATGTCGATGCCGCCGACCCGCAACGGGTGCGGCTGTATTTCAGCGCACCCCCGGAGGCACCGACGACGCGCGGCTTCGCATCGATCTGGGCCGCCGGCCTCGACGGTGAACCGGCCGACGTCATCCTGGGCGTGCCGGAGGATTTCGCGTCCCGGCTGGGGCTGGCGGCACTGATCAGCCCGTTGCGGCTGCGGGGTATGTCTGCCATGTTGACCCGCATCAAACGGCATTTACGCGCCGCGTAAGGGGCACCTGGAACAGGTTCAGCGCTCGCGCCTTACACTGCCTGAAGCTAGATTCTTAAAGACCTTTCTTAAACATGCCATCAGGAGGCCCAGTGGCGAACCATGCCAGCTCGAAGATCTCCAAGGTGCTCGTCGCCAACCGCGGAGAGATCGCAGTCCGGGTGATCCGCGCCGCGCGCGACGCCGGATTGGCCAGCGTGGCCGTGTACGCCGAGCCCGACGCCGACGCACCGCACGTCCGACTCGCCGATGAGGCCTTCGCCCTGGGTGGGCAGACCTCGGCCGAGTCCTACTTGGTGTTCGAGAAGATCCTCGACGCCGCCGCCCAATCGGGCGCCAACGCCATCCACCCCGGCTACGGCTTCCTCTCCGAGAACGCCGACTTCGCCCAGGCCGTCATCGACGCCGGATTGATCTGGATCGGGCCGAGCCCGCAGTCGATCCGCGACCTCGGCGACAAGGTCACCGCGCGTCACATCGCCGCCCGCGCCAAGGCTCCGCTGGTGCCCGGCACCCCGGACCCGGTCAAGAACGCCGACGAGGTGGTGGCCTTCGCCAAGGAGTACGGCGTCCCGGTGGCGATCAAGGCCGCGTTCGGCGGCGGCGGTCGCGGCATGAAGGTGGCGCGCACCCTCGAGGAGATTCCCGAGCTGTTCGAGTCGGCCACCCGTGAGGCGATCGCGGCCTTCGGTCGCGGCGAATGCTTCGTGGAGCGCTACCTGGACAAGCCGCGCCACGTCGAGGCCCAGGTCATCGCCGATCAGCACGGCAACGTCGTCGTCGCGGGCACCCGCGACTGCTCGCTGCAGCGCCGCTTCCAGAAGCTGGTCGAGGAGGCCCCGGCGCCGTTCCTGACCGACGCGCAGCGCAAGGAGATCCACGAGTCCGCCAAGCGGATCTGCAAGGAGGCCGGCTACTATGGCGCCGGCACCGTGGAATACCTGGTCGGCCAGGACGGCCTGATCAGCTTCCTCGAGGTCAACACCCGTCTGCAGGTGGAACACCCGGTCACCGAGGAGACCTCGGGCATCGACCTGGTGCGTGAGCAGTTCCGGATCGCCAACGGCGAGACCCTCGACATCACCGAGGACCCGACGCCGCGCGGCCACTCGATCGAATTCCGCATCAACGGTGAGGACGCCGGTCGCGGTTTCCTGCCCGCCCCCGGCCCGGTCACCCGCTTCGACCCGCCGACCGGCCCCGGCATCCGGATGGACTCCGGCGTGGAGTCCGGTTCGGTGATCGGCGGCCAGTTCGACTCGATGCTGGCCAAGCTGATCGTCACCGGCGCGACGCGCACCGAGGCCCTGGAGCGTGCCCGGCGGGCCCTGGACGAGTTCCACGTGGAGGGGCTGGCCACGGTCATCCCGTTCGACCGGGTGGTGGTCCGTGACCCGGCCTTCATCGGCGACGAGAACGGCTTCACGGTGCACACCCGCTGGATCGAGACCGAGTTCGAGAACACCATCGAGCCCTTCACCGGCGGTGAGCCCCTCGACGACGAGGACGCCCAGCCGCGGCAGAAGGTGGTCGTCGAGGTCGGCGGGCGGCGCCTGGAGGGGTCGCTACCGGGCGGCCTGGCCCTCGGCGGCGGGGGTGGCGGGGGGGGGGGCGCGGGTG
>CAXYUC010000263.1:0-3054 GCA_964292075.1 uncultured Mycolicibacter sp.
CTCACATCCATCATCGTCCGATGAACACCACACCCCGGCACAATCCGAAGAGCCGGTCAAACTGGAGCCGATGACGGGAATCGAACCCGCGTATTCAGCAAGCGAAAACAGCGTCTGCGGGCGTGTGGGTTAGTCCGTTAATATGTTGTGGCGCAACTGATTACCGATGTACCTAGTACGGGCGGGTACGGGTAGATACACGGCGTGTCGCGGACGTTTATGCGGGGAAAATACGGAGCAGCAGCAACCCGTGACTGGTCACGGGTTCGTGCCTGTCGGTGCAACAGCCAGTCTAACGGAGGGGGGCAACCCCCAAAGGCAGTCAGCCGCCGCTCGTGGCTTAGGCACATACCCCCTATTCATTTTTTTCCAACACACTGAGCGCCATCCCAGCAAACAATCAAACGGCTATCGATTCGAATGCGTGTTCTTTTTTTCTTGACGGGGGGAGAGATTCCGCCTTCAGAGTGGCGTTCGCGGACCCGCCAGTGGGTATCCCCCCAGGTCAGGGCGTTGTATAGTCGGCCTTAATGACGTGTTGTCGCACGGTTGTTCAATCTGATCGCGCGATTGCCCGGTGGCCCACGATGACCGTAGCTAACTAGATCATCTATTTATCGCCCTGCTGACCTTGGTGGCGGGGCCGGCTGAACGGCAACCGACCCCGCCGTGGCGGAGGTCCGGGTGGGGCGACCCACATCAACACCACCCGGACCTCGTTTCGCCATCCCCGCGCGGGGAGTTCAGGACCGTGCGGGGGATGGCGGGCTTTGGGTTAGCTACCGTCGCTGTCGCCGGGGTCGACGGTGAACCGGCCGACGCGTTCGGGGCGCATGACTGCCCAGCCGATGGACCACGTTGCCCGCAGCAGGACCGCGTCGTTGGCGAACAGGGCGTGATCGGATTGGGCGATGTTGACCTGCCCGACTGCCGAGACGATGGCGCTGGGGTCGATGACCAGGCCGCTGTTGGCGGGGATGAACGGGGAGCGCAGCACCGGCAGGCTCAGCAGCATGGGTACGGCGTCGGTGGTTCCGGCACCGAGCAGGGAGGCGTTGATCTGGTCGCCACCAACCTTGAACTTGCGCAAGCTGGCCCAGGTGCGGGGGTCTACGACGATGTATCCGGGGTGCGCAAGGTTGGCTTCGAGTTCGGCAACGAGGTCAACGAGGCCGTCGAGGTTGGCCGCGACTTCACCGCCGTCGACCACGCCAGCGGTGTGCAACAGGCCGGTGGAGCCGGTGGCCGGCGGTGTGGGTGCGACCTCACTGAGATAGGACAGGTCGGCCTTGCGGATGAGGTCGCGGGCGACGGATTGCGCGGTCTGGCCGGGGGTTTCGGGCTGGCGGTGCTGTTCGTTGGAGATTGAGACCAGGCGGGCGAGTTTCTTCGTGTGGATGACGACCTCGGACAGTTCCGGGGCGGAGTCGGTGATCTCGGCGCCTTCGGCCACGTAGGCCGCTGACTCGTCGTCCTTGACGTAGGCGACTCGCAGAGATGGCCGGTCGCCCTCGATGTGCCCGGAGACGGTGCTGGTCTTGAGGATGAGGGCTTCGGGGACGACATCACCGGGTGTGAACGAGAACTTGTCTTGCGCCCAGGCGACTGTGGTGAGCGGGGTGGTGAGTTCGATACCGGACACGGGTGGTCCTGCCTTTCAAACGGGGTGCGGCCCGGAAGCTCGCACATCAAATTGGTGTATTCGATGGGCGTGGCTCCGGGCCGCGACCTTCCCGCATCAGGCGGTTGTTGGTGGTGAGTTTACCTTTCCGGCGGGGCGAATGCGGATTGCCAGGTGTTCTGCACCTTGGGTGCGCCGGTGCCGCTGGTAAGGCCGCCCTGCGGCCGTAGGGGTTGGGGTCGGCCGGTGACGCCGAGTTCCTGGCGGGCGCGGGTGACCGCAGCGGTGACCTTTTCGGGGTCTACGGTGCCGTCGTCGGAGAGTAGATCGGTGATGGTGGTCAGCGCGAATACGGCTGCTGGCTTCACCCCGGCGGCGTCGATGAGGCGTTCGGCGTGCTGCTGTTGCAGTGCTGCGACTGTGGTTTCGGCGGTGGTGGCGCGTTCGCGGTATCCGGCGGATTCCCGCCGGAGCTTTTCCACGTAGTCACGGCCGAACTGTTCGACCGTTTCTTCCTGCGTGTCCGTGTCGGACTGGGGTTCGGCGGGAACCTCAGTCGTGGACGTGGTGTCGGTGACCTCCTCGGTGTCGACCGGGGTTGCTTCGTTGGCGGTTTCGTTACTCACTGAATTTCTCCTTCGATGTCGGCTACGCCGTCGCGCAGCGTTTGGATGACCTGGTGGGGGTCGGTGTCGGTCAGTTCGCCGATGCGGCGGGCGAATACCTCGGTGACGCTGAGCAGTTGCCGTAGCAGCGTGCCGGCGGTGTCGGTGTAGTTGCTGACGATCAACTGCGCGGCCGGGTTGTCGCCACGTAGGGCGGCGTCGATCAGGGCGAGCGCGTCACGCGCGCCATCGATCTCGGGATGGATCATGCTGACGTTCCTTCCTTCTTGGGGCTGTTGACGATTCCGGCGACGACACCGGTTGGCCGCTTGCGGGCCGGCAGGGCGTCGAACCATTCCGAGCAGCCGGCCAGCGCCGGACAGACTTTGCATAAGCCGAGGGCAGGCGGGAGAACGGCCGCTGGCGGCGGGGGAGCGTCCAGGTTGGAGATAATGACGAATCCGTTATTAGCGGCTGGGCGCAGCGGCTCAAGGAATGCGGAGTTGTCCTCGATTTCAAGCCGGACCTTGCCGCCGAAGTCGTCTCGGGCGCGGTCACCCTCAATGACGCATTCACTCAGGCCGAGTCGATCCGCACCCTGCTGGTGACGCTGTTCGGCAACATCTTCGGGTTCGTCGCCGCCACGTTCGTCGAACAGGTGACTGCGGTGGCGGCAGCGGGCGCCGGGAAGGGCGGGTGCGCCGCCGATAGCGGACAGCAGGGAGTCGAGCATGGTCACGCGGTGCCCTCCTGCCGGTCGTTGGTGCGCCATACCGCGATCGGTCCCACCTTTGAGGTGATCCGGGGCTGGGTGCGGATTGCCTAGCG
>CAXYUC010000264.1:0-3046 GCA_964292075.1 uncultured Mycolicibacter sp.
AGGAGACCGCATTCAGCTACTCGTATTGCGGGGATGGCGGCGACGGCGTTGCGGTGTCGTATGGGGAGTTGGATACCCGGGGGCGGGCGACCGGGGCGGCCCTGCAGGAGCGGGGTGCTGCCGGGTCGCGAGTACTAGTGGTGTGTGGACCCGGATTAGACGGTGCGGCAAGTATTTTCGGGTGTTGGTATGCCGGGGCGGTCGCGGTACCAGTCGCTGAGCGGGTGGGGCCGGGGTTGGCGGGGGTGATCGCCGATGTACGGCCGGGTTTCGTGGTGGCGGGCCCGCAGATGCCGGCCAGTGTTCGGGTGGCGGTGGACACCGTGGTCGAACGGACCGGTGCGCGACCACTGGTGTGGTGTAGCAGTGAGGACGGCGACGCCCAGGGGTGGGCCGCGCCGGCGATCGACGCGGACAGTGTCGCGGTCATCCATTACCGGACCGGGTCTGCGGCCTGCTCCAAGGGTGTGGTGGTGACTCATGAGCAGGTGCTGGCCAATCTGGAGGCGATCACTGCAGCGGGGTGGGGTGATGACCGTGATGTGGTGGTGTCGTGGCTGCAGATACACCATCTGCGGGGGTTGATCGCAGGCGTGCTGGCCGGGATTTACCGGGGCGCCACCACGGTGTTGATGGCCCAGTCGGCGTTTGTTGCCCGGCCGTTGTGCTGGTTGGAGGCGATCTCCCGGTGGCGGGCCACGGTCACGATGGCCCCCGATGTCGCCTACCGAGTGTGCGTGCAGCGCAGCACCCGAGCCCAGCGTGAAGCGTTGGATGTGTCGAGCCTGTCCACGGCGGTGATCACCGGGACCCAGCCGGTACGGGCCGCCACCCTGGCGGCGTTCAGCGAGGCGTTCGCCCCAGCAGGGTTTCGGGCCGAAGCATTCACCCCGGTGTACGGATTAGCGGAGGCCACGCTGCTGGTTTCGGGTGGATCGCAATCCGAGGAACCGGAAGTGCTTAACGTTGACCGGGCGGGGCTGGCCTCGGGGTGGGCACTGGACTCCGTCCCGGGAGATCGGGATGCGGTCGCGGTGGTGGGCTGTGGGCTACCCCGCCAACAGGTGGTGATCGTCGCCCCCGACACCCGCGTGCAGTGTGGGCCCGAGGAAGCCGGGGAGATCTGGGTGGGCGGGCCCGGGGTGGCGCAGGGCTATTGGGGCGCACCCCGGCAGAGTGATCAGATTTTCGAAGCATTCCTGGCCGGCAGTGGTGAGGGGCCGTTTCTGCGGACCGGGGACCGCGGCTTCCTGCGGCGTGGGGAAGTGTTCGTCGTGGGGCGGCTCCCCGATCTGGTGATGCTCGCCGGGGTGCATTACTACCCGAGCGAGCTGGAAGCCACCGTGCAGCAGTGTCACGCGGTGTTGTTGACCGGGCGGGGTGCGGTGTTCGCCGACGAATCCGAACGGTTAGTGGTCGCACAAGAGGTCAGCTGCCCGGTCGGGGAGACCGAACTAGCCATGCTGGTGCCAGCGATCCAATCGGCACTGTCGGAATCTCATGGTGTTCAAGCGGATTCGATCCTGTTGCTGGAGTCGATGCGGCTCCCCACCGGACCCGGCGGTCAGATCCGGCGTGGCGCGTGCCGCTGCCAGTACTTGGACGGTGACCTCGACGCGCTCGCGCACTGGCACGCACCCGCATCGGTCGGCGCGGCCCGCACACCGCGGCAGGCTGACCTCGTTACGCTCACCGAACCCGTAATGGCTCGCCAGCAGCAGCTATGCCCAACATGCCTGAACCCGTCGTCGGCCTCGATGCAGAATCCAATCCTCATGCGGGTGTCTTGTGGGCCAGCCTCGATGATGTCTCCAGACCGCACGGATGTCGGTGTCTAAACGTAGCTTCGCGGCATGACGTCCGACGGCCCCGGCGCGTGACGCCACCCTGTCGCGGTCGGCACGCGCCCTCGCATCCGGTGTTGGAGAAGGCCTACGCCAACACCGCTGGCGCGGTGGCCTACGTCGACGAGACATTTCACCGCGCCGCCCTTGTCGGCGACCGATTTTACGTGGTCACCGCAGTCCTGGTGGAACGTGACGAGATGCGGCCCCTACGTAATGGGCTGCGTGAGTTGGCCGGTAGCACGTTCTGGCACACCACCGACCAGCTGCTCACCGAGGACGGCCGCAGACGGGCTCACGCGATGCTGGACTTTCTCGGCAGCGGCAACGAAATCTGTGTGATCGCTCATCACATCAGGGTGGACGACGCCGACACCGACCTGGAAAATGCCCGCCGCGACTGTTTGCGCGCGGTGGCCACTCGACTGTCCGCCGGTATAGCGCCCTTGCAGGCGCCTGTCTCACTGTTGGTGATCGAGGAACGCAATCCGAGGAACCTCAGCAATCTCGACCGCAAGAACATCCAGCAGATGCGGGCTGAAGGCCTCATCCACCGCTCGATGCAAACGGTGCTGACGTCACCGAAATACGAGCACCTGTTGTGGCTGCCCGACCTTATCTGGTTGGCCTACCGGCGGACGTTCACGCACGGCGACGACTCACTATTTTCGCCGGTGCGCCACGCGGTTCACTTCGTCGACCCAGCCCTATGAGGAGCAACGGGATGAATCTGGTGGCCGCACGGTGTTACGCTGGCTACGAGCAAGGAATCAACCCTCGGGATGTATACTTGACAGTTGATCTGGCCCCTGGTGACAGCTACGGCACCCAGGGGCTGCTCCATTTTTCGGCAAGCGCACGTCTCCAGTTTGGGCAGCGTTTTCTCAACTGCCAACATGCGCCGGCGGCTCCAGCGGCCGATGCGGCACCACCTTTGCCGTGGCGCGTGCCGCTGGACAGCGACCTCGGCACGCTCGCGCACTGGCAGGCACCCGCATCCCTCGGCTCGGCCGGTCAACGGCGGCAGGTCAACGTCGTCACGCTTACCGAACCCGTAATGGCCCGCCGGCAGCGGGTATCCCACGCATGATCTGCGGAAAGTGTCGGGGGTGATGGCTGGTTTTCTTCCCGGTCGACCCGCCCCCGGGGAACCGGAATAGGATGGGGCCGAACACAAGTCCTGGCAGAACTATCTAGCGACC
>CAXYUC010000265.1:0-2962 GCA_964292075.1 uncultured Mycolicibacter sp.
CCGCGCCGACGGGGCGGCCCAGCTGCGGTGTCAACATACCCACACCCCCGCAGCCGCCGATACCGGCAGCCGACTAATCTGAGCTCATCATGCCCCTGACGTCGTCGCCGCGGGGTCGGCCGGCTGGAACCAGCAGCGAAGAGACCCGCCAGCGGATCATCACCGCAGCCATCCGGCGCGTGGCCGAAGTCGGTCGTTCGGGCGCCACGATCCGCGAGATCGCCTCGGGCGCCGAGATGACCAGCGCGAGCCTGTACCACTACTTTCCGAACAAGGATGAGCTGATGGCGGCGACCGTAGCCGCCGCACGGGAGATCGCGCTGCCCCGGTTACGTGCTTCGGCGCAACGCGGCGGCACCGTGGCCGATCAGCTTGCCGCAGTCCTTGCCGAAGCCGATCGATTGAGCCTTGACCACCCGTATCTGGCCGCCTTCGAACGCGCCACGGGCGAGGTCTCGCCGTTGCGCGACGTGATCGGCGAGATCCTCGACCAGGCGCGACGCAGCGGGGCGCTGGCGGCCGGCGTTGACCCCGACGGCGCCGCGGACGCCGTCTACGCATTGACGCGCGGGTTGACCGAGCAGGCAGCGCAGCTGCCGCCGGATACCTACCGTGCCACCCTGCGCTCGGCGGAAGATCTCATCCGCGGCAGATTGTTCTAAGCGCTTGCTCTAAGCGCTTGCCGCGGCGGCGATTCCGATGTCGACCCATTCGGCGAGCTGACGCCGAGAACTGACGTGCTCGCCGTCAACATGGACCCAGCCCCGCATGGTCCGCCCGCCCATCTCCATGGGCTGCGCGGCGGTGGTTCGCAGAAGCTGTTCGGCGCGCGCGGCGCCCACGCGGACCAGAAGTCCGCCGGCCATGGCGGCGACCGCGATCTTGCCGGCGACCATAAAGGCCAGGCCGCCGAACATCGCCTTTTCCAGCACCGGTGGCCCCTCGGCGAACATCTCCCGCACCCGGGCCGCCAGCTGCGCGTCGTAGGCCACTATGCACCCGGGTGCCAGTCGCGGATCGCTGCCGCGAATTGTTCGGGGGCATCGGAGGGAACGAAGTGGCCGGCACCTTTGACGATGACGGTCTGGTGGTTGGTCAGCGTCCGTTCCCACCGCCGTAATTCTTTGTCGCCGAAGGCGAAGTCGCCGTCGCCCCAGATGATCAGCGCCGGCAGCGCCGCGATGGCGGGCAACCCGGATTCGAGGTCGGCGAGAAAGGCACGGCTGGCGGTGATCTCGCGGGGAAAGACCGCCGATGCCTCGCGCCGTGCGGGGCTGTCGAGGGCCTTTTGGTAGTGGGCCATCTCGTTGCCGGTGGGCTTGCTGAGGCGGTGCCCGACGGGGATCATCACGTTGACGAACAGGTTGAACTGTCTGATCAGCAGGCGTCCGATCGGGCCGCCCATCACGTGCGACATGACCTGGACCAGCGGAGCGCCGACCGGCCAGGCCCAGGTGTTGGACAGCACCAACCGGTCAAAGACCTCGGGGCGTTGTTGCATGGTCGCCAACCCGATCGGGCCACCCCAGTCGTGTGCCACCACGGTGACGCCACGCAGGGCAAGCGCGTCGACGAACGCGCCGATCACCCGGGTGTGCTCGGTGGGCAAGTATCGGTATCCCGGCCCGGCCGACGACAGGCCGAACCCGGGATAGTCCACGGCAATACACCGGAAATCCGGCCGCAACGCCTCGATGACCTTGCGATAGTCGAACGACCAGGTCGGGTTGCCGTGTAGGAACAGCAGCACCGGCCCCGATCCTTCGTCCACGTAGTGGACGGTATGGCCGTCGATGTCGAGGAACCGGCTCTCGAACGGGAACAACGTGTCGTCGACCCACGCGGGTCGTTCCGCGACTGCCATGTCCATCTCCCTGTTCGCTTGATATAGTCAAATTCACTTTAAATTAGCAAGCAGATGGTGATGAGTCGAGACTACGGTCAGTACTGCGGACTTGCCCGGGCCCTGGACGTGGTGGGCGACCGGTGGAACCTGTTGATCGTCCGCCAGCTCCTGATGGGTCCGGCCCGCTACCGCGACGTGCGCGACGGGCTGTCCGGGATCGCGACGAACCTGCTGACCGACCGACTCCGCGATCTGGAGACCGCCGGAATCCTCGAGCGGCGATTATCCGACAACGGCAACGCGGTCACCTACGCCCTGACCCCCTGGGGCACCCAACTGCGCGAGCCCATCTACGCGTTGGTCCGCTGGTCCACACCGCTGATGATCCGCGGCCCCCAGGGCGATGAATTCCGCGCGGAGTGGCTGCGGTTGGCGCTTCCCGCCCTATTCGCCGATCGCGCCCCCGCGGGCCCGTCGGTGGCGGTGGGCATCGCCGTCGACGGTGGCATGGTTCAGCTGCAGGCCACCGAGTCCGGTATCGAGGTCGGCGAACCCGACGGACGCACGCTGGAGGCCGTACTGCACACCCAGGCGCCCATCGTTCTCGGCCTCGCGGCGGGCGTGTTGTCGTTTGACGACATCACTGCGCTGGTCGAGATCGACGGTGACGAGTCGGCGCTGCGCAGGTTCTTCGGCGCGACTACAACGCTGTCAGATACCGCACCCGGTGCGCGATAACCCGTTGCGACACTTCGGCATCGGGCACCAGCAGGTCGAACGCGTGCGGGCAGCCGGGGTTCACGTGCAGCTCGACGGGGACGCCCGCGGCGATCAGCCGGTGCGCGAAGGCGACGTTCTCCGGCGCGAAGATGTCCAGACCGCCGACGTCGACGTACGTCGGTGGCAGGCCGGCCAGGTCGTCGGCTCGGGCCGGCGCGGGGTAGCCGGCGGCGCTATCGCCGCCCCGCCGCGCTGTCCCGCCCCACCGGCGCGCCCTGCTGGAACTGGCAGCTGCCGGTCAACCAAGCACGCGGCAGCGGCGAGCCCTCCATCCTGGCTGGCATCGTCAACGCGGTGAAGGGCAACTACAACGTCGATGCGCGCCGGGTGTACGTG
>CAXYUC010000266.1:0-2725 GCA_964292075.1 uncultured Mycolicibacter sp.
GGTGAACAGGATGTCGGAGAGACCATCGGGTCCGACGCCGCTGGCGCGGGCGTCGACGTCGGCGGCCGGCACCGCGGCGCCGGCGGCGATGAATTCGTCCCAGGTTCCGTCGGAGATTTCCACGGGTACCCGGACGACGTGCTGTAGGTCGGGCAGCTGGGCGCGGTCCAGTTCGGTGAGCCGGTCGGTCTTGAGGAACCGGCCCATCCCGACCAGTACCTTGGCTTTGCTGCGGGCCAGGATGTCGGTGGCCTCTGCCGCGGTGTAGCGAGTGTTCAGCGGCACCAGCACGCCGCCGGCGTAGTGGGTGCCCAGGCAGGTGATCACCCAGTGCCAGGTGTTGGGCGACCAGAGTGCAACCCGGTCGCCAGGCTGCACACCCAGGGCGATCAGGGCCGCGGCGGCTCGCCGCACCTCGTCGCGCAGGCGCGCATAGGTGAAGCGGCTGTCCCCGGTGACCAGGGCGTCATGGTCGGGCAGCGCACGCGCGATGTGGTCCAGGGCCGCAGGTGTGGTCTGCGGTTCTGTACTCATAGGCGCTGCTCCTCCCCGTCGCTGAACTCTGCACCGCCGTCAGCGCGGGCTCCCTGGGCTCGACGGCTCGTAGCCGAGCAAGTGCTTGGTAGGTTAGCCTACAAGGGTGCAAGCAGTCGAGGAGTTCCGGGCTGAGGTCCGTGCATGGCTGGCCGACAACCTGGTCGGGGAGTTCGCCGAGCTCAAGGGCCTCGGCGGCCCGGGGCGCGAGCATGAGGCGTTCGAGGAGCGGATGGCGTGGAACCGCCATCTGGCCGACGCCGGACTGACCTGCCTGGGCTGGCCGGTGGAGCACGGCGGGCGCGGCCTGTCGGTGGCGCACCGGGTGGCGTTCTACGAGGAGTACGCCCGCGCCGACGCGCCCGACAAGGTCAACCACCTCGGCGAAGAGCTCTTGGGGCCGACCCTGATCGCCTTCGGCACGCCCGAGCAGCAGCAGCGTTTCCTGCCCGGCATCCGCAATGTCACCGAGCTGTGGTGCCAGGGCTACTCCGAGCCGGGGGCCGGCAGCGATCTGGCCAATGTAGCCACCACCGCGGTGCTCGACGGCGACGCCTGGGTCATCAACGGCCAGAAGGTCTGGACCTCGCTGGCGCACCTGTCGCAGTGGTGCTTCGTGGTGGCCCGCACCGAGAAGGGCTCCAAGCGGCACCACGGACTGTCCTACCTGCTGGTGCCGCTGGACCAGCCCGGGGTCGAGATCCGGCCGATCGTGCAGCTCACCGGCACCTCGGAGTTCAACGAGGTGTTCTTCGACGACGCCCGCACCGACGCCGACCTGGTGGTCGGTGAGCCCGGTGACGGCTGGAAGGTGGCGATGGGCACGCTCACCTTCGAGCGCGGCGTGTCCACCCTGGGGCAGCAGATTCGTTACGCCCGTGAGCTTTCCGCGCTCGCCGAGCTCGCGCAGCGCAATGGCGCCGCCGAAGACCCGCTGATCCGCGAGCGGCTGACTCGGTCCTGGGTGGGTTTGCGGTCGATGCGGTCGTACGCGATGGCCACCATGGACGCCGAGCAGCCCGGGCAAGATAACGTCTCGAAGCTGCTGTGGGCCAACTGGCACCGTGACTTGGGCGAGCTGGCCATGGACGTGATCGGGCGCGACTCGATGGTGCTGCGCGACGGCGAATTCGACGAGTGGCAGCGGCTCTACCTGTTCACCCGCAGCGACACCATCTACGGCGGGTCGAACGAGATTCAGCGCAACATCATCGCCGAGCGGGTTCTCGGCCTACCCCGGGAGGCAAAGGGATGAACCTGGCTCAGGCACCGGAAGAGATTGCCGGACACGGCCTTTTGAAGGGCAAGACCGTGCTGGTCACCGCCGCCGCCGGCACCGGCATCGGCTCCACCACCGCTCGGCGTGCACTGCTCGAAGGTGCCGACGTGGTGGTCTCCGACTACCACGAACGCCGGCTCGGCGAGACCCGCGACCAACTGGCCGACCTCGGGCTGGGCCGGGTCGAGGCGGTGGTCTGCGACGTCACCTCCACCACCGCGGTGGACGCGCTATTCGACGAGGCCGTGGCAAAGATGGGCCGGCTCGACGTGCTGGTCAACAACGCCGGACTCGGCGGGCAGACCCCGGTCATCGAGATGACCGACGACGAATGGGACCGAGTGCTGAACGTGGCGCTCACCTCGGTGATGCGGGCGACCCGGGCGGCGCTGCGCTACTTCCGGGACGCCCCGCACGGCGGGGTGATCGTCAACAACGCCAGCGTATTGGGTTGGCGGGCACAGCATTCGCAGTCTCACTACGCCGCGGCCAAGGCCGGCGTGATGGCCCTGACCCGGTGCAGCGCGATCGAGGCGGTCGAATACGGGGTGCGGATCAACGCGGTCTCGCCGTCCATCGCGCGGCACAAGTTCCTGGAGAAGACCAGCTCAGCCGAGTTGCTGGACCGGCTCGCCGACGGCGAGGCGTTCGGCCGGGCCGCCGAGCCATGGGAAATCGCCACCACCATCGCATTCCTGGCCAGCGACTACTCCAGTTACCTGACCGGCGAGATCATCTCGGTTTCCAGCCAGCGGGCCTGATGCCATGACGCGCCGTGACGAACTCCTGAACCTGGCGGGGGGGATGATCCCCGCGCGTGGCCTCCGCGCCACCACCGTGCGGGACCTCGCCGAGGCCGCCGGGTCGCAGCGGATCCGGCTGGTTCTGCGCCGGGGCGCGCTTGGCGAAGAA
>CAXYUC010000267.1:0-2660 GCA_964292075.1 uncultured Mycolicibacter sp.
CCGCCGGCAGCGCGGAAGCGCCACCTCCCGGCCGCGCCCCGGCGCCGTCCCGGCACCAGACCCCGGGGACGTCGACGCAGTCCGAGGCACCGGCTGCCGCCGGCAGCTCCGGTACGCCCTTGCCCGCGGAGGCGCCCGGAACGTCGACGACGGAAGCGACCGGCACGACCGGCACGACCGGCACGACCGGTACAACGGGCACGACGGGCACGACGGGCGCGGCGGGCACCCCCTCGGCCAGCGGCGCGAGCGGCTCGACCGCCTCGAACTGACCGACGTTCTCTTGCCAGTCCGGCCCGACCTCCACTACCGCGAGGTCGGGCCGGACTCGTTCCTGGGTAGCCTGGTCCTTAGCCCGTTACGATTGAAGTACTTGAGTACCAATGTCGTCGGCATGCAGCCGATTTGAGGAGACAGTCCCATGAAGTCCATCTCTACCGCCTTGGTCGCGGGAGCACTGGCCGCCGCGGGCGCCCTCAGCAGCGGAATCGCCGGCGCGGACCCTGACCCGGCCCCCGCCCCTGCCACCCAACCGATCGGCACCCAGGGCACCCTGCCCGAAGGCCCCGGAGTCCACGGCTGGACGATCAGCGACCTGCGTCCCAGCTCGGACGCCATCCCCTACCAGCCCCGCGGCACCCTGTGGGAGGCCACCGCCACCGACGAAGCGATCCAAGGCGCCGTCTTTCCGATCGTTGCCAACCTCAGTGCCCGTTCGGCCAGCGGCCAGAACTATCAGGCTTTGTTCACCGTGCCCACCGCACAGGGCATCGCTCCCGTCGCCCTGACTCAGGGCCAGAAGGCCAGCGGCAAGGTCTACTTCGACGTCACCGGCGACGCCCCCAACAGCATGGTGTACCAAACCGGCGGCAACGATCTGATCCGGTGGGTGGCCCCGGCGCCCCAGGCTCCGCCGCAGCCCCAAGCCCCCGCTGGTGGGTCGCACGTGCCGGCGAACGGCGGCAGCAACCGGGCGCCTGTTGCACCGGCTCGTCCGCCCGCGGCGCGGCCCGCGCACCCTGCACCGTCAGCGCCGCCGTCCGGCAGCTCCGGGACGCCGCTGCCCGAGGGCAGTTCCGGGACCCCGCTGCCCTGATTCAGCTGCCGGCCTCGCTCAGAGCTTGAATCGTCCGGCGAATCCGCGCAGCGGCAGGTCGGCGCTGGTCAGCAGGCCCGGCGGCGCCGCCACCACCGACTTGATCGCATTGAGGGCGGGCAACCCGGTCACGGTCATGCCGATCGAGGCGAAGTTGTCCGGGTTGGACAGGTCCACCCCGGGCTTGGGAAAGATCATGTGCTTGTTGTAGACGCACGGATCACCGGTGACCCGGGTGATGTAGCAGCCCTTGATATTCCAGTTCGGTTCGGTGTACGGCGTCATCTGCCACTCCAGATGCGTCTCGACGCGCGGCACACCGTCCACCATGCCCTGATACTTGATGTAGTTGCCGCCCAACGACCCTTTGGGCAGGGTGTACCAGCCCAGGTCGACATCCCGGGTGCACACGCCCAGTTCGTAATCGAACGTCACCTCGTCGAGGGTCAGGTCGAAGCAGTCGGCCATCATCAGCACGCTGTCGGCGAACACCCGGGTGAACTTCTCCAGCTTGGCCGGGATCTCCGGGTCATCGGCCGGCTGGCCGTAGCCGACCTCGATCCAGGTGTCGCGGGAGTGGTGACATGACACGTCCACGGATTCGATGGTGGTGATGTTCTCGATCTCGGCCACGTCGGCTGAACACACCACGCCCAGAATCTGATTGAGGCCCGGGTTCATCCCGGTGCCGTAGAAGCTCGCGCCGCCCTTTTCGCAGGCCTCGGCCAGCAGTTGCGTGACCGGTTTGCCCGACGGGTGCGGATGGTTGCGGTCACGGTGCCAGCCGGTGATCCAGTCGGCGGTGGTCACGATGTTGATGCCCGCTTCCAGGATCGCGACGTAGAGGTCCTCGTCGGGGAACACCCCGTGAAAGGTCAGGACGTCGGGCTTGGCGGCGATGATCTCCTCGACACTGCCGGTCGCGATCACCCCGTTGGGCGCGATACCGGCCAGCTCGCCGGTGTCCTTGCCGATCTTGTCCGGCGAATAGCAGTGCACACCAACCAGTTCGAGGTCATCGCGGGCGGCGAACCGCCGGATCATCTCGGTCCCGACGTTGCCGGTGGCAACCTGGAAAACCCGGACGGGTGCGGCGGCTGCGTTCATGCGGTGGAACCTTTCTGGGCATAGACCTCGGCAGCACTGCCGCCGATGCCGTCGGGATAGAACTGCTTGGCCCACTGGCGGATTGCGGTGAAGCCCTCATACTCGGCGGTCGCCAGGGCCGGCGGATCCGAGTAGCGCTGATGCGACCAGATGTGGATGTCCTGCTCGAACTGCCGGATGACTTCCCGCCCGAAATCGCCGGCTCTGGCCTCGGCACGAGCGGGATCGCCGGGTTTATGCGGCGGTCCCAGCTTCGCCTCTCCTGCGTCGAGCCTCGCTGAACCGCCGGCCGGCGACCGGCCCATGTACACCATTAAGCGCACGTCGGGGGTGGGGGCGTCGGCGGGCGGGGTCGCCATCAGACCGCGCAGACGGATGTGCTCCCTGGCGACGGCAGCCTCCAAAAGCGGAAACAGGCTGTCGGCGTGCACGCCGCCCCTGCTGGACTCCCCGCCGC
>CAXYUC010000268.1:0-2628 GCA_964292075.1 uncultured Mycolicibacter sp.
GACTGCGGCCCGGGGATCGGATGTTCCGGCGCTGTCGGAGCCGCCCCGCGCGGCCGGCTTCGTCGACGTGCGCAGCGCGGTGCCGGACGCGATCATCGACCTGCGATACGCCACCGCCAACAACTTCGTGGGCGAACAGCTCTACCCGTCCAATGCTCGGTGTCTGGTGCACGAGTCGCTGGCACCGGGTTTGACCACGGCGGCCGCCGCGCTGCGCAGCCGCGGCCGGACCCTGGTTTTCTGGGACTGCTACCGGCCACACAACGTGCAAGTGCGAATGTTCGAAGTGGTGCCGAACCCGAACTGGGTGGCCCGGCCGGGCTCGCTCGCCCGCAGCCACGAGACCGGGCGGTCGGTCGACGTGACCACCGCCGACCCGCAAGGCCGACTGTCGGCGATGGGCACCGGATTCGATGACTTCTCGCCGTCCGCAATGGCATTCGCAGAAGGAATCAGTGCGCGAGCCGCCGATGAGCGCACCGCCCTGCGCGAGGCCATGAAAGCCGGCGGACTCGCACCCTACTCCGGGGAGTGGTGGCACTTCGATGGACCAGGCGCCGGGGTGGGGCGCCCCATCCTCGACGTTCCGGTCAATTAGGCGGGGGCGGCGCCGCCAGGTGACGTTCCACCGATTCGACCTTGGTGTTCATCGCATCGACCGCACCGTCTCGCCAGTCGGCTTTGATCACGGTGCTGACCCGAGGTGAGCGGGCCGCTACCGCTTCCACCGCCCGTTGCACCACGGCCATCGCTTCGGCCCAAGTGTCGCTTTCGATCACGGTGAACATGGCATCGGTGCGATTGGGCAGACCGGACTCCCGAACGACTCGCACCGCCTCCGCGACGATCTCGCCGACTCCCTCCCCCACACCGAGCGGCGTCACCGAGAACGCAACCAGAACCGACACGTGACTCACCCCTCCCGGAAGGCACTACGGCGAGCCTACCTAGCATCGAGGCCGTGCGAGTTCTGGTCCAGCGTGTCTCCTCGGCCCGGGTCCGTGTCGACGGCCAGACGGTCGGTGCGATCGAACCGGACGGCCGGGGCCTACTCGCGCAGGCCGGCGTGACTCACACCGCAGGTGCCGCCACGGCAAAGCGACTCGCTGAAAAGCTATGGCAGTTACGCAGTCTCGACGATCAGAAGTCGGCCGCGGATGTGGGCGCGCCGATTCTGGTGGTCAGCCAGTTCACGCTCTACGCCGACACCGCCAAGGGCCGGCGGCCGTCGTGGAATGCTGCCGCGCCGGGTCCGGTCGCCGAACCTCTGGTCGCCGAGTTCGCCGAGGCGCTGCGAGGCTTGGGCGCGCAGGTGGCGACCGGGCAGTTCGGGGCGCATATGCAGGTGGAATTGGTCAATGACGGTCCGGTGACGGTGCTGCTCGAGCTCTGAGCCGAAACCGCGCTACGCCCGGGATCGTGGACGCTAACGTGGCCGGATGAATACAGCTGCCAAGGTCCGTTGCGGCGTCTACGCCGTGATTGCCGTCGCCGCGTTAGTCGCCACCTGGAGCCAGAATCTGGCCTACGACGGATCCGACTTTCTTTCCCGGTTCCTGCCCGATACCGCCGTGACGCCCGCGTCGCGCTCGATCACCGCCGACATCCTGATGCTGTTCCTGTCGGCAGCGGTTCTGATGGTGCTCGAAGCCCGCAAGCACAACGTGCGGTTCGTCTGGGCCTACATCCTCGGCGGATTCCTCACCGCGATCAGCTTCACGTTCCCGTTGTTTCTGATCGCCCGCGAACGACGACTGGCCGCCGAAGGCGCCGAGGCGCCACGACTGGGTGCCCTCGATATCGCGCTGCTGGCCGTGGTCGCCCTGGTGCTGGCGGGCGCCACGCTGTGGGTCGATACCCGGTAGCCGCGCCCCGACGGCACCGGCCGGTTGCCTCATGTCACGATGCGCGCGTAGGGGATTCGTTGCCTCCCGTGAAACGCCCTGGAGTACTTCACCCAGGACGGCGGCGGCACCGCCTACACCGGTCAGCTCAGCATTAGCTATGCGTCGGGGGAATTGGAAGACCCGACCGTATCAGGCGTTCAAAGTCAGCATTTGGAATCGGCGGCCGTATTCGATCTTCTACGATTTCGACCTCGGCACCCGCTGCCTATTCGAAATCGACTGTCTGCTTTACACCGACCATGTCAGTGCGGTGCGGATGTATTATGGCGAGTCCACACCTAAAACGTTCGATATCACCATTGGCACCGCGGGCGATATGGAAGACCCCCTGGGGCAAGTCGTGCGCACCATCCAGAACATGTGGAACGCCATCGGCACCCTATTCGGCAGCAACGACCTGTTCTAGGGTTCGCCGGGCGGGACATACGTACAGGATAAGTCGGTAACCCGTCCACCGGAGAACGGCATAAGGCGTCCGTCGCAGTCATCCCGACCGCCGTCAGGGTAGGTACAAGTGGAGTGGATTACCGAAATAATAACTAGGCGCTTCTCGCAATACGCGTTCATCTGCCTAGGCATGCATTATACGCATCAACGTCATTCGCTAACGCGGTGCACGCACCATCGGCGTGAACCGGTGCCGGTGCTGCGATAAACAACGCGGTCGGCGCCACGATGAGTAGGAATTTGCTCCACATGACGTCTCCTTAGCTCGGTTCTG
>CAXYUC010000269.1:0-2514 GCA_964292075.1 uncultured Mycolicibacter sp.
GACCGCGCACCCATCCGGCGACCAACGCGGACAACGGCAGATCAACGTGTTGCTGGGCTCCCGGGGAGAGTCGGACCGCGACGTCGGCCCCGACTCCGGCGAAACCGCCGGCCCTGTCGGGCCCGTACACCCCATCCGGCCCGGCACCGAGGCCGGTCCAGCGCGCCGGCGGCGCCCGGGCAGCGGCCAGCGCCGCGGCCCGCAACTCGGCGGCTTCGGTGGCGGCGCCGGCCAGCTCGGGCACCAGCACCGGCGCCGACGGCATGATCGCAATCGGTCCCAGCACGGCACCCAAGCTAGCTGTTGGTCGGCGCAGCCACCGGCTCGGCCAGGTCGGCGCCGGCATCGGCGACGATGGTGGCGGCCTCACCGCGGGCCAGTGCCGCCGTGGCGATCACGATCAGCACCACCCCGATGATCACCGCGACGTCCTCTGTCCCGCCGGCCTGAATGGTCTCGTTGAGCAGCAGTACGCCCAGCGCACTGGCCACCAACGGTTTGGCCACGGTCATCGTCGGCATGGAAGCGGTCAGCGCACCGGCGCGAAACGCCGACTGCTGGAAGATCATTCCGGCCAGCGTTGCCACCAGCCAGGGCACCAGTGTCGGCGAGCGCAGCACCGCGGCGATGCCGTCCGCTTTGAGCACCTCCACCAGAACCTTCGTCAGCAAGGCGAATACCGCCAGCGAGGTACCGGCCACCACCGCCAGCAGCACCGCGGCCGCCGGCCGGCCCTTGTAGATCCGGGCGGCCAGCACGCAGCCCACCAGCACCACCGCCAGCACCACCGACACGGTGATCCAGGTGGCCGCCGGCGCGTGATGTTTGCCTTCGGTCGGATCCCCCACGACCACTACCACTGCCAGCGCCGCGGCCAGCAGGATGGCCCACATCCACTCCCAGTTGGTCACCCGGCGACGGGTCAGCCAGGCATACATCGGCAGCGCGAAGAGCAGTGCGGTCACCTGCAAACCGGTCACCAGCATCACCGAACCGACCGCCAGCGCCACCGCCTGCAGGGCGTAGTTGGCCACCGCCGCGGCACCGCCGCCCCACCACC
Organism: uncultured Mycolicibacter sp.; assembly: GCA_964292075.1. GTDB lineage: Bacteria > Actinomycetota > Actinomycetes > Mycobacteriales > Mycobacteriaceae > Mycobacterium. Next base: position 1,061 of record CAXYUC010000269.1, read on the forward strand.
GCGGGTCGCGCAACGACAGCCAGAACAGCTCCAGGTGGCCTACCTGCTGGTCGGTGATCTCCTGGGCCGACCGCTGCCGGATCACGTCACCGATCGCAGACGCCAACGCGGCGCACAGCGCGAGCAAGGCCGCGAGGAAATTCCCTGTCGACATGACCCCCTCCTCAAACGGGCAACGATACCTGTTGTTCACCTTCCGGCCCGGGAGCAAGGACGCAGCGCCCGGCTCCGCCGCGCTCGCGATCGCCGCTAGACCGGATGGCGGCGACCCGCAGCGCCCGGCTCCGCCGCGCTCGCGATCGCCGCTAGGTGTATCCGGCAGTCAGGTTGGTGTCAGTCGGCTGATTGGGGGTTGTCCTCCGATGGCTGAGTGGCGTCGTTGATTGTTGTAGTGCTCGAGCCATGGGGCAAGGGCTGCGCTGCGGGCGTCGTTGGTGTCGAAGACCTGGTGGTACGCCCACTCGGTGGCCAGGGTGCGATTGAAGCGTTCGGCTTTGCCGTTCTGCCATGGGCAGTGCGGTCGAATGAAGACCTGGCGGGCGCCGAGGTCGGCGATGACCTCGCGCATCGCGGTGCTGTAGCGATAGGCGAAGGCGTTGTCGGTCATCACACGTTCGATGTGGCTGATGCCCGCTGCGGTGAGGTAGGCGGCCGCGCGGGTCAGGAATGCTGCGCAGGTGGCGCCTTTCTCGTCGGGCAGGATTTCCGAGTAGGCCAATCTGGAGTGATCGTCGATTACCGAGTGGACGTAGTCGTAGCCGACGCGGGCCTTCTTGGCAGCATGGGTCCTGGCCATCTGGCGACCGTGGGCCTTCCACCCTCCCCCGTCGGGAATGCGACCGATCTTCTTGACATCCATGTGGATTAGCTGCCCGGGGCGGTCGCGCTCGTAGCGGACTGCGGTGGTCTTCGACGCGCGGATGACCTGCCCGGTCAACGGATCGCACTCGCGCAGATACGGCAGGCGGTGACGGCGCAGGATCGCACTGACAGTCCTCGCCGGCACGCCGAGCTCATCGGCGATGAACTGCTGCCCACGACGCGATGATCGCCGCAGTTCGACGACGGCGCATTCGACTGCAGGTGTTGTGCGTCGGGGACACCGGTACGGACGTGAGGATCGATCCACCAGCCCGGCCGGGCCTTCGTCGAGGTATCGACGCACCCACCGATAGGCACATTGACGCGACACACCGAGTTCAGCAGCAACATGAGCGGGCTTGCGTCCGCCCATGAGGATCCGTTCAACGAGCAGTCGCCGACCATGAACGGTCAAACGGGCATTAGCGTGGGGCACGAGGACCTCCGAGTGTCAGTAGAGACGTCAGATATCTCCACTAAGCCCGGAGGTCCTCCCTTCTCGCAGCCAAACCGTCAACAACGTCCCTGCCGGATACAGCTGATATGTAGGCATCCTTTGTCAATAGGCAGGTGAAAGGCGCCCCGGTTGGCGG
>CAXYUC010000270.1:0-2481 GCA_964292075.1 uncultured Mycolicibacter sp.
GGGGAGTTGGCCAGCAGATCCAGCAGCTGCACATCGGTCAGCGAAAGCTGGTGGGCGTCGGTGAGTTCGCGGTTGAGCAGCGTGGTCATGCGTAAGACGGTCGCCAGATAGTGCTGCCAGGACTTGTGTTCAGCCCCATCCAATTCCGGTTCCCCGCGGGCGGTTCGACCGGGAAGAAAACCCGCCATCACGCACAACGCTTGCCGCAAGTCATCCGTGGGATACCCGCTGCCGGGGGGCCCTCACGGTTTCGGTGAACTCGACGACGATGGACTCCCGCGGTTGACCGGCCGGGACGGCCGATGCCGGTGCGTGCCAGTGCGCGAGCGCGTCGAGGGTGCCATCGAGGTACTGGCAGCGGCACGCCCCCCGGCGGATCTGACCGCCGCGTCCGGTGGGGAGCCGCATCGGCTCCAGCAACAGGATCGAATCCGCTTGAACACCATGAGATTCCGACAGTGCCGATTGGATCAACGCGACCAATGTGGCCAGCTCATCCTCACCTGCCGGGCAGCTGACCTCCTGGACCACCACCAACCGTTCGGATTCATCGGCGAACACCGCACCCCGCCCCGTCAACAACACGGCATGGCACTGCTGCACGGTGGCTTCCAGCTCGCTCGGGTAGTAGTGCACCCCACTCAGCACCACCAGATCAGGCAGCCGCCCGGTGAGAAACAATTCCCCACCTCGCAGGAATCCGCGGTCCCCGGTCCGGAGAAACGGGCCCTCACCGCTGCCGGCCAGGAACGCCTCGAAAATCTGATCACTCTGCCGGGGTGCACCCCAATAGCCCTGTGCCACCCCGGGCCCACCCACCCAGATCTCCCCGACTTCCTCGGGCCCGCACTGCACCCGAGTATCGGGGTCGACGATCACCACCTGTTGGCGGGGTAGCCCACAGCCCACCACCGCGACCGCATCCCGATCCCCCGGGACGGAGTCCAGTGCCCACCCCGAGGCCAACCCGCTCCGGTCAACGTGACACACCTGCGGCCTGTCAGAGTCCGAACCACCCGACACCAGCAGCGTGGCCTCCGCTAATCCGTACACCGGCGCAAAAGCCTGCGGCTGAAACCCCGCCGGGGCGAACGCCTCGCTAAACGCCGCCATCGTGGCCGCCCGTACCGGCTGCGTCCCGGTGATCACCGCCGTCGACAAGCTCGACACATCCAAGGCTTCACGCTGAGCTCGGGTGCTGCGCTGCACACACACTCGGTAAGCGACATCGGGGGCCATCGTGACCGTGGCCCGCCACCGCGAGATCGCCTCCAGCCAGCACAGCGGCCGGGCGATGAATGCCGACTGGGCCATCAAGACCGTGGTGGCGCCCCGATACATCCCGGCCAACACCCCGCCGATCAACCCCCGCTCATGGTGTATCGGCAGCCACGACACCACCACATCCCGGTCATCACCCCACCCCGCTGCAGCGATCGCCTCCAGATTGGTCAATACCTGCTCATGAGTCACCACCACACCCTTGGAACAGTGCACCGACCCGGGCGCGTACTGGATCAGCGCAATACTGTCGGAATCGATCGCCGGCGCCACCCACCCCGCGGCGTCACCGTCCCCACTGTCACACCACACCAGTGGCCGCGCGCCGGTGCGTTCGACCACGGTGTCCACCGCCACCCGAACACTGGCCGGCACCTGCGGGCCCGCCACCGCGAAACCCGGCCGCACCTCGGCGATCACCCCCGCCAACCGCGGCCCCACCCGCTCCGCCACCGGCACCGCAACAGCACCGGCATACCAGCACCCGAAAATGCTTGCGGCACCGTCTAATCCAGCACCACACACCACCAGCACGCGCGACCCTGCAGCACCCCGCTCCTGCAGGGCCGCCCCGACCGCCCGCGCCCGAGTATCCAACTCCCGATACGACACCTGGCTCCCGTCGCGGCCATCCCCGTAATAGGAGTAGCTGAATGCGGTCTTCTCCCCACACCGGGCGGCCTGCTGACGCAACAACTCCACCAACGTGTCCACGCTCAACGTCACGGTCCTGGGCCGTTCGAGACTTCGACGCGCCTCGATGCGATCACGGCCGCTGAACCTCCCCGGGGCCCAGAGACCGTGATCCCCTCCCATCGCCCTACTACCCCGGCTGGCCATTAGCACCGGTGGCACCCGTAGCACCGCTGCTGCCAGCGGGATTACCCGTGCCACCCCCAGCCCCGGAACCACCCGCGCCGCCAGTGCCAGGCGTGCCCGCCGTCCCACTACCCGTGGGAGTGCCACTATTGCCACCAGTGCCGCCGTCGCCACCGGCACCGCCGGCCCCGCCAGCTCCCTGGGCGCCATTGGTGCCGCTGGTGCTCACACCGCCGGCGCCACCGCTGCCGCCGGCGCCACCCGTGCCGCCGGTCGCGCCGTTACCGCCGGCCAGGCCGTTGCCGGAACTGTTAACCCCACCATTGCCGCCGTAGCCACCCGTACCGCCGACCCCGCCAGCCCCACCCTCGCCCCCCTCGC
>CAXYUC010000271.1:0-2411 GCA_964292075.1 uncultured Mycolicibacter sp.
CCACCCCGCAGGGCAAGCCAACTCAGATGTCACCTATTCATGCAGCAGACCCGACGCCCGGCGAGACGGTCGAGTAGGGCTTGGGCAAAGCGGCCGACGTCGTGAACCGTCGAGAACACCCCGGCACTGCCTGCCGTCCCGCCCATGCGGCGCGCTGTCGGGTCGTGCACGGTACCGCGGAGCAATTGGTCGAAGTCGGGGTTGAGGCCCGGAGTGTCTTCGTCATGGGCGGTCGGCGCGATGCGGGCCAACAGATCGATATTCCAGGTACCCGGCGGACACGGACCAGCCGCAGGTGCGGCTGCGTCGAAAGCTATTGCGGTACCGCGGATCTGGTGTGGCCCACACGCCTTGGTTGCGGGAAGATAGTGGGTGTCGGCCATGTCCAGCGGAGCAAAGACGTTGTGCTGCACGTAAACATCTAGCGGCTCGTCGGTGATCTTCTCGATCAGCGCACCGAGGAGAATGAAGTTGATGTCGCAGTAGTGGAAGAGTTCTCCGGGCTCAAACACCACCCACGCGGCCAGCGCCCGGCGAATACCTTCGGCTTTGTCGGCCCTGTCCAGGCCCCAGGGACCGTCCAGGCTCAGATCTCCCGCGATGCCCGACGTGTGGGTGAGCATCATGCGCAGCGTGACCTGCGCACGGCGTGGGTCGTTGGCCGGGTTGAACTCGGGCAGGTACGTCTGCAGGGGGTCGTCGATGCGAACCAGGCCCTTTTCGTACAGCTGCAGGATGGCCACGGTGGTGGCGAGGCTCTTCGTCAACGACGCCAGGTCGAAGATGGTGTCTTCGGTCATCGGCTCGGCGGGAGCGGGCGCTCCGTCGAGGCCCGGTTCGTCGGGGAGCTTGCGTGGGCCGAAGGCCTGGCGGAAGACGACTTTGCCGACGTGCCCGATCTGGACCACCGCTCCGGGGAGCCGCTGTGCCGCTATGGCATCGTTGATGAGCGGGGCCACAGGAGCCAATTCAGCTAGCGGAGCCACCGGCGGCGCGATGGTTGCCGGCGCCGTGGTGGCGGGCGCGGAGATGGCTGGCGGTGGGGCCGCTCGTTCGCACGAAGGGGCTGCGGCCAGGGTGAACAAGACGGATCCAGCGGCGTAGAGCCGGGGAAGACACGATCGTGACAACGTCACCGGATCCACGGTAGCCGGGCCCGGTGTTGATGCCACGGGATCAGTCGCGACTGGCGCGCAGGAGTTGTCGGTGGGTCGGTGCAGTGTGGCTCGTATCCACTACAGAAGGGTGCGGCCATGTGCTGGCAGTGCGACAACCCCAACGGCACCATCGATGAGTACCTGGACATTCTGCGGCACACGGTCAAGGACCACGGATGGGCAGTTCAATATGTCGAGAGCGATCGACGACCATTCGCTTACACGATCGGCCTGCACGACATCGGCCTGCCTGAGCTGTTGATGACTGGGCTGCAGCCGCAGACATCGGCCCGCCTGCTGAACTCGATCGCACATCAGATTGTCGACGACGGCACGTTTCTGCAGCCGGCTATGCACATCGACTACCAGAGCGAATTCCTTCTTGAGGTGGTCGAGGTCGAACACCCGGACGTCCACCTGAAGTTCGCCGTCGAGCTCTGTGGCCCGCGCATTCGCGCGTTTCAACTCGTATGGACCGACGACCATCGCCGTTGGCCGTGGGATCGCGGGTGGAGTCACGGTCGACGCCGGCAACCGGTACTCGGTGTCCGCACGCCACTGCCGAAATAGGGAAGCAGCAGTTGCCCAAGCGCTGATGGCGCTGACTTCCGGCTACGGTGAGATCGAGTCATAAGGAGCCGGCGACCTTTTCGGATCAGAGGCTGCGCCACGATGTCATGCTCGATCCTCAATACGGCGCACCTACCACCGCCGGCGCCGACAACGCACCCTCGGCGAAGTGGAGCACCGTTTCTAGGGAGACATCTAACGCCGGCCGGGTCCGACCGGGCCGGGTCCGACCGGGCCGGGTCCGACGGGGCCGGGTCCGACGGGGCCGGGTCCGACGGGGCCAACAACGCCACCAGGTCCGACGGGTCCGCCAACGCCGACAGGTCCGACGGGTCCGACGATCGGATGCGGTTCTACGCCCCCGGGCTCGCACTGATTTGTGTCTGTGTTGAAGTACATGCCGTAGCCGCAGCCATCGGCAGGGTCAGCCCGGCTGATGGCGGGTGAAGGGAGCCCGAACAGCGAGACTGTTGTCACGGCAAGGGCAAACGCCGCCATCGTGGCGCGTTGCCGTAGCAATCGGCTCACTGCCGTCCCCATTTCTGCCGTCCTCTGGGCGCTGCTAACAGCGTTAGGCCGTTCACCTTAGTGGTCTGGCCCGGAATTTCGGTGACGTATCTGTCGGGGCGGTTGTCGACGGCACGTGAAAACTGACCCCGGTGCGGCAACTGAATTTTGACCCCC
>CAXYUC010000272.1:0-2330 GCA_964292075.1 uncultured Mycolicibacter sp.
TGCTTATGCGGCGGTTCCAGCTTCGCCTCGCCTCCGGCGAGCCTCGCTAAACCGCCGGGCCTTAAAGTCGTGGGCATGCAATCGTGGTCCGCGCCGGCCGTTCCGGTCCTGCCCGGGCGCGGCCCGGCGCTGCGCCTCTATGACACCGCCGACCGCCAGGTGCGTCCGGTGTCGCCGGGCCCGACGGCCAGCATGTACGTCTGCGGCATCACGCCCTACGACGCCACGCACCTCGGCCACGCCGCCACCTATCTGGTGTTCGACCTGATTCACCGGCTCTGGCTCGACGCCGGCCACCAGGTGAACTACGTGCAGAACGTCACCGATGTCGACGACCCGCTGCTCGAGCGTGCCGAGCGCGACGGGGTGCCGTGGCAGGAGCTGGCGGCCAGTCAGGTCGAGTTGTTCGGCGCCGACATGACCGCGTTGCGGGTGTTGCCACCCCACGACTACGTGGCGGCCACCGAGGCCATTGACGAGGTAGTAGAAGTGGTCGAGAAGTTCCTCGCCGCTGGATCGGCCTACATCGTCGACGGCGACTACTCCGACATCTACTTCCGCGCCGACGCCACCGAGCAGTTCGGCTACGAATCCGGATTCGATCGCGACACCATGTTGGAGCTGTTCGCCGAGCGCGGCGGCGATCCGGATCGGGTCGGCAAGGCCGATCCGCTCGACGCCTTGCTGTGGCGCGCCGCCCGCCCGGGTGAGCCCAGTTGGTCCGCGCCGTTCGGGGCCGGCCGACCGGGTTGGCATGTCGAGTGCGCCGCGATCGCGTTGAGCCGTATCGGCTCCGGTCTCGATATCCAGGGCGGTGGCTCGGATCTGGTCTTCCCGCATCACGAGTTCTCCGCCGCGCACGCCGAATCCCTCACGGGGGAGCGCCGTTTCGCCCGGCACTACGTGCACGCCGGGATGATCGGCTGGGACGGGCACAAGATGTCCAAGAGTCGCGGCAACCTGGTGCTGGTCTCCAAGCTGCGCGCCCAGGGGACCGAGCCAGCCGCCATCCGGCTGGGCCTGCTGGCCGGGCACTACCGCAGCGACCGGTTCGGGCACACCCCGCCCCTGCGGGCGGCGGGGGCGAGGCTGGAGCGCGGGCGGGGGCCCACGCCGCTCCCGGCGGGACCGGCTGCCGATGACGTCATCGGCCGGGTGCGTCGCTATCTGGCCGACGACCTGGACACCGCCAAGGCGTTGGCCGCGTTGGACGGCTGGGCGACCGATGCCCTGGAGTACGGCGGCCACGACGCTGCCGCGCCGCGGTTGGTGGCCACGGCGGTCGATGCGCTGCTGGGAGTGGCGCTGTAGGCCACCCGCGGCGGGGGTAGGTTGAGCCCATGTCTTCGATTCACTCCCAAGTCATTTTCATCACCGGTGGCGCGCACGGTATCGGCGAGCAGCTGGCCCGCCGGCTGCACTCTCGGGGCGCCTCCGTGGTGGTGACTGACCTGGATGAGGCCGCCCTCAAGAAGCTGGCCGCCGACCTCGGTGACCGGGTGCTGACCGCCGTCGCCGACGTGCGGGATCTGTCTGAAATGCAGGCGGTGGCCGCGCAGGCCGTGCAGCGTTTCGGCGGCATCGACACCGTCGTCGCCAACGCCGGCATCGCCAGCTACGGCTCGGTGCTGAATGTGGATCCCGAGACGTTCAAGCGGGTCATCGACGTCGACGTGGTCGGGGTGTTCAACACCGTGCGCGCCGCATTGCCGTCGGTCATCGAGCGTCGCGGCTATGTACTGGTCGTGTCCTCGCTGGCAGCGTTCACTCCGCTGGCCGGGATGGCGTCCTACGACGTGGCCAAGGCCGGGGTCGAGCACTTCGCCAGTGCATTGCGCCAGGAGGTCGCCTACCAGGGCGTCGAGGTCGGATCGGCGCACATGGCTTGGATCGACACACCCTTGGTTCGTGACACCAAGGCCGATCTGGGGGCATTCGACGAGATGCTGGCCAAACTGCCGTGGCCGCTGAACAAGACCACCTCGGTCGACAAGTGCGTCGACGCGTTCGTCGCGGGCATCGAGGGCCGTCGGCGCCGCGTCTACTGCCCGGGCTGGGTGGGGGTGTTGCGCTGGCTCAAGCCGGTGCTGACATTGCGGCCGGTGGAAGCCCCGTTCGTCAAGGGCGCCGCCACCATCGTCCCGAAGATGGACGCCGAAGTCGCCGCGCTGGGTCGCTCGACCAGTGCGTACAACGAGGCCCGGGAAAAAGAAAAGTAGCCTGCATGAGCCCGGCGGGTCAGCGCCGCCCGCGCCGCAGGTTGCGCTCGAATTCGGCGGCCCGCGCACCGCCGTCGGCAAAACGGTTGCCAGCACCAACGCGCGCAAGCA
>CAXYUC010000273.1:0-2012 GCA_964292075.1 uncultured Mycolicibacter sp.
CCGGCCAGTCAGGCCGCGTGACCGAAACTGTCACCTATCCGTGCAGCAGACCCATCAGAGGATCAGGTCGCATTGTGGATAAGCACCGCAACCGGTACGGACCGATATGGCGCACACTCCCGTGGCCGGCAACAGAAACGCGGGAACCGTCCACGCTGTACCGCAATCGATACCGCAGTAGTTTCGTTCAGCCTATGCACCAACCAACGCGATCAACACCATTTCCGCAGCTAGAAGGGACTTTCTCAGCCGCACCCGTCGCAACCCAACACAACAAACACCCAGTTCAGAGGATTTTAAGTCCGCTGCCTCTGCCAATTGGGCTATGGGGGCGTTGCAGCTCAGAGCGTACTGGCGCCAGGGTTGCAGCCAGAGGACCCGGTCCAGTACGCGGCCGACGCGGCCGACTGCTGCAACCCCGTCACTCGGTGCCCTTCGGATGACCGGGGCCGGCGTGCCTCAGCCGTCCCTTGAGCTGATGATGCCGACTGGTCGGCGTCGGCCGCTGGGGACGTGCCCGAAGTTCGCGCCAGGCCGCTGCGGTGTTGGCGGCAGCCTGCTGACTCAGCGCTTCCCAGCCCTTGGCAGCCTCGCTGGTGGCGAATCGCAGCTCCCACTCGCCACTACCAGCAGGCGGCGCGACACGATCCCCACGCTTTGGCGCCACCTACCCACGGGCTCCCGGCCCCGGCACTGACCCGAAGTCCTCGCCACTGGGTGCGGACAGAACGGCGGCGAGTTCAGGATCGGCCAGCACCTCGGCGGTGTGTCGCCACGCGTCAATCACTTGGGCCACCGGCGCCGGGTTATCGATCGAGTCAGCAGCCTTCATCGTCGACACCAACTCGCCAACAAATTCACGGATCTCGTCGCGCGACAAGAACGCCACCCACGGAAACACCTCGGGAGCGACATCGGCGATTCGATCCTGGACATGCGGGTCTTGCTGCATCAACGCGGCAAGCAATCGCGAGGTCACCGACGAGGCTTCGCGTGCCTGCGCGGCCCGCGAGGCGGTTGTCAGCACCAGGTCTTCGGCATCGCGACGTCGCACCACGAGAACGCGGCTTGCCGACTTACGCAGCCAGGCCTCGACTGTGGCTTTCCCCCGCAGCTGCAGATCCGAGAACGACACGACGTCCATGACATCTAAAGTACTTCTAAAGTCACCATCCGCAATGCTGCCGGCAGCCCCGTACTCCAGGGCGGGCGCAAAATCAGGCGTGCTCGGGGCAGTAGTTCTGCGCGGCGATCCGGGCGAACTCCGCGGCACGCTGCAGCGTGAAGCCGGGGTTGGTGGTCTGTACGGCGACCACGGTGTCCATCGGGGTGAGTCCGGCGTCCATCAGCTGGCACACCGAGTGACCGGCCGAGATGGCCACCTGGTCCGAGCCTTTGTGGCTCAAGCCGGCCCCGGTCAGCTGGGTGAGGAAGGCGGCGTCGCTGCCGACCGGCTCTGCGTGCGCCGGGGCCGCCAGACCGACCATGGCGGTGATGCCCGCCAGCAGCAGAAACCGTTTCATAGCTCTTAGTGTGCTGAGTGTTCGTTAATAACGTGTTACGCACCGTTTACTCCGCCGGATCCGAATGTTAAATCCGCGTTACCGGCCCCTCACCGCACTCAAGCGAACTTCCGACAGCAAAGCCCGCCAAGGACTAAAAAGGTTGCCCACCAAGCCAATTGACAGCCAGCCGTACGGAGCTTCAATGGCGGGGGGCACGCCCCGCGCGGCCGGTTGTGCCGAGCCCCCGCACCCCCCCCCGGACGCCCGGAGGTGCCCCCCGCCTGGATGGACGCCGCGGTCGTCGACGAAAAGGACCCGGTCGCGACCGATCCCGATCTCGACCTGTTCGACGAGCGCAACGGGCCCCCGTACTCGCCGGAGTTCGTCGCCCGCTATCGCTCGGCGCAAACCGCACGCAACCATGCCATCACCGACTGGGCCGAGACGGAACTCAAACGCGTTCGTGCGGGCGGTTTTTCCGATCGACCGTTCGCCGTGATGCGGACC
>CAXYUC010000274.1:0-1840 GCA_964292075.1 uncultured Mycolicibacter sp.
ATGTCACCCTGGAAGCAAGCTAACCGAGTCCACTTTTTCTGGGGAACCCCAGTGTGCCACCTTGATCGGGGCGGGCTGGCCTCGAGTTGGGCCCTGGACACCGACCCGAACGATCCGGATGCGGTCGCGGTGGTGGGCTGTGGGCGGCCCCGCCAGCCGGTGATGATCGTTGACCCGAATACCCGGGTGGAGTGCGGGCCCGATGAAGTCGGGGAGATCTGGGTGGGCGGGCCCGGTGTGGCGCAGAGCTACTGGGGCGCACCGAGGCAGAGCGATCAAATTTTCGAGGCGTTTCTGGCCGGCAGCGGGGAGGGCCCGTTTCTGCGCACCGGGGATCGCGGCTTTATGCGGCGTGGGGAACTGTTCATCGCCGGCGGGCTCCCTGATTTGGTGGTGCTCGGTGGGGTGCACTACTACCCGAACGAGCTTGAGGCCACCGTGCAGGATTGTCATGCGGTGTTGTTGACCGGGCGTGGTGCGGTGTTCGCCGATGAATCCGAACATCTGGTGGTGGTGCAGGAGGTCAGCTGCCCGGCCGGTGAGGACGAGCTGGCGACATTGGTGGCGTTGATACAGTCCGCGCTGGCCGAATCTCATGGTATTGAAGCGGATTCGATCATGCTGGTGGAGCCCATGCGGCTGCCCACCGGACCGGACGGGCAGATCTGCCGTGGCGCGTGCCGCTGGCTGTATCTGGACGGCGAGCTTGACGCGCTCGCGCATTGGCACGCACCGGCATCGGTCGGCTCGGCCGGTGAACCGCGGGAGACGAACGTCGTCAAGCTCACCGAAACCGTCACCGCCCGACGGAAGCGGGTATGCCACTGATGACCCGAAAGCGTCGCGCGTGATGGCCGGTTTCCTTCCCGGTCGTATCGCCGGCGGGGTACCGGACTTGGATGGGGCAGAACACAAGTCGTGGCAGAACTATTTGGCGACCGTCTTGCGGATGGCCGCCCTGCTCAATCGGGAACTGCTCGACGCCCACCGGCTCTCGCTGGCCGATGTGCAGCTGCTGGATCTGTTGGCCAACTCACAGGGCGGAAGTGTCCCGCTGGCTGAATTGGCGGAGGCGTTGGCGGCACCGCCGAGCCGGCTCACTCGTCACATCCGGCGTCTCGAAGAACGCGACTTGGTGACGCGGACCGTGGACCCACACGATCGCCGCCGCGTTGTAGCCGCCATCACCGGACCGGGGAAAACGTTGGTGGAGGAGGCATTGCTCGCCTACGCCAACGCAGTCCGCATCCACTTCCTCGGGCAGCTGACCCGCCCGCAGATCACCACCATGGCCACCACCTGCCGCCACATCAGCGACGGTCTGAAACATTCGGGGCGACCTCGACGTCCTCAATGAGGGCCGACGCGCGCGAGCGGCGACCGCGACGTCAGAGTGTCGAAATCAGCGTCAAGCCGTCAACGCCCACGAAGATCGCGTCATGCGCAACGAGCGGGACGCCAAGGCGGATAGCAGTTGCGGCCTGCCCAGCGGTCTGCCTCGTAATCCTTCTGTCCGAGGCCGTGCCCATGACGTACGCACCATGCACGCAGGGCGGCATACGCGTCGACGAGTTCCGGGCCTGGCCAGACAACTCGGCGCGGTGCACCTCGCGGTCGAGTCGTTGAAGTCGGGAAGGTCCCCATTGAGCGACCGTGGCACCGAACTGGATCTCGGCGACGGTAACAAAGGAGATGATTGCCGGACGTCCTTCGAGAATCGGCCGGTACTCCGTCGTCAGTCGGGTATCGCGGCAACCGAGGCGCGCACTGAAGACGCCGGTATCGATGACCGAAATTTCTTCGGCGCAAGCCCTCGACTTCAGTCGGGGGGTAGCCGATC